>CASFRS010000001.1 GCA_949297125.1 uncultured Bacteroidales bacterium
ATTGTCCAACATGATATGAAGTTGAAACGCTCTACCTATGAAGTTTTGCAAATTCTCAGCATATCATTGACAGACAAAACCCTCTTGCGTGACCTGTTCGACAAGACTAATTTCAATGATGTCAAAGATCTATATAATCCTATTATTCCGGGGCTATTTGATTAATTGTTTAACTCGTCCCATTTTAACGGGACACTAATGAAAGGTTTTTTAAAGTTTAATATCAATACCCTACCGATTTATAAATGGAAGAGGGCATTTTACTAAAATACACTTTGTTTAAACATGTAATTTAGTTGTATAACAAACTAAAACAAAGGGACTTACATTGAATAGCGAGGTCGTTTGACACAAAATCCGTAAAAAATTAGAGAAAGGACTGATATACTACACGGAATATTGCGTGGAATTCAATGCATGATTTTGTAGATAAGTTCTTTCAACAGGGAAGAATCAGGAGTATTCGGGGCAACTCCTACCCCTTTCGATTTGGCATCATATTCCCTAAGGTACGATATTATGTCCACGCATTTAAATGCCGAGTAATTCTGCAATGCCTTCCTGTAGCGTTGGGTATAGTACTGCGATTTCATGTTAAGTTCTTTTGCTATGCCGGCATCGCTCTTATCTTTTGCATAATACAGAACCATCAGGTTTGAGAAGAAATTGAACAAAACGCTTATTGTCAAAACCAAAGGATTGTTTTTAGGATTCTTCTCAAAATACTTTACAATACCGGCAACTTTGTCATATTGCCGGTTTATTACGGAATCGAGCAACTCGAAATTGTTATAGTCCTTGCTTATGCCTATATTCGCCTCAACAATCTCCGGGGTTATCATCTCTTTCCCGCCGGTTACAATCCTAAGTTTCTGAAGCTCGCCAGTCATACGGCTCAAGTCGTTCCCGATGAAATCGGCCAGCATCGACACGGCCTTTACGCCTATTTTCATACCCATGCCAGCGACATAATCGTTTATAAACGACGGCAACTGACTGTCGTACAATTTTTTCGACTCTATCACCTCCCCCACTTTTTCTATTGCGGCAACAAGCTTCCTGTCTTTCAGGTTCTTCCCTTTATAATTCAGGACAAGGACAGTGGCCGGCTGAAGTTCCTGGACATAATAGATCAGAGCGTCTATCTTGTCCATATTCTGCGCCTCCTTAATTACGATCAATTGTCGGGGGGCCATCATGGGATAACGTTTGGCCGCATTTATAACATACGACACCTCCGCCTCATTCCCGTACAATATGGTCTGGTTGAAATCCCGCTCCGAATCGTCAAGGGCATTTTCTATAATAGCATCGGTTATTACATCTATAAAATAAGGCTCTTCGCCCATCAGCAGATATACGGGTTTGAATATTCCCTTTTTTATATCCGAAAGAACTCCCAGGTATTTAGACTGTCCTTGTGCCATAATTCATTTTGCAGGAAAGCATCTATTGGAGATACGACCGCTTTTTCTAACTTTGAGGTAAAATTAAATAATTCCGCAATCTGTAGCAAATCAAAATTCTGTTCAATGAAAGAGTTGGCGTTACCGGAAAGCGAGTTCAAATACAGGACAGAGAACGGACGCAGATATATATTTGACAAAATCCGCAAAAAGTTCGTTGCCGCTACGCCGGAAGAGATTGTAAGACAGCGTTTCATTGCATATCTGACAAACCATAAGGGATACCCCGAAGGAAGAATCGGGAATGAAATATCATTGAATCTGAACGGATGCCGTAAACGCTGCGACACAGTTGTTTACGACAGCTACGGCAACCCATGTTCAATAATTGAGTACAAGGCCCCTGACATAAATATAACGCAGGAGGTATTCAATCAGATTGCCCGATACAATATAGTATTACGTGTCCGGTTCCTTATTGTAAGCAACGGCATGAACCACTACTGCTGCAGCATAGACTACGATTCGGGCAAATGCCGGTTCATAGACCATATTCCGGAATATGGCGAGATGTTGCAACAGGCCGGACAGCAATCTGCCGTACCGTAACAGATTAACCTGTAACCGGGTTCATCATCTTAATATATACAATAAAGACGGACGGCAGTATAAGGTATGCCGTCCGTCTTAATCGTTTTATATTGTCGACTTCTTTTTTCTCTCCTCTTTTCTGCCGCCTCTCCTGTCCGCCCCCGCCCATGCCGGATTACTTCCTGAGCATGGCTTCTATTTCATCGACATTCGACTTGATTGTCTTGTCTATTGCCATTAAATCCGATATGGTCTTGCAAGCATGCAGAACAGTTGCATGGTCTTTTTTCCCCAACACCGAACCGATTCTTGCAAGAGAGGAATCGGTATATTTTTTTGCAAGATACATCGATATCTGACGGGCCTGGACTATTTCGCGTTTTCTGGTTTTTGCCTGCAACAGTTTGACATCCATGTTGTAATAATCGCAGACTTTCTCCTGAATAAGCTCTATGGTTATCTGTTTCTTCTCTATGCTTACGCTTGTGGAGAGTACCTTCTCGGCAAGGTCGAGATTTATCTCCCTGTTCATTGCCGTTGCCCTGAACATCAACGAAGCGAGAATCCCTTCCAGATCCCGGACATTATCCGATACGTTCCGGGCCACAAATTCAACTACATCGTCGGGTATAGGCAACCCGTCCCTCTTTATCTTATTCTTCAGGATATTGTACCGCAAGTCATAATCGGGACGCTCTACCTCTGCCAACAAACCCCATTTAAACCTCGAGATAAGCCTCGGCAGAATACCGCCCAATGAAACAGGAGGCCTGTCGGCTGAAAGAATCAACTGCTTGCTGTTCTGGTGCAGGTGGTTGAATATATGGAAGAACGTATTCTGTGTCTGCGTTTTATCTGCCAGATCCTGAATATCGTCAATAAGCAATACGTCGATACTTTGATAAAAATTGATGAAATCGGGGACAGTATTGCTCCGCGTTGCATTAACAAACTGCAACTGGAACAGATGGGACGATATATACAGGACCCTGCTATGCGGATTGCAGTCTTTTATCTGTCGCCCTATCGCCTGCATCAGATGGGTCTTCCCCACCCCGGACTCCCCGTGTATAAACAACGGGTTGAATGCAGTCTTTCCTGGAGCTTGTGATATAGTCAGCCCGGCGGTCCTTGCCAGCATATTGCTGACACCGGGATAAAAATTCTCAAACGTATAGTTTGAGTTCAACTGCGGGTCCAGGTCTTCATAGACATTCTGCTTGAATATATCGGGAATGTTCTTCGAGAACTTTACGCCGCTGCGCTGCTGCTTGGCCGAAATATCTATCGACGCACTCGGTTCTTTTACTATGCCTACATGGTACATCAACTTTATACCGGGGCCGAAGACGCGCATAAGCACCTTCTCTATAAGATCCAGGTAGTGCTCTTCAAGGTATTCGCAAAAAAACGAAGAGGGAACGCCAAGCGTCAACGTATTCTCCTCAAAGCCATAAACGGTAATAGGGGCAAACCAGCTCTTATAAGCCTGTTCGCCTATATTGTCCTTGATTATGGCCAGACACTGACCCCACTTTTCTTCACTGTTGAACGCCATTTTTACAATCTAATTCCAAACCCTTGTTTTTAAGCAGACACAAAGGTTGCATAACTTTTCCTAAAAAAAAAACGCTTATTTTTTTGGATGTTATGCATTTTTTGTATCGTACTGATTCCTATTAATTTACAATTACTGCCAATATTTATGTTTAATAACATACGATGTTTTTCTAAATTGGCTGATAATAAGCATATTATCTCAGCATCTCAAATATGCGCGCATATATAAGACACCCGTACCGGCATATAAATACCCCCTTTATTTAATAAAACAGGGGGTATTCCATTTTTGCGGAAACCAATTCGTTATTTAGAACAATTACAGATAACAGCCCTATTTGTCCTTTTTACCGAACAGGGAGAAATGCACGTACCGTTTCGGATGCTTTCTAAGGTCTATAAGCAACGAATCGGCACTCTGCAACGTATTAAGCACTTCGTCGTATATGCCGCGCTCGTTCAGCAGCAGACCCAACGTATTGGTCTGGTCGTTGAGTTTTGCAGTTATATCCTTTATATTCAACAATACAGTATCGGCAGATGTTGCTATACCGGCTATATTTACATCGTTCAACCCGGCTGTTACGCCTTTTAAATTACATACGGCGGTATCAACGTTGTTACCGATAGCCGGAAAACGGTTTGTCATAAAATCCGACAATTCGCCGCTGGCCGATTCCAGATCGGCAGTAATGGCATCAAGCCGCGTAACGGTTCTGGCAAGTTCCGGCCCGTTTACAAGACCGTTTATACCTGTCAATATACTGTCTATTTTGGGGAGCATCTCGGTAACTTTGGGGAGGATGTCTTTGCCGACGGAATCCATCAGCCCCTCCTCTATTACCCCGGGAATCGTATCGCCGGGCTCATGATTCCTTTCTGCATCCAACGGTGTGTACAATGCTATAATGGAAGTACCGAGCAAATCCGATTCAAGTTTGGCATAAGTCCCCTCGGGCAGGTCTATCGACTTGTCAATATCAATCTCCACATCTATCTTTCCTGTTTTCTGGTTATACGTCATCTCACTAACCAGCCCCACCTGATACCCCGATATCTCCACCGGCGCGGAAAGGGCCAGTCCGCTGACGCGGTCGAACCGGATATTGTAATAATTGACGGGTTTCATCAGGTTCACACCCTTCAGGAAATCTATCCCTATTATCAATATAACGGCACACAATATAACCGTAACTGCAATCTTTACCTCTTTTGAAAACACCTTTTTCATATTGCGATATTATTTATTGTCAATAACCGACCTTCTCTCCGGCTACAAAATGCACGACAAACGCATCCTTGAAGAGTTTGCGCACGCGCGGAAGTTCTTTCGACGCAGCACCCTTATCGGGAAATTCTCCGTACGTATACTTATATAAACCATTTTCCCTGTAATAGTTTACAGGCGACAATCCCTTGAATGCCGATGACGCACCGTCCAGTCTGTCCTGCGAGGCCATTATCTGTATTTTATATACATCGTTTTTTTTCTCTTGCCTATCGGATTTTTTCTGCACAGGACTCCCCCCGCCTTTCTGACCAGATGAAACCGGGGTATTATCGGTCGTGTTTTTCGAGGACGACACCTTTATATTCTGTTTCCTGCTCCACCCCGACTTGTATTCGCTGAATGCGTTGTATATCGACTCGGCTATTTTCTGCCGCCCTTTCTCCGTTGCAAGATAACGTTCCTCCTCGGCGTTTGTTATATACCCCACCTCTATAAGGACACTCGGCATGCCGGTTGCCCTAAGTACCCAGAAGCCGGCCTGGCGCACCCCCCTGTCATAACGGCCCGCATTGTCTTCAAACTGGCTTTGTATAAGGGCTGCAAGGTTTATACTCTGTTCAAGGTTTGTCCCCTGCATAAAGTCAAACATAATGTACGACTCGGCCGAAGTAGGGTCGAACCCTTCATATTTCGTAGTATAATCGTCCTCCAGCAATATTACCGAGTTTTCCCGCTTTGCCACCTGCAGGTTCTCGGCAGTTCTCGCCAGACCTAATGCATACGTTTCCGTTCCCCTTGCCGATTTCGACTGGGCGGCATTCGTATGAACGGATATGAACAAATCGGCATGGTTCCTGTTGGCTATGCGTGCGCGCTCTACCAGTTCCACAAACTTGTCCGTACTTCGCGTATATATTATTTTAACATCGGGATGATTCTTTTTTATCATAGCCCCGAGCTTCAAGACAATACCAAGGTTTATATCCTTCTCCTTAATCTTGCTGCCTATTGCGCCCGGGTCTTTCCCGCCGTGCCCTGCATCGAGGACAACCGTAAAAGTCGCCCCCTCCGCCGCACTGGCGACATACTTGCCCGGCAGCAACATGGCAAAAACAAATATAACTATATACCTGTAATAATAAAATCCGTTCTTAAACCAGTACGACATGGCGAAAATTTACCGCAAATGTTTTATTGAAGCAAAGATAATGCAAATGAGGGCAGAAACAAGCCCGACAGGGATTGGTTTTGCCGAATGCAGCTTATCTTCGCTGTTTCTTTAACAGCAAAGTAATGCAAATGAGGGCAGAAACAAGCCCGACAGGGATTGGTTTTGCCGAGTGCAGCTTATCTTCGCTGTCATGAAGCAAAGATAGAAATATTTACCATATTTCCAGTTTCATGATATATGATATTTTGCGTAAGCCGCACACAGCCTGCCATGTCCGGCAATTTTCCAATCCCAGTTTTTTAAGATATAAATTATTATCTTAGCGGTCGCTAAAAAACAGCGCCTTTTTTTCTGGGAAGACGTGCTCAGGGACAGACTTCCATATTTTGACAGACCGATGAAACAGATACTATATTTATTGGCGGCGGTGTCCTGTTTTGCATTTTCCGCCTGTTCCAGCGGGGACAAGCCGGAATCGGACAGGATAAAGATAAAAAGATTCGACCTCTGTTTGTTGAACTCTTTTGAAAACGACACCGCCGATACCGCCCTGTTTACAGAGGAGTACTCTTCGATTCTCAACATATATGCAACCGGAATAATAAAATGCAGCGCACCTGGCGATTCGGCAGGAAAATTCATTTCGGACCTGAAGTCGGTTTACACCTCTACCGGGGCGTTCCGGCAGTTGTATAAAGAAACGGTGGAGAACTATCCCGACCTGAGAGAGACGGAAAAAGAGCTCTCTTGCGCTTTCGTCCGCTACAAATCGCTGTTCCCGGACAAGCGCATACCTGCGATATATTCGCACGTCTCCGGTTTTTCCCAGTCCATAATACTGTCCGACTCCCTTCTGTCAATATCGCTTGACAATTACCTCGGACAAAACTATCCCGGATATAAGGGGTTGGTTTTCGATTACCAGTTGAAAAACAGGGAGCGCAGCCGCATAGCGCTTGATGCCCTGACCGCATGCCTGTACAAAGAATTCCCGTACGGCAGGAAGACACGTCAGGTTATTGACGGCATTATATATGAAGGGGGGATAATATATGCGGCAAGTTCCGTTTTCCCGGAAAAGGAGATATCGGAGATATTGAACTACTCGCCCGAACAGGCCGAATGGTGCGACAAAAACGAAAAGAAGATATGGTCGTATATGGTAAGGTCGGGACACTTGTACTCCTCCGATCCCCTTATATATTCAAAATATCTTAACGAAGCCCCGTACACATCGTTTTTCGGGCAGGAATCGCCCGACAGGATCGGGAAATGGGCAGGTTACAGGATAATAGCGCAATATATAAAAAGGACGGGAGACCGGAATGCCTTAAGGAAAATATTGGGCGGCGAATACGATGCGTCCGATATCCTGTTAAAATCGGAATACGGCAACAGATAAGACAAGTCAAAAAGACAAGATATAAAGATGAGCAAAGATACATACGGACTTATCGGATACCCTTTGGGACACTCCTTTTCCAAAAGTTATTTTACTGAAAAGTTCCAGCGCGGCGGCATAGATGCCGAATACCTCAACTTTGAAATAGAGTCGGTATCCTGTCTTCCCGCCATAATAAGGGACCACACTTCGTTACGCGGTCTCAACGTTACCATTCCGCACAAACAGGATGTAATGCCGCTGCTCGACGAGATAGACAGCACTGCATCGGAAATAGGGGCTGTGAACGTTATAAAGATAACAAGAAGCCCGTACGGGAAGGTAAAGCTGAAAGGTTACAATACCGATGTAATCGGTTTCAGGGAATCAATTTCGCCGATGCTCGAACCATGGAACAGAAAAGCCCTTATATTAGGGACCGGGGGAGTTTCAAAAGCGATAAACCATGCGTTGCATTCCATGGGTCTGGAAACGCTGTTCGTATCGCGCTCACACAAAGCCGGAGCCATAACATACAATGACCTGAACTCCGATATCCTGAAAGAGTATACTGTAATAGTAAACGCTTCGCCGGTGGGGATGTATCCGCGTGTCGATGATGCGCCGGAAATACCGTATGAACATATAGGCAGCCGCCATGTAATATTCGACACCATATACAACCCGCAAACTACGAGATTCATGGAACTCTCCGCAAAAAGGGGGGCAAAAGTAAAAAGCGGCATGGAAATGCTTGCAGGCCAGGCCGAAGCGGCATGGAAAATATGGAATTCCTGAATAGAAGGACAAGAATCCGAACAAATTCCTTTTCCGGCATGTTATAGTTCATACAAACACATATACTCGGATAAATATGGATTATAACAGGGTAAAAAATACGATAAGCGTAATAATTGCCGTAGCACTGGTTATTTTATGGCTTTTTCTGGGAACATCCGCGTATGAAAACGGGGACGCCCGTGAAAACGAGGTATCGCACGAATGCTTCGGCATGCCTTGACCGGCAAAAGAACTACGTTCAAAAAACATGCGGGGACTGGAATAAATTCAGACCCCGCATGTTTTTATACATCATCACGTTTTTTATACCCATTTGCGCCAGAACGGACGTTTTTTCCTCTGCCGGGGCTCGGGTTCGCCATAGCCGTATCCGTACCCGTAGCCGTATCCGTACCGCGAGCCGTAACCATAACCGTAGCCATAGCCGTAACGTTTGTAGCCATACACCTTCGATCGTATGTTCACGGCATTGACAAGGATATACAACTGTCTCAACTTGTCTTCCCTGACAAGATTTTCCAGAACCTCGACATATTTTCTCGATGAGAAATTCGCCCTCATTACATATATGTTGATATCGGAATATTGTGTCAGGAGGAATGTATCGGACACCATCCCAACGGGCGCAGAATCGACGATTATATAGTCATACCTCTCGCGCAGGTACTCGAATACGCTCCCCAAGGACGAATTTATAAGCAGTTCGTTGGGGTTGGGAGGTATCGGTCCGGCTGGCAGAAGGTCGAGGTATTCCGAAACACCCGAAGGTATTATCAAAGAATCCAGATCGGTCTCCTTCCCCGACAGATAGGAAACCAGCCCTTTCGAGGTGGAAATGGAAAAGAGTCTGCGAATCTGCGGCCGCCGTATGTCAAGGCCTACAAGAACTGTTTTCTTCTTCGCCAAGGCAAAGCTCAATGCAGTATTGCTCGATATAAAAGTCTTCCCCTCCTGTGTCGTCGTGGATGTAAAGCATATTACTTTCCTCTCGGGGGTGTCCAGTATCGACTGGATATTATTCCTCAACAACCTGAACAGTTCCACTATGGGTGCCGTAGATTTCGGTTTGACGACGAATGACTCCTTAGTCTCGTTTTCAGATATTTCCCCTATCACAGGTATATCGGTAAGCCTTTCAATATCTATCTTGTCCTTGAACGTTACATTGAAGAGCCCTATTATGAATATTACCACTGCCGGTATTACCAGCCCTACGGCAAGGGCCGTCATCAAAGACTTCGACCTTTGGGGATATACCGGGCCGCCGGTTGCTTCGGGCATGTTTATAATTGTTGCCGTCGGAACTGTCAGTGAACGGCTCAATGCGTTCTCTTCGCGTTTCTGAAGCAAGAATATGTAAAGTTCGTTCTTTATTGACTGCTGACGCATTATTTCGGACATCTGCCGCTCTATCTCGGGGGCCATATCCATTTTGGAGTTTACCTCCGCGCCTTTTTTCTGTATTCTCGACTTTTCGAGCTTTATCACCTCGCGGGTTGCCTCTATCCCGTTCTTAACGCCGTCTCTCAAGACCTTTATGTTCTGGTCTATCTTGGCGATGGAGGGGTTGTCTACCGATGAAGAATGCAACAGCCTTGCACGGTTTATCAGTTCCTGGTTATATTTGTCAACCATTGAGTTAAAAGCCGCGTTCGTTATCCCC
The DNA here is from genome assembly GCA_949297125.1 of uncultured Bacteroidales bacterium. Taxonomy (GTDB): domain Bacteria; phylum Bacteroidota; class Bacteroidia; order Bacteroidales; family G3-4614; genus Caccoplasma_A. The sequence goes on from CASFRS010000001.1 coordinate 9,805, forward strand.
AATGCAGGGATGACCGAATATTCGTTATTCTTGTCGGCAATGAACTCATCCACGTAGTCCAGCAAGTTGAGTTGCATGTCCATGTCGAAAACGGACTGTTCGATAGACTTGAGTTCATCCAGTACCAATCCGGCATTGCTCTGCGGGTCGGTCAGTTTATAATCTTTCTTGTATGCCTCTATTTCGCGCTCCACATCGCCGAGTTCTTTTGAAATGGCAACGATCCTCTCGTCGATGAACTTGCCGGTATTTACCAGTGCCTGGTTTTTCTCGTTTATGCTCAGCTCGTTATAATAATACACCAGTTTTTCGAGGACATCTACCGCCTTCGATATGTTGTATGTTCTCAAAGACATCGTCAATATAGTGGAACCCTTGCTCAGGACGGAAGGCACTACGGTTTTGGACAAGTGATTGGCAACCACATCGGGAGAAACGACCGTTATGACAACATCTTCATTAACCAGGGGATAATCGGGGCGTCTGCTCAACGAAAAGTCTATACCCCCTATCGAAACGTAAAGGGGCGCATTGTCAAGCCTGTACGACCGGGATTCATTCCTGTACAGCACCTGTACATCGTACCCTTTCTTATCGGAAGCCTTAACGGCCTCAATCCTTATCTCGCCGCGGACCTTCTTCACCATATTGGTGTCTATATCCAGATAGATGGGGGTATGTTTGTATATATCCACAAGGCGCAGCCCTTTCTTCAGGAAATAGGTCGTATGTATCTTCAAGTCGTTGACAACTTTCAGTGTTACCGACTTGGAGCGCATTATCTCCGTTTCGTTCTCCAGGTTACGCTGGGTAGACCTTATACCCAAAGTCTCCAGCATCAGATTGTCCGCCGAGCCGCTGTTCCTGTCGCTCTTCATCAGGATTGACGTGGAGACTATATATTCATCGTTCTTTTTTGCGAGGTCGAAAGCCGTATATGCAACCGCAACAGCAGCACATATTACAAACCATTTCCAATATACGAGATAGGTAAACAGAATCTCGCGGAAATCGGCAAGCTTGCTTTTCCCTTCCTCTTGTTCAAGTATCTTTCTTGTATCCATATACTAATATCTCGATAATATAACGACAAGGTTTGCGATAGATACAGAAGTAGAGAGCAAGCCTACGGCAAACGTAACCACCGAAGGGACCGAATATGCGTTCCTGGCCCTGGAACGGTTCTGTTCTACATATACAATATCGTTCTGCCTTAAATAGTAATACGGCGAAAACAGCAGGTACTTGTCGTTTAGGTCATATCGGAATATCTCCCTCGTTCCGTCGGCATTGGTCCTTATCAGCAAGATATTGTCCCTGCGCCCTGTTATATTGAGGTCTCCCGCCTTTGCCAGAAGTTCGAGTATGTTTATGCGGTCCTCCTTTACCTCCACGACACCGGGTGAAGAGACATCGCCCAGTACCGTAATCCTGAAGTTGGTTATGCGCACCGTTACGACAGGCTCCTGCTTTACATACTGGGGATAAAGCAACGAGGCAATCAGCCTCTCCGCATCAAAACGGGTCAAACCCGACACGCTCACCTTGCCTATTACCGGGAGGGTAATGTTCCCGTCATTATCGACATTATACATATTACCTTCCGTATTGCCTCCGTCGGAAGGGAACGAGGAGTTTGAATCGGTCATTGACAGGCGTTGCCTGTTAAACGCCGCTACGGCTTCCTGGTCGTCCGACTCTATTTTAACCGACAGTTCATCCCCTACGGCAATTTTCACATCAGCAGGCTCGGCTTTCTGTTGCAGAAGTTCAACAGGCAATGTTTCAGCTTCTTTCAGATATATCACATTCCTGGCTTCCTTACAAGACGACAAAACCAGAATTACGACAGACAGTATCAATGTTTTTCGCATAGTCAATGAAATATGCTACAAAGATAAAATAATAATAAAGAAAACGCCCAAAACCCGGCTGTTTTTCTCTGAAAACGACTGCAAAAGTTTTTTTATGACTGGATATTCCGGGCTATACCGGCAAATCATGCACGAGGGAAACCGGGTATTGCCCTACAGGCCCAGCCTGTCCTATGCAACCATCTTCCATGGGAATGACAGTTATTGAGAAACGCCCGGGCAAAACTTTTGTTCGCAGTTCATGAAACGGCATGCAGCGCTGCACTACACTTCCAGTTCAAGTCCGTCATATGCGAACTCCACCCCTTCCGGCAGCTTAAGGGACTCCTCGGCGTGCAGTCCCATGTCATGGCTCATATGTATAAGCAGCGTGCGCCGGGGGCGCACCTTCCTTACAAGAGCCAGAGCATCGTCCAATGTCTGGTGCGAGATATGCGGCTTATGCCTCAAGGCATTGACTATAAGCAAATCGAGACCGGCAAGTTTGCCGCACTCCGAGGCGGCAATATCCAGCATATCGGTTATATATGCGACATTCTCTATCCTGAAACCCAGTATAGGCAGGTTATAGTGCATGACCCTTACGGGTATCACGGGAATTCCGGCCGCCACGAAAGGGGTGTCGTCTACAGTATGCAATACGAAATGCGCTACGCCTGGATACGGATTCTCCGAGAAACAATACGGGAGGTGTGCATGGACTACATCCGCCACATTCTTTTCGAGGTATAAATGGACACCTTCATTTTTTGAAAACAGGCGAAGCTCGTCCAATGCCGCAATATGGTCGTAATGTTTGTGCGTAAGCAATACGGCATCTATCCTCTCCGTACCGGCATCGAGAATCTGCCGGCGGAAATCGGGGCCGCAATCTATAAGGATATTTTTGCCCGACACGCTGAACAATGCGGACGTGCGCAACCGCTTGTCCCTGGAGTCGGACGACATACATACGCGGCATCTGCACCCTATCTGCGGTATGCCGGTTGAGGTTCCCGTGCCTAAAAAACGAATTTTCATTCCGGTTTATATGAAATTTACCTCCGGGACCAGATTTACGCCATACTTGTCATATACCGAACTCCTTATCAACTCTGCAAGTGCGGCGACATCCCCCGGCGAAGCATTGTTTTCATTGACAAGCACCAGGCACTGCTTCGGGTAGACGGCAGCACCTCCCACCTTTTTCCCGTGCCCTCCCGCATGGTCTATCAGCCATGCGGCAGAGAGTTTGACCTTTCCTTCCCCGGCAGGATACGACGGCATATCGGGATATTGCATTGCAAGTTTGGAATAAAGTTCCATGCCTACAACGGGATTTACGAAAAAACTCCCTGCATTGCCCACAACATCCGGATCGGGGAGCTTCCTGTTCCTTATCGCAATAACGGCATTCCTTACCGATGCCGGCGAAACGGGAGCATCGCCCAGTACGGCACGCAGGTTGCCGTACTCCAGTTTGAATACAGGATGCCTGTGCAAGACATACTCGACCGATGTAACGATATACTTCCCTTTATGTTCCTTCTTGAAAACGCTGCTCCTGTAAGAATAGCCGCATTCCGCATTGTCAAAGACACGCTCCTGCAATGTCCGGATATCAAGGCAGTTCACACTGTGTATGACATCTTTGGCCTCTACGCCGTATGCCCCTATGTTCTGAATGGCGGAGGCTCCCACCTCTCCCGGTATTCCCGACAGATTCTCTATTCCGCCCAACCCTTGCGCCACGCAGTACTCCACCAGCCTGTCCCATACTACCCCCGACTCTGCCCTGACATAGACCACATCGTCGGGAGCGTCGGTACACTCCACCGAGTCCATGCGGGAATGCAGTACCACACCATTGTAATTCCCCGTAAAAAGGAGATTGCTGCCGCTGCCGATATGAATAAACCGATTATCTTTTAAAACAGGAGAAGACAACAGTTCCTTTAAATCGGCCAAAGTATCATACTCGGCAAAATATCTCGCATATACGTCCATATGGAACGTATGGTACGGTTTCAACGATATGTTCTCCCTTATTTCTATCATAGCTGTCCGATACGAGTTAAAAAGACAAACAGGACTATCCGCATCTGCAGGAGCAGATACTCTACATGCGGAACCGGACCAGAATCCCGTCCTGGAACACAAGGTATATGCCGTTGTTGTAAGACCAGTATTCCCGCAATCCGGCATTATCGGGAATCTTCCTCACATTGTCGGGATACCCTACGGAAATCATCGTTTCGTTCTTTGTCATGCCGGGAACTACCTCTACCCGCGTTATCGCCTCCCATACTTCATCGCTTATGTCGGGATATTTTTCCCTTATGTCGCCAAATGAGAAGAGCTTGTCGAATGAGGTGTACTGCGACGATATTGCATCCCTGTACATTGTAGTGCATACCGATGCCGTTACGCCGCGACCGTCGGTAAAGACAACCTTCAGCGGAAGTATCTTGTCGCCCGGCCCTACGCCCTTGACAACGACAGGTACGTATTTCCGGCCCTTGATGTCCACTCCTGCCGAATCCTGCCAACTTGCCGAGCGTATATATACCGTGCGCCCCTTAAGCAAGGAATCGGCCTTCTCTATATAGTCCGTCGGGACCAGTTCGGGCAGCAACGGCCTGAAATCCCCAGACAATATCTCCGCCGCACCTTTCCTGACCACATATTCGTATTCGCGCCCTTCGCATTCAAACACCACCGAAGTCTTGCTCCCGTTCCAGTCCTTATCTTCCTTAAGCAGTTTATATGTAAATATCTTGCCCATAAAATCCCCGTCGGGTGAGGAAAGCATGTTTATGCCGAGAAGAACCGGCAACCCGTGCGTAACGCAGACAAATTCCCTCCCGCTGCTCCATTCCCGCAAACTCTTCTCCTTGAAATTATTATCGAGGAACGCCTCTTCGGGGGTTATTTCAATTTTTTCCGATTTTTTCTTCCTTGCATCGACCGGGTAAAAAAGCAATGACGCAACTGCTACAAAGGCTGAAAACAGGACTACACGTAACATACGACCATTATTTTGCTTTGCGGGCCGACACCGCTTCAAGAACAACCACAACGGTAACCCCTACAAGCATAAGGGCTACACCTTCCCATACATACATGTCCGGCAATATGGCCCGATCCGTCAGCACCGAACCGTCCGCGGCACGCGTAACAGCCTCTCTCCACGGCCACACCTTGTTGAGCGAGCCCAACATAAAACCCGAAAGGAGAGATATGGTGATATTGTAAAAATTGGCGAGCAGATACGACAACAAACGGGAAAACAGGACGATGCCAATCAACGCCCCGGCGGCGAACGTTGCCAGCAGCAAAAAGTCCAGATCTTTCACCGCCGACATGATATATTCGTATTTCCCCAACAGCAACAGTATGAAACTTCCGGATATGCCGGGTAAAATCATGGCACATATGGCTATCGCTCCCGAAAGGAATATAAACCACAAATCGTTTGTCGTGGAAGTAGGGGTAACTACGGTTATATAGTATGCTACGGCGGTCCCCGCAACAAACATCATGACGTTGAGGAAATTCCATCGCGACACATCCTTTACCACATAATATATCGACGACAGGACAAGCCCGAAGAAGAAGGCCCATATCATTGTCGGGTACTCTTTGAGCAAGAATGTTACCAGTTCCGCAAGCGAATAGATACTGATCAGGATACCGCATACCACCGACAACAGGAACGAACCGTTTATCTGACGCCAGAATTCGGCAAAACGCAACGTAAACAGCAGCTTCAGGGAATGGAAGTTTATGGATTTTATGGAATTCACAAGTTCCTCGTAAATTCCCACTATAAGGGCTATTGTCCCGCCCGATACGCCGGGAACCACATCGGCCGCCCCCATTCCTATCCCCTTAAGGACAAGCACGGCATAATCTTTCGGTTTTCTCATTGGTCAATAATGTTTTTAATCGTCCAGGCAACTTCCGAGCATGGATTTTATCTGTTCCACGGTTTTCCTGATATTCTCCATACCCGCGGGCTTCCCACAACCGGTGCCGTCGTTGTCCGGCACCTTGTCTATCAACTCATTAAGACGCTTTATTGCAAGGTTCATGCTATCCATATCCTCTACCGCACAATATGCATATATAAGCCTTACGTATACTTCTACATTATCATTCTCAACAGCAAGGGCTTTTCTGTAATACCCTATCGCAATATCGGGGAATCCGGCTTTCAGCTCTACATCGCCGAGCAATGTATACACCGCAGTACCGGCCACATTCAAATCGACAAGACGCCCCAGTACGGCGCGTGCATCGGAGAAATTCCCCATATCGGAATATGTCTCCGCAAGGAGCAGGGAGACACTTATGTCGTCGGGAGACAACCTCAGTGCCCGTTTCAGGAACTCTATGCATTTCGCATAACCGGAATTATCGGCAAGAAACCGGTTTTTGGCCCTTATGTACCAGAACCTGGCATTATCGGGGTATATCTCCTGGGCTATATCCAGAACATCGTCCGATTTGGAATAGTCTCCCATGTTGCTGAAACACTCGGCCAGCACTTCGTACGGATAAGACTTGTCTTCTATACGCGAGAGATTCGCGGATATTATCCTTGCGGCACCTGCATAATCCCCGGCTTCATACAGGCAATACGCCTTATTGAAAAGCAGGCCGGCATCATCGGGCGAAAGTGCCGCGGCATAATCGGCCGCTTCTATGGCCTTTGCAAATCTGCCTGCATCCATATATGCCAGCGACGCTTCTTTCCAGTACTTTTGGGACAGGGGCTCCATATCGAGAATCTTTTCATATACGGCATACCTGTCTTTTGCGTATCCGCTCTCTTCCATTACGCAGATAAATTCGTTGAACAGATCCAGCCTCTGCGCCGAAGGCAGGCGTCCGGCAGCATCCAGTATCATGGACAACGGCAACCTGTCCACGTTGAAATCCACGCACAAGTCAAGGGCATCCAGGCATCTGTCCGTCGTTATATCCGGCATATCGAGCCATTGCTTCATCAAAGAAATTCCTTCGCCGACATTCCCGTCGTTAAACAGAAGCTCTATCTTTGCCGAAAACGACTCTTCATTGTCCACATTGACGCGCGACACCGACTCCCTCGCCTCTTCCGTACGCCCGAACGACAACATATAACAGGCGTGCTTGGCCAAAAGCATATCAGAGTCGGGATGAAACCTCAAGCCGTTTTCAACGGCCCGAAGGGCATTTTCCAGAGAGCCGGAATCCTCATACTCCGATGCTATTTCGTCAAATTCTTCTGCATCGAAATAATAACCGGCCTCACCCCTGAGCATCTTTTCATAGCGGGACAGCAGTTCGCCTTTACCATTATCGCCCATACGAAACAATTATTTTTTCCCTCCGGAAGTCCTTTATGCATTGCCTTGTTGAGGCTTATAACCGTCTTTAAGAGAAACGGTACGGTTGAATACCAGCTTGCCGGGTGCGGAATCCTTGTCCACACAAAAATACCCTATGCGCTGAAACTGGTAACGGTTCCCCACGGCGGCCGTTTCGGCCAGATACGGCTCAACGAAGCCTTTTACGGTTTTCAATGAATCGGGATTGAGCAATTCCCTGAAATCGCGGTCTTTCTCTTCGGCCGGGTTCTCAACATCGAAAAGGCGTTCATAAAGGCGCATTTCCGCCTCTTTAGCGTATTTTACCGAAACCCAGTGCAGCGTCCCCTTGACCTTGCGTCCGCTATCCGGCATACCGCTTTTCGTCATCGGGTCGTATTCGCAGTATATCTCTTCAACCGAGCCGTCGGCGGCATGCTTGCAACCCGTACATTTGACAACATAAGCCGATTTCAGACGCACTTCTTTTCCGGGTGTCATGCGGAAGAACTTCTTCGGGGCATCCTCCATGAAATCCTCGCGCTCGATATAAAGTTCGCGGGTGAAAGGAGCAGTATGTGTACCGGCTTCCGGACGTTCCGGATTATTGTCCATAACCATTTCCTCGGTAAGGTCCTCGGGATAATTGGTTATAATCAGCTTTACCGGATTTATAACGGCCGAAACCCTGTTGGCATTCAAATTGAGATCTTCCCTTATGCTGTGTTCCAGCAATGAAACACTTATCAGACCGTCATATTTTGTATACCCGATGCGTTCTACAAAGCGGCGGATGGATTCGGGTGTATATCCGCGTCTGCGCAAACCGCAGATCGTGGGCATGCGCGGGTCGTCCCACCCCGATACGAACCCTTCCTGAACCAACTGCAAAAGCTTGCGCTTGCTCATTACCGTATATGTGAGGTTCAGACGGTTGAACTCAAGCTGTCTTGGACGATAGCTTTCATCGGCAATCCTGTCTATAAACCAGTTGTACAGAGGACGATGCACTTCAAATTCTAAAGTGCATATCGAATGCGTAACCCCCTCGAAAAAGTCGGACTGCCCGTGTGCGAAGTCATACATCGGGTACACGTTCCAGCGGTTGCCGGTACGGTGATGGGGATGTTTTATTATACGGTACATTATGGGATCGCGAAAATGCATGTTGGGCGATGCCATGTCTATTTTTGCCCTGAGCACCATGCTGCCTTCGGGGAACTCGCCCTTATTCATCCTCTCGAACAGGTCGAGGTTCTCCTCAACGGGACGGTTTCTGAACGGCGATTCCACACCGGGCTGCGTGGGGGATCCTTTCTGTTCTGCAATCTGCTCGGAAGACTGTTCATCGACATACGCATACCCTTCCTTTATGAGGCGCACGGCCAAATCCCACAATTTCGGGAAATAATCCGAGGCATAATAGAGCCTGTCCCCCCAGTCGAAACCCAACCAATGGATATCCTCCTTTATGGCATCGACATACTCCACGTCCTCTTTTACGGGATTGGTATCGTCGAAACGGAGATTGCACGTTCCGCCGAATTTTTCGGCAATTCCGAAATCCATGCAAATGGCTTTTGCGTGGCCTATGTGCAGATACCCGTTGGGTTCTGGCGGGAAACGCGTACTCAACCGGCCTCCGTTCTTCCCTGCCGCCAAATCTTCCGAAACTGCCAACTCTATGAAATTCAACGATTTTTCCTTGGTCTTTTCTATATTCTCCGCTTCCATGTCCATTGAAATAATCTACGCCTTTTAAATCTGCGAAGTTAGGCAAAAATTCGGAAATTATATGGTAGCCCGATAAAAATTAATTGAGTAACTTCGCGACGCAATCGACAAGCATATAACAAGGTCATATATAATACAGATTCAGATACGTGATATACCCGAACAATTTCGAGACAAAAGTAGGATTCGACAAAATAAGGGAACTCTTGTCGGGGAAATGCCTCTCCCCTATCGGGAAAGAGTTTGTCCTCGATATGGATTTTTCCGACAGTTTCGGACAAATATCCGACAGGCTGGAAACATGCCGGGAGTTTATACGCCTGCTGCATTCGGACGTGGATTTCCCGTGCGACAATTTTTTCGACCTGCGCCCTACGCTCAAACGGATACGCGTTGCGGGCTCGCATATGGAAACAGAAGAGCTTTTCAACCTGCGGAGGTCATTGGAAACAATCTCCCGAATAGTAAAACTGCTCCGCAGCGAAGACGACGACGAACCGCTGTACCCCAGGCTGAAGGCAAAAACCGCAGATATAGGGACATACCCCGACATTTTGAAAAAGGCCGACACCATAATAGACAGCACGGGGAACATAAAGGATTCTGCTTCGCCGCTCCTGCAGGAAATAAGGAGGGAGATAAGCGCCACGATGAGCGGAATTTCGCGAAGCCTTGCCAATATTCTTAAAAAGGCGCAGAACGACGGTTACATAGACAGGGATACTGCCCCCACAATGCGCGACGGACGCCTGGTAATACCGGTAAACCCGTCCCACAAGCGTAAAATAAAGGGGATCGTACACGACGAGTCGGCCAGCGGCAAAACCGTATTCATAGAGCCGGCCGAAGTTGTAGAAGCCAACAACAAGATAAGGGAACTCGAAAACGACGAGAAAAGGGAGATTATAAGAATCCTGACAGAATTCGCCGATATGCTGCGTCCCTACGCCGAAGAGATGTCCGTCTCATACGATTTCCTCGGCGAAATGGATTTCATCAGGGCAAAAGCCATACTCTCTTCCGATATGGGCGCGCAAATACCGCGGATAGACAACTGCCCTCAAATAGAATGGTACAGGGCCGTGCACCCGCTGTTGCAGATTTCGCTGAAAAGGCACGGCAAAGAAGTGGTGCCGCTCGACATAAAGCTGGACAGGGACGAAAGGATACTGCTTATATCCGGGCCCAATGCCGGAGGCAAATCGGTATGCCTTAAAAGCGTGGGTCTGCTCCAGTATATGCTGCAATGCGGAATCCCCGTACCGATGAACGACAACTCGAGAGCCGGGATATTCCGCAACATACTGATAGACATAGGCGACGAACAATCCATTGAAGACGATTTGAGCACTTACAGCTCGCATCTGCTGAACATGAAACAGTTTATAAGAAATTGCGACGGAAATTCGCTTCTGCTTATCGACGAGTTCGGCGGCGGGACCGAGCCGAGAATAGGCGGAGCTATAGCCGAAGCGCTCCTTGACCGCTTCAACAGGAAAAAGGCGTTCGGGGTCATAACCACCCATTATCAGAACCTGAAACAGTTCGCCGAAAACAACGACGGCATAGTAAACGGGGCGATGTTATACGACAGGCACAAGATGCAGCCGCTCTTCAAATTGTCGATAGGGAATCCGGGCAGTTCGTTTGCAATAGAAATCGCCCGCAAAATAGGGCTTCCGGAAGAGGTCATAGCCGAAGCCTCCGATATAGTAGGGAAAGACTACGTATCGATGGACAAATATCTGCAGGACATAGTCAGGGATAAACAATACTGGGAACACAAAAGGCAGAATGCCCGGATTATGGAAAAACGGCTTGTGGAACTTGCCGGACGTTACGAAAAGGAACTGGCAGATATAGACAGGGAGCGGCGCGAAGTGCTGAAAAAGGCTAAAGGCGAGGCCGAACAGCTGCTGGACAGGGCAAATGCAAAAATTGAGAATACCATAAGGGAAATCCGGGAGAGCCAGGCTGAAAAGGAGAAAACGAAAGCCCTCCGCGAGGAAATAAGGAAATTCAAGGAAGAAGCCGGTGCAGAAAAAGAATACGATGATAAAGTTGCGAAAAAGTTGGCACGGCTGAACGACAAAAAGAAAAAAAAGCACAGGGTGGAAACTGCTGCCGGGGGGCAGGAGGCAAAACCTGTAATGCCCGGCGATACGGTAAGGCTTAAAGGGGAAAATACCGTAGGGGAAGTCCTGTCGTGCGACGGGAAAAACGCCGTTGTGGCATTCGGCATGATAAGGACCAAGGTAAACAAGGAGAGACTGGAGCACGCCAGCCGCAGCCTGTTGAAGAAACAAGATACGCGGAGCGTATTCATAAGCTCTTCTACCATGGATGCCGTCAGGAACAAGCAGCTCAATTTCAGCAGGGAGATAGACATAAGGGGGATGAGAGGAGATGAAGCGATAGAGGAAGTGGCGGCATTTATAGACACGGCCATACTGTCGGGGTACAACACGCTCAGGATACTGCACGGCACGGGTAACGGCATACTGCAGCAACTGGTAAGGCAGTACCTTAAAAAAATCCCCTCAATAAAGAGTTTCCGCGACGAAGACATACAACTCGGCGGCGCCGGAATAACGGTTATAGAACTTGAATAGACAATAACAGCATAAAACAAAGCCATGCGTAAACTCACCCCATTCAATACGGTCTGCATAATCCTGCTGTGGGTCTTCCTCTGTTATATAATGATAAAGGAAAGCGGTTGGACGCTTACGCCAAGAGGGGCGTTTGCAATAATCGTATCGGGCATAATAATATTCGTACCGATATACAAAAAATTCCGCAAAGGCCGGTAACAGGCAGACAGTGAAGCGGCAACATGCTGCATGCAGGTATATTTCGTTAAAAATTATATTATTTGCCGACAAAAGGGTACATTTGTACTCCTCCAAACATTAGTAAAATGATAAAAAGAGGAGGGCATCCATAAACTGAAAAATGCAGAGCGAAACAAAAAACATATTGGAATCGATAAACTCTCCGGCCGATCTGAAAAAGCTGGACATATCGCAGTTGCCCGAACTCTGCAGGGAAATCCGGGAATACATGGTGGAGATACTTTCGCATAACCCGGGGCACCTTGCATCGAGCCTCGGGGCGGTAGAGTTTACCGTAGCACTCCATTACGTATTCAACACGCCGTACGACAAAATAGTCTGGGACGTAGGGCATCAGGCATATGCACACAAGATACTTACCGGAAGGAGGGACGAATTCTCCACACTGAGAAAGTTCGGGGGGTTGAGCGGATTCCCCACACCGGCCGAAAGCGAATACGACGCATTTGTTGCCGGACACGCATCGAACTCCATATCGGCAGCATTAGGCATGTCGGTTGCTGCAAGCCTCAAGCAGGAAAACAGGAAAGTCATAGCAGTAATAGGCGACGGCGCAATTTCGGGCGGCCTTGCTTTTGAAGGGCTGAACAATGCCGCCTCCGACCCCAACGACCTTCTGATAATACTCAACGACAACGATATGGCGATAGACCACAACGTGGGGTCGTTGAACCAGTATCTTGTACACATAACAACTTCGCCCAAATACAACAGGCTCCGATACAACATGTACATGCGGATGCGGAAATACGGGTTGATAGACGAAAAGCACCGCGGGCAGATACTGCGGTTCGCCAACAGCCTGAAATCACTGATAAGCCGCCAGCAGAATATATTTGAAGGCCTTAACATCAGATACTTCGGTCCGATAGACGGGCACGACACAGCATACATAATACGTGTGCTCCGCGACATTAAGGAAATGAAGGGTCCCAAACTGCTTCATTTGAAAACGGTAAAGGGCAAAGGTTATTCTCCTGCAGAAAAGGACGCTACGGTATGGCATGCGCCGGGCAAATTCAACAAACAGACGGGCGAGCTAATAAAGCCGGACATATCAGACGGTATTCCGCTTTACCAGTACGTCTTCGGGGAGACCCTCGTGGAACTGGCCGGGAAAAACGAAAAGATAATAGGCATAACACCTGCCATGCCAACAGGGTGTTCCATGAACAAAATGGCCGAACGTTTCCCTTCCCGGACTTTTGACGTGGGGATTGCCGAAGAACACGCAGTAACATTTTCCGGAGGGTTGGCAAAAGAGGGGATGCTCCCCTACTGCAATATCTATTCCACGTTCATGCAGAGGGCATTCGACGAAGTGATACACGATGTTGCAATCCAGAACCTGCACGTAGTCTTCTGCCTCGACAGGGCCGGGCTGGTTGGAGAAGACGGGATGACGCACCATGGCAGTTTCGACCTCGCCTATATGCGGTGCATACCCAATATGACAATCGCCGCGCCTATGAACGAGCACTATTTGCGCCACCTCATGTACACGGCACAGGAAACCCCGAACGGCCCGTTTGCGATACGCTACCCGAGAGGCCGGGGGCACTGCCGCGAGTGGAGATGCGTGCCGCAATTACTCCCTGTCGGGAAAGGCCGCCTGCTGCGGGAAGGCACGGACATTGCGCTGATAAGCATAGGAGAAATAGGCAACGCTGCACTGGAGGCTGCAGAGATGGCCGGCAAAGAAGGGATAGAGGTTTCGGTATACGACATGATATTCCTCAAGCCGATAGACGAAGAGATATTGCACTACGTAGGGAAGAACTTCAGCAAGATAATAACGCTCGAAGACGGGACCGTATCGGGAGGGCTGGGCAGCGCAGTAGCCGAGTTCATGACGGAAAACGGCTATACGCCCAGAATCAGGCGCATAGGAATACCCGACGAATTCATCCCTCACGGGAAGCCCGAAGAGTTGAAACGCATGTGCAAAACCGACACGGAAAGCATATACAGCGCCATAAAAGAGGAGTGCTATAAGATAAAGCAGCAAAAACAGGAAAATCAGATATGAAGATTGTAATAGCCGGCGCAGGGGAAGTGGGAACTCACCTTGCAAAACTTTTATCGAAGGAAAAGCAGGACATAATTCTGCTCGACACCAAAGACAAAGACGAAAAACTGCAATGGATAGACTCCAACTACAACCTGATGACGGTATCGGGGTCGCCTACGTCGTTCAAGACATTGAAACAGGCCGGCGTACACAATGCCGATCTGTTCATTGCCGTTACCCCGTCGGACGACAAGAACATAACCGCCTGCATAATAGCCTCGCGGCTGGGTGCGAAAAAAAGCCTTGCCCGCATCGACAACTACGAATACATGAAGCCAGAGAACAAGGCATTCTTCAAGGAACTGGGGGTGGACGAACTGATATACCCCGAGATGCTGGCCGCCAAAGAGATTGTCAATGCGCTAAAAATAACCTGGGCCCGCAAATGGTTCGACCTGTGCAACGGAAAACTGATGCTGGTAAGCACCAAGGTAGGAGAAACATCATCCCTTATAAACCGCAAGCTGATGGAACTTACCCGCGAACACAGTTTCTATCACATAGCGGCAATAAAGCGGAAAGATGAAACGATAATTCCGCGAGGCAGCGATGAAATGCAGGTAAACGACATCGTATATTTCACCACAACCCCCGACCACCTGAAAGACCTGCGGATTCTGACCGGGAAAAAGGAAGTGGACGTCGAAAACGTGTTCGTAATGGGAGGAAGCCGGATTGCAGTGCAGCTGGCGCATTTCCTGCCCGATTCCATATCGATGAAACTGATAGAGCAGGATTACGAAAAGAGCCTTGAACTGGCCGAAAAACTGCCCGATGCCGACATTATAAACGGCGATGCGCGCGATACGGAACTGCTGCTTGAAGAAGGGATAAAGAATTCCGATGCGTTCATTGCCCTTACCGACAACTCCGAGACAAACATACTGTCATGCCTGACGGCAAAAAGGCTCGGGATAAAGAAGACTGTGGCCGAGGTTGAAAACATCCCGTTCATCTCTACGGCTGACGAACTCGACATCGGTTCAATCATAAATAAAAAATTCATTGCTGCCAGCCGGATATACCAGCTGCTGCTCGATTCCGACAACAACGATGCAAGATGTCTTACCACGGGCGATGCAGAAGTCGTGGAAATGACGGTGAAGGCCGGAGCCAAGATAACACGGGCCAAGATAAAGGATCTCGACATTCCCAAAGGGCTTACGATAGGTGGGATGGTACGCGACGGCAAGGGGGAAATAGTAAACGGCAACACCCAAATCCAGGAGAATGACCACGTACTTATATTTTGCGTAAACGACCTGTTGCACAAAATAGAAAAACTGTTCGGATAAAACATGTATTACGGAATAAACATAAAGTCCATAGTAAAGGTAATAGGCATACTTCTCTGCATTGAAGCGGTATTCATGCTCATACCCGTAATAACCGCCCTTGTTTACGGAGAAAGCGATTTGATTCCCTTCCTGCAGTCGGCAGGAATCACGGCAGCGGCAGGAGCCGCAATGCTGTATCTTCCGCGAGGTGCAAATGAGCGCATAGGGAAACGGGAGGGTTTTCTGATAGTATCGCTCTGCTGGATTGCAATTTCCGTAGCCGGGGCGCTTCCGTTTCTGCTGAACGGCAACGTAAGCACTTTTACCGATGCCTTTTTTGAAGCCATATCGGGATTCACCACAACGGGAGTAACCGTCCTCAGCAACCTCAACGAATCGACCCACGGGATACTCATGTGGAGAAGCCTTATGCAGTGGATGGGAGGTATGGGTATAATCCTCTTTACGGTTGCCATACTTCCGATGCTCAATTCGGGCGGCGGCATACAGCTGTTCAGCGCCGAAATGACAGGCATAGTATTCGACAAACTCGGACCGCGCATAAGCCAGACGGCAAAAAAACTGTGGGGCTTGTATCTGGTAATGACGATAATCCTGATATTGCTGCTGATGGCAGGCCCGATGAATACATTCGATGCAATATGCACGGCATTTGCCACCACATCGACGGGAGGTTTCGCCACCAAGGACGAGAGCCTGGCGTATTGGGGCTCGGCATATGTGGACTATACCGTAACCGCATTCATGTTCCTGTCGGCAGTAAACTTTGCCATAATATACAAAACCATCTTCAGGAACCATAAGGAACTGTTCAAGGACGAGGAGTTCAAATGGTTCTCGGCCATTGTGGCAATAGCCACGCTCCTTACCTGCTGGTCGCTATACATGCAATACCCGGCAAGAGACCTGGAGGAGATATTCCGCAAATCGCTGTTCACCATAGTATCGGGCATAACCAGTACGGGATTCGCTGTAGAGAATTTCTGCAACTGGGGCACTGCGCCTTTCGTCATAATATGCGCCTGCATGTTTTTCGGCGGTTGTGCGGGTTCAACGGCGGGAGGCGTAAAAATAACGAGGCTGGTACTGCTGTTCAAGAACACCGATAACGAATTCTACCGGCAAGTGCACCCTACGGCGATAAAACCAGTACGGTTCAACGGCAGCATAGTATCGCACAATCTGATATCGAAAGTCCTTGCATTCATAGTAATGTATATTCTGATAGCGGCATTGAGCACAATGGTGCTGTCATTTCTGGACCTGACCCTGGACGAAGCGATAGGGATAACCCTGTCGGCCATAGGGAACTGCGGATTCGGATTCGGCAGGATGAATCCCGAAAGCAACTTCCTGATGCTTCACCCCATAGGGAAATGGGTAATGATAATAGACATGCTTATAGGCCGACTCGAGATATTTACCCTGCTGATACTGTTTTCTCCGTATTTCTGGAAAAAATAGTATGGGACCCGGGGCAGGGGCCGCCCGGGTCGTCCCGACACGTCTGACGCCTCTTTATGAGAGGTATGACATTGTATTTCTGAATCTCGGCATTTAGTTATATCTTTGCGCGTAAAGCCGCAAGGAAAAGCAGCATCCGGATAATTTGATTTTTATGGCAAGGAGAAGAGATTTACCGAAAAACAATAACCTGATCGGAAAAATCTGGACATACACAAAACATGAAAGAGTAGTATTCTCGACAGGTATCCTGTTGATACTGACGGCTGTGTACCTGCTTATATGTCTCGTTTCATTTTTCGTTACAGGCGGTGCCGACCAAAGCGAGATTGCGGCAAACCCCGGAATAGCCTCCGGTGTAGACAACAGCATTGCAAATTGGGGTGGCATGTTCGGTGCAAGATTATCCAATCTTCTCATAAACAGATGGATGGGGATTGCAGCATTCCTTATATGTCCGTTCCTTGCAATGTGCGGCATGTCGATGATGAAACTGAGGCACTATTCTTTCGGTCGGCTTCTCTCCCTCACCTGCGCCCTTATGATAATAGTATCCCTTTTCTGCGGATTCTTTTTTGTAGACGGCTATGACGATTATTTCGTTTTTCTGGGGGGGATGCACGGATATTACGCAACACAGCTTCTTCAGGCCAATATCGGGTGGAGCGGGACACTGCTCTTTATCCTGGCAGCCATAATAATCTTTGCTGTCGCGGTATTCAACAATACCACGGATTTTCTCCGGAAACTCTTTTCTGGGGCTTACTGGAAGAAAAAGGTCCTCGTCCCTGACGATTATGAAGGCATCTCTCCGTTGAAAGAGAATACCGGCAACGGTACGGCTTCTTCCGGCACTATTCATGAGGAGGTAAAGAAAGAGATTGTAATGGCCTGCAACGACTCGACCGACAATGCTTCCGATGAGGAGCCGGTTGAAGATGTTCCCCAAACCGATAAGAACGGCGCACCTGCAGAAACCTGCGGTGAAGAAGAGAGGGACCAGGATGAAGTCTCCTTTACCGTAAACGAGATAACCGAAGAAGAACTTGCGAAAAAACGTATAAACGACCTCGGCGACTACGACCCCACTCTCGACCTGGCACATTACAACATGCCTACATTCGACCTGCTGGACAGGTCGTCCGTAAACGAACTCACCATAGACAACGAGGAACAGAACGCCAACAAGCAGCGTATCATCGAGACACTGAACAATTACGGCATAAAAATATCGTCCATAAAAGCCACGGTAGGGCCTACGGTAACGCTTTACGAAATAATTCCCGAACCGGGCGTGAGAATAGCCAAGATACGCAATCTTGAAGACGATATAGCCCTCAGCCTTTCAGCCCTGGGCATCCGTATAATTGCGCCTATTCCGGGGAAGGGCACGATAGGTATAGAAGTCCCGAACAAAGACGCCAAGATAGTCTCGATGTACTCGGTAATCGCATCGCGCAAATTCCAGGAGAGCAAATACGACCTCCCTATCGGTCTGGGACGGACAATATCGAACGAAGTATTCATGATCGACCTGGCCAAGATGCCGCATGTACTTGTTGCTGGAGCTACGGGACAGGGAAAATCGGTTGGCCTCAATGCCATAATCACTTCCCTGCTGTACAAAAAGCACCCGTCCCAGCTCAAATTCGTGCTTATCGACCCAAAAAAGGTGGAATTCAACATCTACGCAGGGATAGAAAAACATTTCCTTGCCAAGCTGCCCGACCACGACGATGCCATTGTTACCGACATCCCGAAAGTTGTACAGACGCTGAAGTCGGTAACCAAAGAGATGGACAACAGATACACGCTGTTGCAGAAAGCCCATGCACGCAACATAAAAGAGTACAACGCAAAGTTCATATCCCGGCAACTTTCCCCGTTGAACGGGCACTACTATATGCCGTACATAGTTGTCATTGTAGACGAGTTCGGCGATTTGATAATGACCGCAGGCAAGGAAATAGAATTGCCGATAGCCCGCATAGCCCAGCTTGCCCGTGCCGTCGGAATCCACATGATTATTGCCACGCAAAGGCCTTCGACCAATATAATAACCGGCATAATAAAGGCCAACTTCCCGGCAAGGATAGCTTTCAAGGTTTCCGCAATGGTCGATTCAAAAACCATTCTCGACTGCTCGGGCGCCAACCAGCTGATTGGGCGCGGCGATATGCTGTTCTCGCAAGGCAACGACCTGATAAGGGTGCAATGCGCATTTGTCGACACCCACGAAATAGAGAACATTTGCGAATACATCGGGAACCAGCAGGGTTATCCCGAAGCATACATGTTGCCGGAATACATTGAAGAAGGGAACGGGGGCGGAACTGCTGACGTAAACCTTAAAGACAGGGACGAACTGTTTGAAGAGGCCGCACGCCTCGTGGTAACGGAGCAGCAAGGCTCCACTTCGCTGCTGCAACGCAAATTCTCGCTCGGGTACAACCGGTCGGGCAGGATAATGGACCAGTTGGAGGCAGCCGGGATAGTAGGGCCGAGCGAAGGAAGCAAACCGCGCAAGGTCCTTGTCATGGATTTGCTGCAACTTGACGATATATTGAACAACCTCAGATAGACAACCGTATATGAAACGTTTTATTGCCATAATAGCGATAACGGCGACATTCGGCATGACCGCAGCCATGGCGCAGGACAGCAGATGCGACGCCATAACAGGCAAGGTAACGGATGTGCTGACAAAAGGAGGCGGAGTTTCCGTAAAGTTCTCGTCCAGGACAATATCGGGCAACAGGGCGGTCCATGAGATGCAGGGGAACATAAGGATAAAAGGAGAAAAATTCGTTCTGCTGTCGGACGCAATGGATATGGGCTATGACGGGCAAACGGCGTGGAGCTACATAAAAGGTTCGGGCGAAGTAAACCTGAGCGAACCTGCAGAAGAAGAACTCGCGACATTGAACCCGTATATCCTGCTCAGCAATTACAAACGCATGTATAAGGCTGAATATAAAGGGAAGAAGAACGGATATGAAACCATAACCCTTATCCCTCTTTCCGATGCTGCCGACATAAAGGGCGCAACGGTAACGGTCGATGCGGGGAGCGGCTTCCCCACCCTTCTCGAAACTGTAAACCGCGACGCAAGCAAAACGGTTATAAGCATAAGCGATTTTGAATCGGCCGTAAAGAACGACGATTCGATATTCGCCTTTTCCGAGAGCAACTATCCCGATATTGAAATAATAGATTTAAGATAAAATGAGTATGGAACACGTCAGGAATTTGATAATAGGTTCGGGCCCGGCAGGGTACACCGCCGCAATATATGCCGCAAGGGCAGATCTTGCACCCGTATTGTTCGAGGGGATACAGCCCGGAGGACAACTTACGACGACAACGGAAATAGAAAACTTCCCGGGCTATCCCGAAGGAGTTTCGGGGGATGCGCTGATGTCCGACCTTAAACGTCAGGCCACCCGTTTCGGCGCAGATATCCGCTACGGCATAGTAACCGCCGTCGATTTTTCGGCAAAGCCGTACAAGGTAACGGTAAACGGGGAAAACACCCTGACGGCGGACACTATAATAATAGCAACCGGAGCAACGGCAAAATACCTCGGCCTGGCAGATGAAAAGAAATATGCCGGACTGGGGGTTTCGGCGTGCGCCACATGCGACGGGTTCTTCTATCGCAAACGGATTGTAGCGGTTGTTGGCGGCGGCGATACTGCGTGCGAAGAAGCCCTTTACCTGTCAAAACTTGCAAGCAAGGTATTCATGATTATACGCAAAGGGTACATGCGGGCATCGCGCATAATGCAGGAGCGCGTATTGAGCGCCGATAACATAGAGGTACTTTTCAATACCGAGACAGAAGGCCTTTTCGGAGAGGAAGTCGTAGAAGGTGCTCACCTGATACGGTTCAGGGGGACGGAAAAAGAGGAAAAATTCGATATAGCAATAGACGGGTTTTTCCTCGGTATCGGACACAAACCCAATACCGACATATTCAAACCGTATGTCGAAACCGACAACGAAGGGTATATAATAACCGACGGTGTGGCAACAGCCACTAACATACCCGGGATATTCGCCGCCGGCGATGTTGCCGACCCCAACTACCGGCAGGCAATAGTTGCCGCAGCATCCGGGTGCAAGGCGGCTATCGATGCCGAAAGATACCTTATAGAAAACAACCTGTAATTAAGGGCATATGAGGCGTCAGTCAATTATCCGGAACGTAATAAAAGGCGAAATGGCCGAGATATGGGAACTCTTCTCTGCAGAAGAGAAGAATGAGATGTCGGAGCATTTCGAGGTAAAATCGTTCAAGAAGAACAGCACGATTTATAACGAAGGGGATAATGCTGCTTACCTTATGTGTCTTATCAGAGGGAAGGTAAAGATTTCAAAGGAGGGTGTTGGAGGCCGCAGCCAGATAATACGCCTGGTAAGGCCGCTCCAGTATTTCGGATACCAGACTTATTTTGCAGGCCTGCCGCATACGGGGAATGCCATTGCCTTTGAGCAGTCCATGGTAGCGTTCCTGCCGCTCGAGATTCTGGAACAGTACATGCTCAGGAACAGCAAACTCGCATATTTCTTTGTAAAGGAGATTGCCAAGGATCTAATAAGCGCGGAGAACAATGTAGTATCCCTTACGCAGAAACATATAAGAGGCAGGCTTGCCGAATCGCTTTTCACGATAAAGGATTTCTTCGGGCTTACCCCCGAAGGGTATATCGATGCACGCTTTTCACGCGAGGAACTGGCGAACCTGTCGAACATGACCACATCGAACGCCATACGCACCCTGTCGGCCTTTGCAAAGGAAGGTCTTGTAGAGATAAACGGACGGTATATCAAAATAATAAACGAGGACAAACTCTCTAAAATAAGCAAATTCGGGTGGTAAAGCACACCTCCCTGTGCAATTATGGTAAAACCTGCGAAGAAAATATACACGCCGCTGAGGTATCTTGCCGCAACAGCCGTGAACATAGCCGTAGCATATCTGGCTTTTATGTTGTGCCGGATAGTATTCTTCATATACAACAAGGCTTATTTCCCCGATCTCGGCTGGGACGACTTCTGGACAATCCTGAAAGGGGGGCTGGTATTCGACACTTCCGGAATAATATATGTAAACCTTGTATATATTGCAGCCATGCTTGTTCCCCTGCCATGGAGAGAGGGGAAGATATGGCAGAAAACATGCAAATGGATATTCGTCATATTCAACTCGGCAGCAGTATTGGCCAACCTCGCGGACACGGTATATTTCAGGTATACCAACCGCCGTACCACATCATCGGTATTCAGCGAATTCGGCAATGAAGAGAACATACTGAAGATAATAGGAGGTGAAATAGCCGGACATTATATTCTGTTTTTCATAGGGATTGTGCTGATAGCAGGGTTGTGGCTGCTGTACAGGAACCCTTATTGTAAAGCGAAAAAATGCAAGCCGTCATGGAAAAGCATATTCATAAAATATGCAGTATCGTCGGCCGTATTTGCCGGAGCTGTAATCCTCTGCATAGCAGGCATACGCGGAGGTTTCGCCCATTCTACACGCCCCATAACGATTGGCAATGCCAACCAGTACGTAAACCGTCCCATAGAAACCGCAGTAGTCTTGAATACGCCGTTTTCAGTTATCCGGACTATCGGGAAAAAAGTATTCCAGGACCCGGAATATTTTTCTGCACGGGAACTGGAAAAGATATACTCCCCGGTACATTTGAAGAAAAACGGCGGGGAATTCCGCGACCTCAACGTTGTGATACTGATAGTCGAGAGTTTCGGACAGGAATACATGGAGTACGGGTATATGCCGTTCCTGAAGTCGCTTCGGGACAAGAGCCTGTGGTATGAACACTCTTTCAGCAACGGAAGGAAATCGATTGACGCGATGCCGTCTATACTGAGCGGAATCCCCATGTTTATCGAGCCATACTTCGTAACGCATTATGCCACCAACGACGTATCGAGCATAGCCGGGGAGCTTAAAAACAAGGGATACCATACCTCGTTCTTCCATGGTGCGCCCAACGGGTCGATGGGATTCCAGGCCTTTGCCCGCGCAACAGGGTGGGACGAATATTACGGGAAGGACGAATATGGCAATGACGACGATTTCGACGGGATGTGGGCAATCTGGGACGAGCCGTTCCTGCAATTCTTTGCCGACAAACTGGACGAATTCGAGCAACCGTTTGCATCGGCACTGTTTACCGCATCGTCGCATCACCCGTTCAAGGTGCCGGAAAAATACGAAAGCCGCTTTACCGATGAGGGAGGGCACCCTATCCTCAAGTGTGTAAGGTATACCGATTACGCTCTCGGGCAGTTCTTTGAAAAGGCCGAAAAATCGGCATGGTATTACAATACGCTTTTCGTAATAACGGCGGACCATACCAATGCGGCACTGCACGACGAGTTCCTGACCGATGCCGGATTATACAGAGTCCCCATAATATTCTATCTGCCTGGCGGAGAACTGCAAGGATGCTCCGACAGGATTGCACAACAGACCGACATAATGCCCACCGTCCTCGGGCTGCTCAACTACGACAGGCCTTACGTGGCATTCGGGAAAGACCTGACAGAAGAAGGCGGCAAAGACTGGGCCATAAACTACAACAACGGTTTCTACCAGTATTTCAAGGGCGATTACATGCTTCAGTTCAACGGTGAAGAGGCTTTTGCCCTGTACAACTTTGCAGCAGACACCTTGCTGAAAGAGAATCTGATAAACGAGATTGCCGAACAGGCATCCATGACCGATGAATGCAAGGGTATAATCCAGCAGTATATAGAACGCATGACGGAAAACCGCCTCAAGGAATGATTCCCCGTGCCTTTGGGGGAATAAGAAGGCAACCGTCCGGCAGAAGGGCATCGGCAAGAGCCGTTAATGCCGCTCTGACTGCATGAATTCCAAACTGCGCCCTGCACCGTATCGCCATACTGCTCCCAAAACCGGGAAAGGCGGCATATCCCGCCCCACCCTAATTATTCTGCAACACGTCCGGCTTTCGCCGATGTACGTCGGACTATGGCTATCCCGGCTTCATACAACAGCAGCATGGGAGCAGAGACTATGAAAAGGGTAACGGCATCGGATGTAGGCGTAATGATTGCAGCGGCAACTACCACCGCAACAACCGCATAACGGCGGTAACGCACCATTATGGAGGCATTCAATATGCCGGCCTTGGCCGCCAGCCAGCAAAGCAGGGGAATTTCAAAAACCAGCCCCATGGCAATGGAGAGGATAGAGAGCGTGTCGATATACGAAGTCAAATTAATAAGGTTGCCTACCTCGCTGCTTACGGTATATGTCCCGAGAAAGCGGAATGTCAGCGGGAATACGATAAAATAATTCAGCAATACCCCCAGCAGAAAAAGCAAATATCCCCAAAATACGAAGGCTGAGGCAAAACGGCGTTCATTTTCGTAGAGCCCGGGCGACACGAACCCGAATAAGGCATAAAGCACATACGGCAACGCCAGCAGCGCAGCGGCATATAACGATACCCTGACGTGGGCCATAAACTGTCCGGCAAGTTGCGTATTGATAAGCTGTACATCGAAAGAGGCCATTTCAGTACCGAAGACCCGTTCCGAGACAAAGCCCAACCAGCGGTATGTTATAAAGTCGGGATTATCGGGGGCAAGCACCACGTAAAAAAGGGTGTCCTTAAAACAGAATGCGGCAACGGTAAGGACAACCACGACAAGCAACACGCGCCATAGCACGCCCCGTAAAACGTCGAGGTGCTCCCATAACGTCAGGACTCCGTTGTTATCGCCGTTTTTCATTTACTTGCCGGAAAGTTTCGCATCATCCCCGCCATTTTCCCCCGCATCGTCTTTTCCGTTCATACCCTCCTTAAAACTCTTTACCCCCTTGCCGAGCCCTTTCATGAGTTCGGGAATCTTTTTCCCGCCGAAAAGCAGCAGCAATATCAACAATATAACGAGTATTTCGGGTACTCCAATATTGTTCAGAAAAAGCAATACCGTACTGTTCATATCGAAAAACTGTTTTTAATAGACAAAACAAACCCGGACCAATTATGTTCCTTATCCGCTCCCGTCCCTTGCCGGGTCAAGAACACCAACCTGGTTCGTGGATTTTCCCGCCCGTGCAGATAACTTGGGATGCCGATGCACCCAAACGGCTGTACCCTATGCGAACTTCTTCCTGTGAAAAATAAAGTTACGCCCCAAATATTTTTCCCTCACTATGGGATTTGCGGCAAGTTCTTCCGATGTTCCCTGATATAGTATCTTTCCCTCGAAAAGCAGGTACGCCCTGTCCGTAATACTCAATGTTTCGGGCGCATTATGGTCGGTTATCAATATCCCTATGTTCTTTTCCTTGAGTTTGTATACTATATACTGTATATCCTCCACGGCAATGGGGTCGACCCCTGCAAACGGCTCGTCGAGCATAATGAACTTAGGGCCTATGGCGAGACAACGGGCTATCTCCGTCCGTCGCCGCTCGCCTCCCGACAACTGGTCGCCGAGATTCTTGCGCACCTTTTCAAGGCGGAACTCCGCAATAAGGCTCTCCAGTTTTTCTTTCTGTTTCATCTTGTCCGGCTCGGTCATCTGAAGTATCGAGTAGATATTGTCCTCGACACTCATCTTGCGGAACACCGATGCTTCCTGGGCCAGATACCCTATACCATGCTGTGCCCTTTTATATACCGGGAAATTGGTTATCTCCAGATCGTCCAGGAATATGCGCCCTTCGTTAGGAGTAACAAGGCCTGTCGTCATATAGAACGTGGTTGTCTTTCCCGCACCGTTTGGGCCGAGCAACCCTACTATCTCGCCCTGCTTCACGTTTATGGACACGTGGTTGGCTACGGTCCTCTGCCCGTATTTTTTCACAAGTTCTTCCGTCCTTAACACCATAAGGTGTTCCTTGTCTTCTGCCTTGCCGGCATTAACGTCTTCTTTTTCGGCCATACTCATTATGTTAACGCACATTGATATAGGTTTGGCGAAGTTACACAAAATAATTTTCCTGTAAAAATACAAATCCGTTTCGGGTATCGGGCTGTTATATTGTTCCCGCAGCCCGGACCGGATAGCGGCCACAGGCATGTGACATGCCGCTTCTGCCGCCATATACACACTTTACCGGGGTATGCGGCACAGTTTCCGATATTTTTGTTACCTTTGCGGAAAGGCCGCTAAAATAACAGTTTTATACCGTGATTAAGTTACTGAACATATTCATCTTCAACAACCTGGCCAAATTCGGCAATTACGTATTACTGCTGTGCCGGGTGTTTACACGTCCCGACAGATGGAGCGAGTTTTTCAAACGTTACATAAATGAAGTCTACAAACTCGGCATCGATTCGATAGCGATAGTGGTTACCATATCGATATTCATCGGCGCGGTAATTGCAATACAGACGCAGATGAATATCATGTCGCCATTTATACCGTCCTACACGGTAGGGTTGCTTACAAGGGAAACCATCCTGCTTGAGTTTTCCTCAACCATAATGGCACTGATACTTGCAGGGAAAGTGGGTTCGAGCATATCGTCGGAAATAGGGACAATGCGCGTAACCGAGCAGATAGACGCTCTGGACATAATGGGGGTGAATTCGGCCAACTATCTGATACTGCCGAAAATTACGGCCCTTGTTACGTTCATACCGTTCCTTGTGATAATAAGCATGTTTACCGGCCTGATTGGTGGTTACTGCGTGGGACTGTTCACAAACATATTCCCTGTATCGCGGTATATATACGGCCTGCAATCGTATTTCCAGGAGTTTTACGTATGGTATTCCATAATTAAATCGTTTTTCTTCGGATTTGTCATAAGCAGCGTTGCTTCGTATTACGGCTATACGGTAAGGGGAGGTGCGGCCGAAGTAGGCAAAGCCAGCACCGATGCAGTTGTTGTAAGCAGCGTAACCATACTTATGCTTGATGTTTTACTTACCAAACTGTTGCTGCAATGATAGAGGCTCGGCATATAGAGAAGTCGTTCGACGGCAGGGTAATACTGCACGATATAACCGCAAAGTTCTACGAAGGGAAAACCAACCTTATCATAGGGCAGAGCGGTTCGGGTAAAACGGTGCTGATGAAGTCATTGGTAGGGCTTATAAAACCGGAAAAGGGAGAAATACTTTACGACGGCAGGGATTTCATGAAGTTCAACAGCGAAGAGACACGGCTGCTGCGTTCGGAAATAGGGATGCTGTTCCAGGGCTCGGCCCTGTTCGACTCCATGACCGTAATCGAGAACGTGATGTTCCCGTTGCTTATGTTTACCGACCAGACCTATCAGGAACGCAGGAAAAGAGCAGAATTCTGTCTGGAGAGAGTAAACCTTAAGGGTGCGGATAAACTGCACCCGTCGGAACTGAGCGGCGGCATGCAAAAGCGCGCGGCCATAGCACGTGCAATAGCCCTCAACCCCAAATACCTGTTCTGCGACGAGCCCAACTCGGGCATCGACCCGCGCACATCGCTTGTCATAGACGCCCTTGTAAGCGACATCACGCACGAATACAACATAACCACCATAATCAATACGCACGACATGAACTCGGTTATGGGGATAGGCGAAAACATAATATTCCTGAACAAAGGGCATCTCGACTGGCAAGGGACCAAAGAGGAGATATTCACATCGAAAAGCGAATCGCTCAACGACTTCGTCTTCGCCTCCAACCTGCTGAAAGAGGTACGGGAGTATGTCGTATCTAAAAACAGCAGACAATAGGCGCAACCATACCGGCACGCCGCAGGTGTTGTCAAGGATAGGCAAGGCTTGCATGATTCCCTGAAGCCGTATGCAGGGCTTATCAAAATCATCCGCACGCTCAAAACCGGTAATCCTGTTCATATTCAACAAGGCAGTTGAGTCAGGCCTTATTAAGCCCGATATAATTGATTCGGGGAAAAACGGATTCCCGTTTCTATCACCCTCCCCTGCCATGGCATACCCGTTACAGTTTATAGTGCGCATATCCTGCAAATACCCCATTCTTTTTTCATAACCGACACCCCGACAAAGAGATTAAACGCAGGGTTAAAACGCAGGAAGGGTGCGGGACTGCTTGAATCCCACACCCTTCCTTATCGGATATTCATCGACTGTTTACCGATGCTCTTATTTTACTTCCTCGAAATCTACGTCGGTAACATCGTTTTTCGTACCGTTGCCGGCTGAAGCATTGGCATTTGCATCGGCACCCTGTGCAGATGCTGCGCCTCCCTGCTGCTGAGCCTGTGCATTGTAGATATCCTGAGCCGCCGACTGCAATGCGGTATTCAACTCGGTCATTGCAGAGTCGATAGCTGCGATATCCTGTGCCTTGTGCGCATCTTTCAGTTTTGCCAAAGCCGACTCTATCGTCGATTTCTTGTCTGCCGGTATCTTGTCACCAAGTTCCTTCAACTGCTTCTCGGTCTGGAATATCATGGCATCTGCCTGATTCAGCTTGTCGATACGCTCCTTCTCTTTTGCATCGGCATCAGCATTGGCTGCAGCCTCGTCTTTCATCCTCTTTATCTCCTCCTCGGTAAGGCCGCTGGAAGCCTCTATCCTGATGCTCTGCTCCTTGCCCGTACCTTTGTCTTTTGCCGATACGTTGAGGATACCGTTGGCATCGATGTCGAACGTTACCTCTATTTGAGGAACGCCACGCATTGCTGCGGGTATTCCGTCCAAATGGAAGCGGCCTATCGTCTTGTTGTCCTTTGCCATGGGGCGTTCGCCCTGCAATACGTGTATTTCAACCGACGGCTGGTTGTCGACAGCGGTAGAGAACACCTCCGACTTGCGCGTAGGTATAGTGGTATTCGCGTCAATCAGTTTCGTCATAACGCCGCCCAAAGTCTCTATACCGAGCGACAGCGGGGTTACGTCGAGCAGGAGGACGTCTTTTACGTCGCCCGTCAACACGGCACCCTGTATGGCTGCGCCTACGGCCACCACTTCATCGGGGTTTACGCCTTTCGACGGCGTGCGTCCGAAGAACTTCTCTACTATTGCCTGTACCGCGGGGATTCGGGTAGAACCGCCCACAAGAATTACCTCGTTTATGTCGGATGCCGTTATCCCGGCGTCCTTAAGAGCCTGACGGCACGGTTCAATCGTGGCCTGTATAAGTTTGTCGGCAAGCTGCTCGAACTTGGCCCTTGTAAGGGTTTTTACAAGGTGTTTGGGCACTCCGTTTACCGGCATTATATACGGCAGGTTTATCTCCGTGGAGGTGGTGCTTGAAAGTTCTATCTTGGCTTTCTCGGCAGCCTCTTTCAAACGCTGCAGGGCCATAGGGTCCTTACGCAGGTCCACACCCTCCTCGGCCTGGAACTGATCTGCCAGCCAGTCGATTATTACGTGGTCGAAATCATCGCCGCCAAGGTGCGTATCGCCATTGGTCGACTTAACCTCGAATACTCCGTCGCCCAATTCAAGTATCGATATATCGAACGTTCCGCCACCGAGGTCGAACACCGCAATCTTCATATCCTTGTCGGCCTTGTCCAGACCGTATGCCAAAGCGGCGGCAGTAGGCTCGTTTACTATACGCCTTACGTTAAGGCCGGCTATCTCGCCCGCCTCTTTGGTTGCCTGACGCTGCGAGTCGTTGAAATATGCGGGCACGGTAATTACGGCTTCCGTTACTTCCTGACCCAGATAGTCTTCGGCCGTTTTCTTCATCTTCTGGAGAATCATGGCCGAAATCTCCTGCGGCGAGTAAAGACGTCCGTCGATGTCGATACGCGGGGTATTGTTGCCGCTGTTCGCCACCTTGTACGGTACACGCTTTATTTCGTCCTGCACCCTGTCGAACGTTTCACCCATAAATCTCTTTATCGAGAAGATAGTCCGCGTAGGGTTGGTTATGGCCTGACGCTTTGCGGGGTCGCCCACCTTACGCTCCCCTCCGTCGACGAATGCGACGATAGACGGGGTTGTACGATGCCCCTCGCTGTTTGTTATGACAACCGGTTCGGTTCCTTCCATTACGGCTACACACGAGTTGGTTGTTCCCAAGTCTATTCCAATAATCTTTCCCATTGTTCTATAGTTTTAAATGTTTATAATCTGTTTTTTCCGGCTCCGCCTTCCCGGCAGCGCCACTCCTGTTACTTCAAACAGTGTGCCAAAATGATGAGGCTGTACGCCAAAAGCGGCAACAGGCCCTTACTTGCAGGAATGCGGGATACGGTTGACGGGAAATTTCTACGCATTTGGCAGAATTTATGACTATTTGGCAGGAATCCCGGCCGCCAAAAGCCGCAATGTTGCCGGAACACCTCTCTCCTATTGGCATCGCTTCCGCCTTTATGTTCTTTTTTAGCCCTTGCCTGTATATATATTCGGTATAATTGAGTATCTTTGCATACGTGATTTTTCGGGAATGCTTCTTGGCTGGCAAAACTTACGAAAAGCCTGATTGTCGGGCAGATACATTCATAATTGCAAAGGCTGGCAGATATTCATTCCGGAAATTTCAGCGGATTAACCGGACTGGGAAATATTACATGTCTTATTTTTAAATATTAACCGTTATGAATTTAACTCACATCGAACATCTCGGTATTGCCGTAAAAAGCATCGAGGCAGCTCTTCCTTATTACGAAAAGGTTTTGGGTCTCAAGTGTTATAATATAGAAGAAGTGGCGGACCAGAAAGTAAAAACCGCCTTCCTGAAAATAGGCCAGACCAAGATAGAGTTGCTCGAACCGACAAGCGAAGAGAGCACAATTGCAAAATTTATAGCCAACAGAGGCGAAGGCATCCATCATATAGCATTCGCCACCGACAATGTCGTGGATGCGCTGGCCGATGCGGCCGGGAACGGCATCCGTCTGATAGACGCAGCCCCGAGAAAAGGCGCCGAAGGTCTCAACATTGCATTCCTCCACCCGAAATCGACCGGAGGGGTGTTGACCGAATTATGCGAAGATCCTAACAAGATATAATATTAAAGATTCTATTTTTATGAGCAATCAACTTGAAAAGGTAAAAGAGCTTATAGCTCTTCGTGCCGAGGCCCGTTTGGGCGGCGGCGAAAAAGCCATAGATAAACAGCATGCCAAAGGCAAATATACTGCTCGCGAGAGGATAGCCATGTTGCTCGACGAAGGGAGTTTCGAGGAAATGGACATGTTCGTAAAACACCGGTGTACCAACTTCGGGCAGGACAAGAAAACGTTCCTCGGCGACGGTGTGGTTACCGGAAGCGGGACAATAGACGGACGTCTGGTATATGTATTTGCCCAGGACTTTACGGTATTCGGAGGGTCGCTGTCGGAAACCATGGCACAGAAAATCTGCAAGGTTATGGACCAGGCCATGAAAATGGGTGCGCCCGTAATAGGGCTCAATGACTCGGGAGGCGCACGTATACAGGAAGGTATCAACGCCCTGGCGGGATATGCAGAGATATTCCAGAGAAATATCCTGGCATCGGGCGTGATTCCCCAGATTTCCGGTATTTTCGGCCCTTGCGCCGGAGGAGCAGTATACTCCCCCGCCCTTACCGACTTCACCCTTATGATGGAAGGGACTTCATACATGTTCCTTACAGGTCCTAAAGTAGTCAAGGCCGTTACCGGCGAAGACGTTACGCAGGAAGACCTCGGCGGGGCGAGCGTACATGCAAGCAAGTCGGGCGTTACGCACTTTACGGCCGAGACCGAAGAAGAAGGGCTTGCATTTATAAGGAAACTGCTCAGCTACATACCCCAGAACAACCTGGAAGAGGCCCCGAGCGTTGAATGCAAGGACCCGATAGACCGTCTTGAGGATTCGTTGAACGAAATTATCCCGGACAACCCCAACAAGGCATACGACATGTACGAAGTTATCAGCGCTATAGTAGATAACGGAGAGTTCCTTGAAGTACAGAAACTTTACGCACCCAACATAATAATAGGGTTCACCCGGTTCAACGGACAAAGTGTCGGCCTTATCGCAAACCAGCCCAGCAGCTATGCCGGTGTCCTTGACTGCAACGCCTCCCGCAAGGCTGCCCGTTTCGTAAGGTTCTGCGATGCATTCAACATCCCCCTGGTATCGCTCGTGGACGTTCCCGGATTCCTCCCCGGAACAGGGCAGGAATACAACGCCGTTATCCTTCACGGGGCGAAACTGCTGTACGCATACGGCGAGGCCACCGTACCCAAAGTAACGGTAACGCTGAGAAAGTCGTACGGAGGCTCGCATATAGTGATGAGCTGCAAGCAGTTGCGCGGCGACATAAACTACGCATGGCCTTCGGCCGAGATTGCCGTCATGGGCGGTGCGGGTGCCGTTGAGGTGCTTTACGCAAAAGAGGCAAAAGAGGCTGCCGACCCGGCTGCATTCATGGCAGAGAAAGAAGCCGAGTACACCAAACTCTTCGCCAATCCTTACAATGCTGCAAAATACGGTTATATCGACGATGTAATAGAACCCCGCAATACCCGTTTCCGCATAATAAGGGCACTTCAGCAGTTGCAGACAAAGAAATTGTCCAATCCTGCCAAGAAGCACGGCAACATCCCTCTATAATTTAGTATTGTTTAAAACGGAATTTTATGAACAGATACATTGTTAAACGATACTTGACAGTATGTGCGGGCGTTATTTTTCTGCTTGCCGGCTATTCATGCGACAAGATAAGCGGTACGGGCGAATCGAAGGTCCTGCTGAACGAGGTTCTTGTAAACAACAAGACCAACTTCCAGGACGACTACGGCGTTCAGAGCCCGTGGATAGAGGTATTCAACAGGTCGTACGCCTCTATCGACATTGCAGGATACCGCTTAGCGTTCTTCCGCCCCGGCATCGACACCGACACTACCGAGTATTTTATACCTAAGGGCGATGTACTGACGCTTATCAAACCGCGTCAGCACGCCTTGTTCTGGGCCGACGGCAAACCCAACCACGGAACGTTCCATACCAATTTCAAACTGGATACCGTGGGGGACATGTGGATTGGCCTTTACGATTCGGGGCGCAAGCTTCTGGATTACGTATACATCAAGGAGAACCTGCTGGAAGCCGACCAGTCGTACGGCCGCATAAGCGATGCAGCCAAGGAGTGGGAAGTAAAGGGTACAGGCGAAGACAATTACATTACCCCGAGCACCAACAACAAGACAATCGGCAAAAGCCCCAAAATAACAAATTTTGAGGAACACGACAGTATTGGCATAGGCATGTCCATAACCGCCATGCTGGTAGTTTTCGTCGGGCTTATACTGCTCTACCTGGCATTCCGGTTCATTGGCATGGTTGCCGTAAGCCGCAGCAAGAACAGGGCGATGAAAGTTCAGGGAATACCTTCGGCAGGCAAGAAAGACATGCACCAGTCTCCGGGCGAAGTGTATGCCGCCATAGCCATGGCAATGCACGAATTCCAGAACGTACACGACGTAGAGGACACCGTCCTTACCATAAACAAGGTTAAACGGGCATATTCGCCGTGGAGCTCCAAGATTTACGGTTTGCGTGAAACACCCAACAGAAAATAGTCTATTATTTAACATCTTTTCAAAATGAAAGAATACAAGTATAAAATAAACGGGAATATCTATAATGTTACCATAAACGAGATTGACGAGAACTTCGCCAATGTAGAAGTAAACGGTACTCCCTATAAAGTTGAGATGGACAAACCGGTAAAAGCTCCGGTAAAGATTAACCGTCCTGCTCCGGCCAAACCTGCGGTAACCGTTGCCGCCCCGAAACCGGCAACCAGCAAGAGCGGCATAAAATCGCCCCTGCCCGGAGTAATACTGGACATCAAGGTAAACGTAGGCGATACTGTCAAGAAAGGCCAGACGGTAATTATCCTCGAGGCAATGAAAATGGAGAACAACATCAACACCACCAAAGACGGAAAGGTTGCCGAGATAAAGGTTAGCAAAGGCGAGTCCGTACTGGAAGGCACAGAACTGATAATCATAGAGTAATATGGAAGATTTCTTTTTATTTCTTAAAGATAACCTGGCCGATTTCTGGACATACACGGGGTTTGCCAACGCTTCTTTGGGACATATCATAATGATTGTCGTGGGGATAGCGTTCATATACCTTGCAGTATCCAAGGAATTCGAGCCTATGTTGTTGATTCCTATCGGATTCGGTATCCTTATAGGGAATATCCCCTTCAATATGGAAGCCGGGCTGAAAGTGGGAATTTATGAAGAAGGTTCGGTACTGAACATCCTGTACCAGGGCGTTACATCGGGCTGGTATCCTCCGCTTATATTCCTGGGCATAGGGGCCATGACAGACTTCTCGGCCCTGATTTCCAACCCTAAGCTCATGCTCATAGGTGCGGCTGCACAGTTCGGTATTTTCGGTGCGTACATGATAGCATTGGCCATAGGTTTCGACCCGAGCCAGGCCGGAGCTATCGGTATTATCGGCGGCGCGGACGGCCCTACAGCCATATTCCTGTCGTCGAAACTCGCCCCCAACCTTATGGGTGCCATTGCGGTATCGGCATACTCGTACATGGCGCTTGTTCCGGTTATCCAACCCCCTATCATGAGGTTGCTGACAACACGCAAGGAACGGGTTATACGGATGAAACCGCCGCGTGCCGTTTCACATACCGAGAAAGTGATATTCCCTATCATAGGGTTGCTGCTCACCTGTTTCCTCGTACCGTCCGGTCTGCCGCTTCTCGGTATGCTCTTCTTCGGTAACCTGCTTAAGGAAAGCGGCGTTACAAGGCGTCTGGCCGAAACGGCAAGAGGCCCGCTTATCGATACCATAACCATTCTGCTTGGTATTACGGTAGGGGCGTCTACCCAGGCTTCGGAGTTCCTCACGTTCGACTCGGTGAAAATCTTCATACTCGGGGCCTTGTCGTTTATCATCGCCACGGCATCGGGAGTTATCTTTGTAAAGATATTCAACCTGTTATTGAAGAAAGACAGCAAAATAAACCCGCTTATCGGCAATGCCGGGGTTTCTGCAGTTCCCGACTCGGCCAGAATCTCGCAGATTCTCGGCCTTGAATACGACCCCACCAACTATCTGCTGATGCATGCAATGGGGCCGAATGTTGCAGGAGTAATCGGTTCGGCCGTTGCCGCCGGTGTGCTGCTCGGATTCCTTGCATAACGTAAAAGAGGCAGGGGTTCTGCCTCTCCCTGCATAGAAAGAGACGTACAGGCCAGAAAAAGATGAAAAGGCCCGTACGTCTCTTTTTACATGCAGTTCCGGCCTCTCCATATGCAGAGTATCACGGGCAAGCCGGTTATAAGGTTTTGGAAAAGACAAAAGGTTTGAGAACACCGCCTTTCCAGCCTATCGCCATACGTGCAATACAGTTCTGCATGCAGTGCGTACGGGATGCCAGTCTTTGCGGAGCATTTGTTTATAGTCCGGAAAACAGATACCACCGTATTGCAATTCTTATTACCTTTGCATAACGGTATCCTGTATGCCGCGATACTGCATCATCGTCTGTAAAAACCGTTTTTATCATGTCGATAGGAAAAGAAAAAAGGAAAGAGATTCTGCGTTTTGCCATTACCGGAACATTGGTTACGGCAATCCTGTACGGCGTGTACCTGCCTCTGACACTGATAATGACCGACCAGCCGGGAAAAGCATACTCCATTGGTTTTGCCGTCAGTTTCGTGTCGAATTTCCTGCTGTCGAACTACTACACGTTCAAGACAAAACCCACGGTCGAGAAAGCGGTCCTGTTCTGTGTAGTCCAGCTTATAAACTACATGCTCCAGATTGTCTGCTTCCAGTTCTTCATATTTATAGGCGTAAGCAAAATATGGGCTCCGGTTCCGGTATGGATATTCATATTCCCGGTAAACTTCATACTGATGAGAATATCCCTGAAAACTAACTCGGTAAAGGAACTTATGCATAAAATCTTCAATATAGAGAAAAAGATAAGGTAAGTTCCCCGTTTTATGCGTTATATTCACGACACAGGACAAGGATTCGGGATATTGGCGAGGAGAAAAAAATGAGCATTTCAGTTTGGACTATCATTAACTGCTTAATATAATAGACTTATGGCAAACAAAAGATTACTGAAAAAAGAGATAAACTACGTCATAGACGAGTTGATAACCGACTGCATTGTATGCGATGCTTTCGTATCCGGCAAAAAATGCTCGGAAATAGACAAATTAGTCGGCGACCTGTTTGCTGTCAAGGCCGATTTCCTTGCCCGCGTAAACAGGACGGACGGGAAAGACAACCGCAAACTGGTAAAGAAATACTACAAATCGGTTATTGCCGATTTCGACAAGAAGATAGGCGAAGTTATTGCCGAACTTGAAAAACTGAACGGCAAACAGGCATTATAATAGTAAAAGGAATCCCTTCTGCACAAGGGGGACGGGACACGGGATATTACTGCAGATACGTTTTTTTCAGGTTTCATACATGAACAGATTAAATATGTGCGCTGCTGCCATACTGGCGGCATGCGCTGCCCTTGCAGGGTGCAGCACCTGCAAAAATACCGCAATGACCGGGAGGTGGGACATAGAGAGCGTATACGGTACGGTTATAGAGAAAAACACGCAAAATCCGTGCTATCTGGAAATTGATACGGAAGCCGGCAGAATTGGCGGTTATGACGGCTGCAACAGCATAGGCGGCAGCTTTGTCAAGGGGAAGCGCGGAAAAATAAGCGTGAAGGGGATGATGTCCACAGCCCGATACTGCCCGGACCAGGGAGGATGCGAAATGTTGGGCAAAGCAGCCGGGGCGGCCGTTTCATGCAAGAGCAAAACCGAGGGCGGTAAACAATACCTGATTTTCAAGGACAATTCCGGAAAGGTATGCCTGAAGTTATACAAAAACGTTCCGTAAAGGCGCGGCAGGGCCTCAGGTCTGCAATGCGGGGCATCGGCAGGATGTAGTCCCGGCCTCGCGTATTATAGCCGTGCACCGGCACGGCGGCATGCCATATGCGGGACATGCAGCCGCGCACATGCTTGTACCGCACCGCATCGGATATGTTTGTTGCACAAAATCGCAGGTTTTATAACTTTGCGCAATATTATCAGCCAACGTAAAAACGGATATGCTTTTTTTCGACCTCAAAAAGATAAACGGACGCTATGCCGACGAGTTGAAACGGGCCGCATCGGAAGTCATAGACTCGGGCCGGTATATCAGAGGCGGGGCGGTAGAGCGTTTCGAGGACGAACTCTCCGCATTTACGGGATGCAGATATGCGATAGGCACAGGAAACGGGCTGGATGCCCTGCGCCTTATACTGAAAGCATATACGGAACTGGGCATAATGGCCCCGGGCGATGAAGTCATCCTGCCTGCAAACACGTTTATAGCCACGCTGCTGGCCGTTGCCGACAACGGTCTGAAGCCGGTTATAACCGACATAGACCCCGAAACGATGAACCTCGATACCGAACTGGCCGAAAAAGCCATAACCTCCAGGACAAAAGCCATTATACCGGTTCATCTGTACGGGAACTGCTGCTGGGACGGGCGTCTGAGAAACATTGCCCTTAACAGGGGGATAAAGATTGTTGAAGACAACGCGCAGGCTATCGGTGCAACGTCCGATACGGATGGCATAAACGGAGGGCGGACAGCCGGGCATCTCGGGCATGCTTCGGGCATAAGTTTCTATCCGGCAAAGAACCTCGGCGCATTGGGCGATTGCGGGGCCGTAACTACCGACGACCCATTGCTTGCCGATACGGTAAGGGCT
Source organism: uncultured Bacteroidales bacterium (assembly GCA_949297125.1). Taxonomy (GTDB): domain Bacteria; phylum Bacteroidota; class Bacteroidia; order Bacteroidales; family G3-4614; genus Caccoplasma_A. The sequence continues at coordinate 47,127 of CASFRS010000001.1, forward strand.
TTGGGAAATTACGGAAGTACCCGAAAATACGTCCACGAATACATGGGTCTGAACAGCCGCATGGACGAAATGCAGGCGGCATTCCTTTCCGTCAAGATGAAATACCTCGATGCGGATAATGAAATAAGGCGCGGCATTGCTTCAGTATACGGCAGATGCATCCGTGCAGGGGAAGTTAAGAAACCGGCCCCGCATAACGGTAAATGCGTATGGCACCAGTATGTGATACGGACAAGTGAAAGGGATGGCCTGCAACGTTTCCTGGCAGAGAACGGCGTAGAGACGATGATTCACTACCCCACCCCGCTGCACAGACATGAAGCATGCAGGGAATACTCGCACCTGCACCTGCCTGTAGCCGAGAAGTATGCCGGCGAAATATTGAGCCTGCCCATAAGCCCGGTAATGACACATGCCGATGCCGAATATGTTTCAGACCTGATAAACAGGTTTTTCGGCGCATAAGATACGAACATGGCAGAATCGCTAAGAAAAAAGACGCTGTACGGGATGTCGTGGAGTTTTGCGGAGAATCTCTCCCAACAAGGCATCCAGTTTGTAATAGGCGTACTTATTGCAAGGGTGCTTTCCCCGTCCGATTACGGTATGGTGGGGATGCTGGCCATATTTACGGCAATATCGCAGACCCTTATCAACAGCGGCTTTTCTACGGCAATAGTAAGGAAAACCGACAGGACGCAAACCGACCTCTCCACGGCCTTCTGGTTCAATATGGCGGTAGGGCTGGCCCTGTACCTCATACTCTTTCTCTCAGGCCCCCTTATTGCAAGGTTTTACAACGTGCCGCTGCTGTCGGACCTGATAAAGGTAACGGCCCTGACCCTTATCCTCAACTCGCTCTGTATTGTACAACAGGCACTGTTTACAATAAAAATGGACTTCAAGACCCAGGCCAAGATATCGGTAACGGCATCGCTCGTTACCGGCATCACCGGCGTGGCCATGGCCTACAACGGCTTCGGCGTATGGTCGATAGTATGGCCGGGTGTGGCAGGCGGCGCAGTCAGGTGCATAATGCTGTGGGTGTCGTCGAAATGGCGGCCGGACAAGGTTTTCTCGAAAAGGTCGTTCAGGGAACTCTTTTCATTCGGTTCCAAACTGCTTGTGTCGGGACTCATCGACACCCTGTACAACAATATCTACCCGATTATAATAGGCAAAAAGTTCTCGGCCACCGACCTGGGGTATTACTCGCGGGCCGACGGGTACTCGCAACTCCCTGCCACAACGATTACCGGGGTCCTGCAAAGGGTAACATTCCCCATGCTGTGCGAAATACAGGACGACATGGCGCGCCTTGAAAACGTTTACAGAAGGCTCCTCAGGCTTTCGGCCTTTGTGGTATTCCCCGCCATGACGGGGCTGGCAGCCATAGCCGAACCCCTGATACGGTTTATGATAACCGACAAATGGCTTATGTGCGTACCGTACCTTCAGATATTGTGCTTTTCACAGATGTGGTATCCCATACATGCAATAAACCTTAACCTGCTTCAGGTAAAGGGGCGTTCCGACCTCTTTCTGAAACTGGAGATAATAAAGAAAATATTGGGAGTAACAACGCTTGTCATTGCCGTCCCTTTCGGGATAATGTGGATGTGCGTAGGGAGGATTGCAACCTCACTACTGGGCCTGACGATAAATACATACTATACCGGAAAGCTCATACACGTGGGATTCTTCAGGCAAATGGGCGACCTTACACCCACGCTGCTGCTGTCGCTGCTCAACGGGGCGGCGGTTCTGGGCGTAACAAGCCTTGTCGACAATACTGCGCTTCAAGTGGCAGCAGGGCTTATAACCGGGATTGCCGTATACGTAACCGCAGCATATATATTTAAATTCAAGGAGTTGGAGTTCATACTCGAAACATTTAAAATAAAAAGGAGAGTTTAATATAAAACAGATACAGAAAATGGAAGACAAACTGAAAAGAGAGTCGCTTTGCGTCCAGGCCGGATGGAAGCCGAAAAAAGGAGAACCGAGGGTACTTCCCATATACCAGAGCACCACGTTCAAATACGACAACAGCGAACAGATGGCCCGCCTGTTCGACCTTGAAGAGAGCGGATATTTCTATACAAGGCTGCAAAACCCCACCAACGATGCAGTTGCCGAGAAGATAGCGCAACTTGAGGGGGGTGTAGGCGCCATGCTGACATCATCGGGGCAGGCAGCGAACTTTTATGCCGTATTCAACATATGCCAGGCAGGTGATCATTTTATTGCAACCGACACAATTTATGGCGGCACGTTCAACCTGTTCGGGGTAACCATGAAGAAACTTGGCATAGAGTGCACCTTTATCGACCCCGATTGGGACGACGACAAAATTGAAGCCGCTTTCCGTCCCAACACGAAATGCGTATTCGGCGAAACGATCTCCAACCCCGGGGTAAACGTATTCGACATAGAGCGGTTCGCCCGCATGGCACACAAACACGGCGTGCCCCTTATAGTTGACAACACATTTGCCACCCCCATAAACTGCCGCCCGTTTGAATGGGGTGCAGACATAGTAACACACTCCACCACCAAATACATGGACGGACATGCCTCGGCCGTTGGCGGGGCCATAGTAGACAGCGGGAATTTCGACTGGGACGCACATGCCGACAAGTTCCCCGGACTGTGCCAGCCCGACGAAAGCTACCACGGCCTTGTCTACACCAAAGCCTTCGGCAAAATGGCTTATATGACAAAGGCCACCGCGCAACTGATGCGCGACCTCGGGTCGATACAAAGCCCCATGAACGCGTTTCTGCTGAACCTCGGACTGGAAACACTGCACCTGCGCATGAAACAGCATTGTGCAAACGCGCAGAAAGTTGCCGAATTTCTGGAGCAGGACAACCGCGTGGCATGGATAAACTATTGCGGGCTGAAAAGCAACAAATATTACGGGCTGGGACAGAAATATTTGCCGGACGGCTCGTGCGGGGTAATAGCTTTCGGCCTGAAAGGAAGCCGCGATGAAGCCATAAAGTTCATGGACAGCCTGAAAATGATATGTATAGTAACACACGTGGCAGATGCACGCACATGCGTGCTTCACCCTGCCAGCCATACGCACCGGCAGCTTTCGGAAGAGCAGCTGCGTCAGGCCGGAATCGCTCCGGACCTTATACGCCTGTCGGTAGGGATAGAAAACGCCGACGATATAATAGACGATATAAAACAGGCTCTGGACCGCATCTGATACAGCCGGCAAACGGCGGTACATGCACGGAAACGGCAGAGAGGCAGGAGGGGATACGGAACGGTACCCCTCCTGCCTCCGTTTTCCGGTACGGCATGCAGCCCCGATTGTATAGGGACAACAATCGGGAACGCCCTGCCGCGGATTCCCCGTACAACAGGGGCGCGGATACGTATCCGCACGGGACAACGGGAGAATGGCGGAAACGGATACAATTCCCATACGGCATAAACAAACTTTGGACCGAGAAATACGTTATCAATAAAAATACGGACGGGACGGATATTCGGCACAAAAAAATAACCGCTCAATAAAATACGCATATATAATATAAATTGCGTACCTTTGACTGACGCCAGGCGGAAAGGAAACACATTGCACATTATAATATTATTTTACGGCGCCAATACAGCAAGTTTCTTGTTGCGGCCGGAATAAAACAGAATGGATATATGTCAGAAAAAAAAACAGTAACCGTAACCTCTCCCCTTCTTCCTCCTTTAGAAGAGTTTATACCATACCTCAAAGATATATGGGATAGGAAATGGCTTACCAACAACGGATATTACCACAAAGAGTTGGAAGCAGCCTTATGCAAATATCTTAAGGTTCCATATATCAGTTTGTTCACTAATGGCACGCTGCCCCTTATGTGCGCATTGCAGGCACTGCGCATAACAGGCGAAGTCATTACCACCCCATACAGTTTCGTAGCGACTACTCATTCGTTGTGGTGGAACGGAATAAAACCGGTATTCGTGGATATTGACGATAAGACCGGCAATATCGATCCGGACAAGATAGAAGCGGCCATAACCCCCAAGACCACAGCCATTATGCCCGTCCATGTATATGGCAAACCGTGCGATACGAAACGAATTCAGGAAATAGCCGACAAATACGGGCTAAAGGTAATCTATGACGCAGCACATGCCTTTGCAGTGGAAGTAAACGGAGAATCGGTGCTGAATGCCGGCGATATGTCGACCCTCAGTTTCCATGCCACAAAGGTCTATAACACCGTAGAGGGCGGCGCGCTTATTTGCCATGACGAAAAGACGAAGCAGCGAATAGATTACCTTAAGAATTTCGGCTTTGCAGGAGAAACCACCGTAGTCGCTCCCGGTATAAACGGGAAAATGGACGAGATACGTTCGGCTTACGGGTTGTTGAACCTCAAATACGTAGATTCCGCAATAGAAGCAAGACATCAGGTCGCAATCAAATACCGCAAAGGATTAAAGGGAATTCCGGGTATAAGCTATATGGAAGATATGCCGGGAGTACGTCATAACTACTCATACTTTCCTATTTTTGTTGATGCAGAAAAGTACGGTATGACCCGCGACGAGCTCTATTTCAAGATGAAGGAGCAGAACATCCTAGGGCGTCGCTATTTCTATCCATTGATAAGCGAGTTCAGCACGTACAGAGGCTTGGAAAGCGCAAAACCCGAGTTGCTGCCCAATGCCCATAAAATGGCCGACTCGGTAATATGCCTGCCTATGCATCATGCTATATCAGAAAGTACCATTAACCAAATAGTTCAACTAATTAACAAATAAAATGGGACAAAAAAGATTAATGCTCTTAGGAGGGTTACGCTATCTTATTCCTGTTATTGAAGCTGCTCACAAACTGGGATGTTTTGTTATTACATGCGACTACTTACCCGATAATATAGCACATAAATATTCTGATGAATATAAAAACGTAAGTATACTAGATAAAGACGCCGTATTAAGTATCGCTCAAGAACTTAATATTGACGGAATAATGTCTTTTGCTGTTGATCCTGGAGTCATAACCGCCGCATATGTTGCTGATAAAATGGGGCTTCCTCAAACAGGTCCATATGAATCAATTTGCATATTACAGAACAAAGACAAATTCCGTGATTTTTTAACCAGAAATGGATTCAATGTACCTAAGGCCAAAGGCTTTTCCTCGATAGAGGAGGCCCTACATGGCATGAATGGTTTTGAGTGGCCTGTTATCGTAAAGCCGACCGACTCGGCCGGCAGCAAAGGGGTAAAAAAAGTAGAACATCCAAGTCAATTAAAACCTGCTTTAGAATATGCTTTTGAACACTCATATTCAAAAAGAGTAATTGTAGAAGAGTTTATAGAACAAGAAGGGTGTTCATCCGACTCGGATTGCTTTTCGGTAAATGGAGAACTAAAATTTGTATCTTTCTCTGCACAACATTTCGATAAATCTGCACCCAATCCTTATACTCCTTCTGCATACTGTTGGCCATCGACCATGACAAACGAGCAGGAAAAAGAACTGACTAAGGAATTACAACGTTTAATAACATTATTGGGTATGAAAACCTCAATATACAACGTTGAAACCCGTATAGGGAAAAACGGGAAAGCATATATAATGGAAGTTTCGCCCCGTGGAGGAGGTAACCGTCTTGCAGAAATGATTCGTTTCGCAACAGGGGTAGATTTGATTACAAATGCCGTTAGAGGTGCAATTGGAGAAAAAATCGTAGACATCGAACAAAAACCATACATTGGGAATTGGGCAGAATATATAATCCATGCTAATAAAACAGGTACATTTGAGAAGTTAGATATTGCTCCAGAAATTTCAAATATGATTTATCAAGTTGATTTATGGGTAAAACCTGGAGACAATATACATTACTTTGAAGGAGCGAACGATGCAATTGGAACACTAATTATAAGAGGAGATATGAAAAAAATTAAAAATAACATTCAAATCTCAATAAAGTAAAAATGGAAAAACTAATAATAGTAGGAACTAGTACTACAGGTAAACATGTGTACGAATTTATAAAATATCATAATCTGTATGATATAATAGGGTTTGCTGTCAATGCTAAATACAAAACAAGAGATACATTTTGTAATTTACCGGTATATGAATTAGAGAACTTGAATAGAGAGTGTCATGGCATTCGCTTTAAAGTTTTTATAGCTATGCTGTGGAATAAATTAAACAAAGAAAGAAAAGAAGTTTATCAATTCTGTATAAAAAACAATTATCAATTAGCAAATTTAATATCTCCTCTAGCAGTAATAAAGAGCGAGATAAAAGGAAATAACTGTTGGATTCATGATTTTGTTGTTGTGCAAAATGATGCGAACATTGGATCCAACGTCTTTATAATGGCACATTCTTTAATTGGGGCAGACACAAATATTGGAGACCATTGCTTCTTTGCAGCAAAATCATTATTGGGCGGAGGATCTATCGTTGGAGAACAATCTTTTATAGGATTAAATGCGACTATCTTTGATGACACAAAAATTGGAAACAAATGTATAATTGGGGCTTGCACTGCGGTAAAACGGAATTTGCCTGATTACTCAAAATGCATAACAGCATCAGACAATAATATTATAAAACAGTATAATGAAAACGAAATTGAGGATAAATTGATGTTTTCAAAAAACATTCGTTAATATGGAACAATCAGTATTAGGTCTATACTTTGAAGATTTTATAGTAGGAGAAGAGATTAAACACTCATTATCAAAAACAATATTCGAGTGCGACAATAATTTCTTTTCCCTTATGACAATGAACCACCACCCTGTTCATACAAATATAGATTACGCATCAAAAAACCAACATGGGAAGATATTGGTTGTAGGGACATTGGTTTTCTCTTTAGCTGTGGGGATAACGGTTCCCGATATTAGCGGCAAAGCTATTGCAAATTTGGGATACGAAAATATTAAACATTTGAATCCCGTATTTATAAACGACACCATATACGTCAGAAGTCGTATTCTTGACAAAAGGGAATCTAAGACTAAAAGTGACAGAGGCATAATTTATGTTGAATCCATAGCATACAACCAGGATGGTATAGATGTATTATCATTTAGAAGGCATGTGCTAATAAAAAAGCGTTACATAAATAACAAGGGGGAATAAAAAGTATGGTTGATGAATTAGATTTTAAAAAGGAAGAATCTCATTTTTTTGAAAAAAGGGGAGAACTTATAAAAAGAAATTTTGCAAAAAGAAACGTAGAAGTTTCATTAATGAATGACACAGAATCTGTATATAAGTTCATTGATTCTTTTATTCAAGACAGGCCTTATATAAAACACATTTCTTTCAGTGATGGAGTAACATTATACCAGTTGGATCTTTACAAGTGGATAAAAAGGAAATACTCAAATCTACTAGTTACAGAGCCATTAGAAAGGGGGGAAACAGGGCACTACAAAGTATTTGGAGAACAACCCGAAGGCAGAATGAATTTGCCATATGAAGAATGGAAAGAAAAACAAGATTTATGGTATGAAAACTTAAGGAAATCGCTTTTATGTGATTTGTTTATTATTAGTGCAAATGCGATAACTCTGCAAGGAGAAATAATATCTATAGATGGAACCGGAAATAGAGTTGCTGGGATGATATTCGGACCAAAGCATGTATTGTGTATTGTCGGTAAAAATAAGATATCGACAAATATAGAAACTGCTTTTGACAGAATAAACAATTATGCAGCGCCAATGACATATATTAGGCACTTAAACAAACACGCCGCAAGTTTTCAGAATTTACCTTGTGTTAATAATGGGAAATGCTACTCTTGCAACGATGAAAGTAGTGCATGCAGAGACATCGTAATTATACGAGGACAAATAAAAATGCATAAAGATAGACTACATCTATTAGTCGTAAATAAGAATATAGGATTTTGATTATATATCTGTTTGAGTAAACAAATTATATCAAATATATGACAGATCATCTATTTAGGAGTTTAATGTTTGTCCCAGCGCATAATGAACGTCTTATGAACAGTGCCACAAGGACACCTGCCGATGTTTTATTATTGGACATTGAAGATTCCGTACAACCAGCCGGGAACAAACAGATTGCCAGAGATAATATTTTAAGATATATTGCCGAAGGACGTTTTAATGGACGGTCGCTATATCCCAGAATAAACGATAGAGAAAGCGGGCATTTGTTACAAGATATTTATCAATTGACTGTCCCTGGAATTGAAGGATTCGTTTATCCCAAGGCAACATGCGGACAGGATATATATTTCATAGGGAAACTGCTTGAAACTATAGAATATGAAAAAGGGTTTCCTATAGGAACTTTCAAGTTGATTCCGTTAATAGAGACAACAGGAGCAGTAGTCAACATCCAGGAAATATGCAAGGCTTGCAGCCGGGTAGTTGCAGTCGCTTTTGGGTGCGAGGACTTTGTTACCGACCTGCAAGGGCAACACGATACTGAGGGGAAAAGCATTTACACTGCAAGAGCCATGATAGCAATGGCCGCGCGCGCATGCGGGGTATACCCCATAGATACGGTACATATCCACGTCCACGATTTGGACGATCTGGAAAAGAACCTGGTACTTTCAAAACAGTTGGGCTTTGAAGGCATGCTGGTACTGAATCCTAAGGAGTTACCGTTGGTTCACCAATATTACTCTCCGTCCGAAGAAGAAATCAAGTGGGCAGAAGAGATGATAGCTCTTTCAAATGCGGCATTTACGGAAGGCAAAGGTGTTGCCGTAAAAGACAATAAATTTATCGGCCCTCCTATGCTGAAAATGGCTAAACAAATTTTAAAGAAGAATGACTTAATAAAGAGCAACCAATAAATGACACGGTCAGAAGTTCTCGTTTCCATCAGATGTCTGGTATATAACCACGAACCATATCTACGGCAATGCCTGGATGGTTTCGTAATGCAAAAAACGGACTTTGCATTCGAGGCTATCGTGCATGACGATGCCTCGACAGACAAATCAGCAGATATCATAAGGGAATATGCTGCAAAGTATCCCGATATCATAAAACCCATATACGAAACAGAGAACCTATACTCTAAGCATGACGGTTCGATAAAACGCATTATGAATGCAAACACGCATGGTAAATATATTGCTTTGTGTGAAGGGGATGACTATTGGACGGACCCGTTGAAACTGCAAAAGCAATTCGATTTCATGGAGGCCAACCCGGAATATTCCTTATGCTTCCACCCTGCATACGTAAAGTTCGAGAACGGGCTACAGGAGCGGACCTTATATAGAAAATGGAAAGAAACGGACTATAACGGCCTCGATATTATAAGACAATGGACAATACCCACTGCTTCCGTTTTTTTTAGAGCAAAATTTTACAATAAGAAATATCTTGAAATCGCAAATGACAGGAGATTCATATATGGAGATATAGTGCTATTCGAATATCTGTCAACCAAAGGTAGAATAAAATGCATAAATGAAGTCATGTCTGTATACAGACGTAATGCCGGTGGTGTAACAGAAAAAGACAAAGATGAATTAAGCAAAAATGAAATTAAACATTTTGAAGCCATATCAGAACATTTTAAAGTTTGCCGACCATATGTAAATCCCATAATAGCGTCATATTATTTAAACTGCGGGGTAATACAAGTTTTTAAAGGCAAGAATCCAAAAGGTTTTTTTTTAATGGCAAAAAGCATAAGATGGTCAATCAAGCCGGCTATTGATATGCTCAAAAGGAATATTAAAAGGATATTATAAAATCTGTCTAGCCGTATGAAAATAGCATTTGTTCTAAACAATTATAATGCTAATGGAGGAATTGAGAAAGCATTAGAATCTATTTTGCATACACTATGCAAGAATGACGTACACGATATAACGGTTTTATGCTTAAAGGATAAAGTAAAAAATACAGTAAGCCGGGAGATTCCGGATAGTGTCAAGATAAAACAATTGGAATGGTATCCTCAATATTTAAAAGATACACAGACCGCGATTTTTAAATTATTAAAAAAATATCTGTTATCAGCCCCGATATTTTCAGCAGGTATAATCCTGGCAAAAATATACTCCCGCTTAAGGAAATGCCCCAATATATATCACAGGTACTTATTAAAAAGATATCCTGCCGTGCCGGGGGAATTCAATATCGCTATTGCATTCGAATATCCCCCTTGCAATATTTTATATGTTACAAAAGACAAAATAAAGGCCGACAAAACGTATTTATGGATACATTTTGAACCTTTTATGTTGCTAAGCAAACAAATGCTTAAATACGATATAGAATTAGCCGATAAAATCATTTCCGTATCTGATGCGATAAAAAACGATATAGCCGATAATTTCCCAGAATACAATACGCGTTTTTATAGTATTTACAATATGGTAGATGCAAATATCTTGACAAAAGCGAACGAAAAGGTCCTTCACAAATATACGGATAATAAAATCAGGTTATTGACCGTTGCCAGATTAACATCACAAAAAGGAATTGATATAGCTGTTGATGTTACACTTTCACTAATAAAAGATAAATACGAATTTGAATGGTTTATTATAGGTGAGGGGGAACTAAGACAAGAAATAGAGAAACTTATCTCAGAACATGATATCGACAAATATTTCAAATTGCTTGGGAATATAGAAAATCCTTACCCATACATAAAAGACTGCGACATTTATGTTCAACCCAGCAGATATGAAGGATATGGAATAGCGTTAGCTGAAGCCCGTGTATTATGTAAACCGATAGTTACAACCGACTTTTATGGAGCAAGAGAACAAATTACCAACAGGCATACGGGGAGTATAGTAAATTGTAACGTTACAGAAATATCGAATGCGATAAAAGAATTATGCGACGATGTTACCTTGAGAAAGCTATACGTCCAAAATCTAAAAAAAGAAAACAATATTTACTCTGCAGAAACGGATTTGTATAATATTCTAAATATATAAACATCCATGCCTAAGGTTTCTATAATTATCCCTGTATATAACGTAAACAATTATGTTGGCGATTGTATAACTTCTTGTCTGAACCAATCATTTAATGATATAGAAGTAATCATAGTAGATGATGGAAGCAATGACGGGTCATCAGAAACAATCGACACATTCCGGTATGACAATCGTGTAGAAATAATACACAAATCAAATGAGGGCGTAGTTGCTGCAAGGAACGACGGATTAAAGATTGCAAAAAGCGAATATGTATTTTTTGTTGACGGAGATGACAATTTGCCGGAAAATGCCATTGAAAAACTATACACATGTTTAGAGCTGCACCCGGATGCAGACTTTGTATTGGGGGATGTAATGCTAACCGATAGCGACAACAGACCTATACGTTCTGCTATTACACAAGGCAACGGTATTGTAAAAGGAGAAGATAACATCTTTGTAAGTGTCATGCAGACTCAATTCAAAAGTCTGTGTGCTAAACTCATAAAAAAGGAACTGTTCAATACTATAAAATATACTCCGTATGGATTAAGAATAGGAGAAGATTTGGTTATCCTTTTTCAGTTATCTCTTTCCGCAAAAATATCATTACACACAGATAGTATTGTTTATAATTATGTGCAGCAATGTAAATCTGTCTCTAACGATGAAAAATTATACAAGGCCAAAAGCGAAGACTGGATTGGCATGACAATATATTTCGAAAATATATTAAATTATTACAGTACACATATAAACATAGAGGGAGAAAAGCGACTGAAAAAACAAATAATATTTAATATATCAAGATATATATTCATAAACAATGGGACGCATAAACATAGGCAGTACATAAAGAAACTTTTTTATGAATATTACATCAAAGACAAACAAGTACAATCTTTAATTTATGAATACTCAACCATTTATGCAAAGATGTTATTTATAATACAAATTAGTCCATGGCTTTGGGCTTTAACTTATAAATTAGCTCTTAAACTCAACGATACGGTAAAAAAGTTATATAAAGCCACAAGAACATGATACTATCTATAATCATAACCGTATATAACCTGGGGAAATATATCGACAGATGCATACAGTCATTTATTTCCCAAAATATACCTTTTGACGAATATGAAATAATTGTTGTCGATGACGGGTCTTCTGACAATAGTGCCGAGAAGATAAAAAACTATTCCGAGAAATATCCACATATCAAATACATTTATAAAAATAACGGAGGAGCAAGTTCTGCAAGGAATCTTGGACTTAAATACGCAAAAGGAGATTATATATGGTTTTTTGACGGGGACGACTGGGTAGGAGATAATATTCTAACTGATATAAAACAAGTTATAACAGAAACATATTCAGATATTATATTTTTAAATTATATATACATAGATGAAGGTTCTAATGTATTGTATGAAAGTAATTTCAAATTAACAGGAGAAATATCGGGCACTATTTCCGGACACGATTTGTTTATTCACGCACCAGGCGACTTTATAATGCCTCACAGGTTTATAATAAAAAGGGAGTTACTTATAAAAAACTATATATCGTTTATAGAAGGCATAACATTTGAAGACGATGAATGGGCTCCTCGGGTTCTGTATTATGCAAATTCTTGCATTGTATATGAAAAGCCTCTATATTATTATTTAAAAAGGGGAAATTCTTTAATGTCTGCATTTTCAGAGGCCAAAATACCGTCATTTATCAAGGTAGTCGCCTCTTTATCCGATTTTAGAGATAACATAAAGGATAACCAGTACAAAAAAAGGCTCAATGCATACATATTAACGTATGTATCGAATTATCTCAGATTAAGAAAAAAGAGAAACATAAGAACTGATTGCGACATAAAAGCATTACAGGCGATAAAATATATAGATTATTCCGGGATAAGCGTTAAAAAGTACATTCAATGTATACTAATGAAATATGCTCCAACTCTATATTCAAACTTATTTGCAATAAAACAATGATATAAGTCATGAAAAGGATATTACTTACATGCAGCGGTATTCCGGCATTGGGTACATATGGAGGTATAATATCGTACGTACATGAACTGGCCGACACTCTTGCAAAGAGCAATTACGATGTTCATGTCTTCGTTTTCAGGGAGCAAGGCAGTGAGGCAAAGGGCAACGGCAAAGAATCGTATAAATACAGGTTGTTTGATCTTCCCCGGAAAAGAAGTGAAGAAAAAGAACTTACTTTCAGGATAATAAAGGAAATAGAGGCTTTAAGGCCTGACGTAATAATAAACAATGAAATCATTTATATTCAAGGCATATACCCTGTCATAGACAACCGGATAGTAAAGATATCAGTCGCACATGGTTTTTCAAGGAAAAAGACCATGTCTATTGCCGGAATGCAAGGTAAGATATCGACATATAACTGGCAATGGACAGATTGGATTGTATGCCAGAACAAACAAATGGCCAAAGGCCTTGCCGAAAAATACAATGTACCGGACAACCGGATTACGGCCATAGACCAGACTTGCAGGAAACAGGCAACAGCAAAAACGCAGCCGGAGGAAACATTCACTATCGTTTATGCCGGAGGTGCGAGCAAAGGCAAAGGCAGCACAGAGGCTTACAGGATATGCCGGAAACTGAGCGAATCGGACATAGATTTCAAATTCATCTGGTGCCTCGACGCGACAAGGGGAATAGACAGGAAACTCGCGAAGGATAAACGCTTTGTATTTGCGGGCAGACTTGGCAGGGATAAATTTATAAATACATTGAACGATGCCGACTGCATAATTATCCCGTCGCATATGGAAACAGGCCCTATGCTGCTTGTAGAGGCGATGTCAACAGGGACTATCCCAATATGCAACGACATTAAATACTCGGCTATTCCCGATATAATCATCGACGGGGAAAACGGCTTCAAAATAGAGAACAACAATATTGACGGCTATATAAAAGCCATAAATTATTTGTCTGGTTCCAGGAACAGGGTATCGGAACTCAAAACGAGGGCCTTAAGTTTCTACAATGATAACCTGACCCCGGAATGCCAAAAGATGCAGTTTGAGAGAATCTTCACGAAAAACCCTCAGAACGCATCCGTAACATGTAAAATATCCGACAAGAATATAATACACAGCACGACCCATTACAAAACATACGATTTGTCCAAATTCTCAACAGTCAGGCTCTTCAGTAAAATAGCGAACTTTCTGGAAATGATAATCGATGAAAAGAGATACCGCAAATGGGGCCATATATTTCTGAAATAATCGTATATTTGAAGATATATATTTAAAATCAAGAATTATGATGAACAGCAAGAAATTATATATAGTTTCCTGGATATTCAAATTTATCCCACCATGCCATCTGCACCCGCTTAAAGCTTCACTGTTGCGCTGGGCCGGGGCAAAAGTCGGTAAGGACGTAGAGATAATTTCTTCTGCAAAGATATTGGGGAATATGAACCTCTCCATAGGCGATTACTGCTATATTGGGCATGAAGCGCTTATTTTCGGGCCTGTAGGCAGCAGCATAATAATCGAGGACTATGCAAAAGTATGTTCAAGGACCATTGTCGTAACAGGACAGCACAGATACTCTGCCGACGGGAATTGCGTGGCAAAAGAGGGGACCTGCAAGGATATAATAATAAAAAGGGGTGCGGTTGTAGATACGGCGGCAATTGTAGTTCCGGGGGTAGTGGTAAACGAAATGGCTCACTGCGCGGCAGGTTCGGTAGTAACCAAAGATGTTCCGGCCGGATGCCGGGTAGGAGGTGTTCCCGCCAGGGTTATAAAAGACCTTAATAATGAGGCTTAACCATATTGTCATACAAAAAATATAAGGATGTCCGTAGAGCAGAAAGGCGATATCAGGCAAGCATGGCACAGAATAAGCTTTATAGCGGCATTCGTAGCTCTTGCTGTCGTTAACGGAGTAGTAACCCAGAAGACATTCTCTTTGGGGAATTTATACTATGCCATTCTGATTATAGCCCTGCTGTTGACATTCTTCCAGTCCGCAATAAAGCGGCTCAGCGTAAACATGTCGTTCATTTACATGTGCTGCATGCTCAGCATATTGGTCAATGATATTCCGGCGGCATACCAGCCTTGGAGGAGGTTCGCCCTTTTTGTAATAGTTACGGTTATTGCATCGCCGTTTATTCAATCGGCTTTTTATGACAAGTTCAGGATAGACCTGTTCAAATACATCCACAACCTGATGCTGTTGTTGATAATACTCTCCATCCCTGCCATAATATTCAACGAACGCGATACGGCCGGGATGTTTACAGGTTTTACAAACCACTCTATGCTGTTGGCCCCGGTTTCTGCCGTTACGCTGATAACGCTGCTATATTATCTATACGCAAACACGTTCAACAGGGTTGTCATATTTGCTTTAATGGCATTTGCATTCATAGCCCTGCTCCTTGCCGCCTCCAGGATATCGTTGGCCGGGTTCGTGGCTGCGGCGATATTCTTCTTTTACAGAATAAACCGCCACAACATGAGGGCATTTGCAAAAACAGGAGTTTCAATATTTGCGCTTTTCATACTGACATTCCCGCTGTGGAACGGCTACATGGTGGGGATAGAAAAGAAAAACGAAGCGGCGATAGATGCAGAAACAGGAGAAATAAGCCTCGCATCCTCACGAGAAATCATGTGGGCACAAAGAATAGAGGAGTTCAAGTCGAGCCCAATGGTCGGGATAGGGTTCTGCTATGCCCCGTACGCAACAGGCATGGATGA
Source organism: uncultured Bacteroidales bacterium (assembly GCA_949297125.1). Taxonomy (GTDB): domain Bacteria; phylum Bacteroidota; class Bacteroidia; order Bacteroidales; family G3-4614; genus Caccoplasma_A. The sequence continues at coordinate 62,829 of CASFRS010000001.1, forward strand.
ATTCAGCGGAAAAATGCAGTATACAGAAACCGATACCGGGAATATAGAGCCCGGCTCATCATGGCTGGGTACACTCTCCATGACCGGGCTGCTGGGATTTGCGGGAATTATAATCCTGTGGGCCAATTCTTTCAGGATGTGCTTCAAAATGGAGAAGAAAGAGAGGCTGTATGCTGCATACCTGTCATCGATGATGGTATTCTGGAGCGTACACATGGTTGCCGAAGGGGAAATCTTCTCTGCCGGGGGAGTGCTGTGCTTTATGGTATGGCTTGGCATAGGGACGGTTCAGGCGGCATACAATATTTTATACAACAGATAACAAACAAAGGATGAAGGGACAGTACGATATCGTTTACCTGACAAATACTCCCTCTTTCTACAAGATAAACCTTTGCAACGAGATAGGGAAAAAAAAGAGGCTTCTCCTTGTGCTGTACGGGTACGGGGAGGAGGCCGTGAACAGGGAACTGGGCGACAGCAGTTCATACAACTTCGATTATGTATTCCTGTGGGGCGGCAATTCGGCCGACAGGAACAAGTTGAAAACATTTTTCCGTCTATGCAGGCTTATGCACTCCATATCGTACGGAAAAATCCTGTTCTCCGGGTGGTTTGTCCCCGAATACAACATTTTCGCCATGTTGTCGCCGAAAAGGAAAAACTGCATGCTGTGCGAATCGACCATATACGAGTCGTCAGTCTCCGGGATAAAAGGATTTATAAAAAAGATAATTATAAACAGATGCAGTATGGCGTTACCTTCGGGTGTCGCCCATAAGGCAATATTCGACAATATCGGATACAAAGGGAAGATTAAAATAACAGGCGGGGTCGGGATATTCAATAAGGCGCCGCGAGATATGGACAGGGACAAAGACATTTCGCCGAAACGTTTCCTTTACGTTGGAAGGCTGATTGAATGCAAGAACTTAAGGTTCCTGATAGAGAGGTTCAACGAAAACGGCAAACCGCTGACTATTGCGGGGAAAGGGCCTCTTGAAAAAGAGTTGAAAGAAATGGCAAAAGTGAATATCGAATTTACCGGGTTCATTGCAAACGAAAAGTTGCCGGAAGTTTACAAGGCGCATGATATATTTATCCTGCCATCCCGTACTGAACCATGGGGCGTAGTTGTCGAGGAGGCCATATATTGGGGGCTTCCTGTAATAACGAGCGACCGGGTAGGATGCTCGAATGAAATGGTTATTGCCCCGAATACTGGGTGTACGTTCAAGTTGGATGACAAAGGCGGTTTCGACAGAGCAATAGAATCAGTAGAGGAGAATTATAATGTTTATAGAGGGAATGCTTTGAAATTCGACTTCGATATCCGTGATAAAAAGCAAATTGAGGCATATACCAGTTTATAGCATACGTTACACAAGGCCATATAATAACTTGCAATGAAAGTTCTGCACACAATATCGGGGATGAACAGGGGAAGCGGGGGGCCTACTACCTGCACATACAACCTTGTAAGAGGGTTGAGAGGCATTGGCGTCGATACGAAAATCCTGACATTGGCCCCGGCAAACAATGGCGAGCAATATATCTGCGACGAGGATTTTATTGTTGCCGTAAAAAACGATGCCGCAAACCCGTTTGTATACAGCCGCAATTTCAGGGATTATCTGAGAACCGACACCGGGTACGACATATATCACGCAAACGGGCTGTGGACATACCCTTCGCATATTACGGCAAAACAGGCGCGCAATACAAAAAAGAAATATATAATAGCCCCGCACGGCATGCTGTATCCGGCCGGGCTGCAATCGAAGCCGTGGAAAAAACGTATTGCGCTTGCAATGTTCCAGCGTTACGATATAGAAAATGCCGATGCCATACAGGCCACATGCCGCCAGGAGGCGGGATATATAGCTGCTCTGGGGTATAAGAACCCCATAGCCGTAGTGCCTAACAGCATAGACATATCGGGGTATTTACCTGTACGAACCGAAACGAATAAAAAAAGGAGGTTCGGTTTTGTAGGGAGGATTCACCCGATAAAGAACATTGATATAATACTCGAAGCGTGGAACTCTTTGGGTAACAAAACGTCAGAATGCGAACTCGTAATTGTCGGCGAGGGCGATGAAACGTATAAGAAAGCACTTTTGGAATATACACAAAAGCATAATCTCAAGAACGTAATATTTACAGGTTTCCTGGCTGGAGACGAACTGACCGCATGTATCCGCAGTTTCGACTACCTGCTGCTGGCAAGCAAATCGGAAAACTTCGGCATGGTTGTACCGGAAGCGCTTGTAAACGGGGTTCCCTGCATAGCCACCGAACATACACCATGGGAAGAACTGAACAGTTCCCGTTGCGGCTGGTGGATAAATGACGGGACGGAACCGCTGAGAGCCGCCATATGTGAAGCAATCGGTTTATCGGAAAAGGAGCGGCAGGAAATGGGTATACGGGGTATTGAACTGGTAAAGACGAATTATTCGGTCGAAGCTGTCGCAAAAAAGATGCGGGAGTTGTACGGGTGGATATTGAAAGGGGGAGAAAAGCCGGAGTTTATATATTGACGGAAAGTGAAGATTCTTCAAACAATAACGGACTTGAACCTGTCGAGCGGCGGGGCAGCATCGGCAACACTCAACCTCTTCGACGAACTTCTGAGACAGGGGGTAGACACTACCCTGCTCACCCTCCTGCCCCACCATGCGGGAGACGAATTTACAGGCAAGGGACGGGAAGGCATAAAGGCTTTTGAATACGACGGTAGAACCCGGTTCGTATATTCCCGCAATTTAAGAAGATATTTATCCGGAAATAGAGGTTTCGACCTGTACCATGCAAACGGTATCTGGACGTACCCGACACATATAACGGCAAAAACGGCGCTCAGCCGCAGAAAGCCGTACATAATTACGGTTCACGGCATGTTGAATGAAAATGCCATGAAGTTTACTTCAACAGGGAAGAGAGTGTTCCTTTTCCTGTTTCAGAGAAAAGAACTCGACAAAGCATCGTGCCTGCACGCCACAAGCGAACATGAGGCCGAATGTATAAAAAGGGCCGGGATACGGACGCCTGTTGCAATAATACCCAACGGCATAAAGAAGGAGAAGATAATAAACATAAAGAAAGCGGACGACGATATATGCCGGTTTGCATATATCGGAAGGATAGACCCGGTAAAAAACATCGAATCGTTACTGGAGGCATGGTATAAGGCCGGATTTGCAGACGGAGACAAGGAATTATTGATAACGGGAGGATGCAATGATGCCGGATATTTGAAAAAACTGCTTAATTTTACAGACAGATACCGTTTAGGCAATGTCCGCTTTACAGGGCAGCTAAGTCATGAAGGAACAGAAAGGATATACGGAAGAATAAAATACCTTGTACTGCCGAGCAAATCGGAAAATTTCGGCATGGTTGTTCCGGAGGCATTGGCCAATGGGATTCCTGTAATAGCGACAAAAGGGACGCCATGGGGCGAACTGGACAGTTCCCGTTGCGGCTGGTGGGTTGAGAACGACACCGGGGCAATAGCCCGGGCTTTAACCGATGCCTGCAATACTCCGGAAACGGATTACGCCCGAATGGGAGAAAACGGGATCAGGCTGGTTATGGAGAAATATACTGTGGAGACGTGCGCGAAAAAGATGAAAACCCTGTATGAATACATATCGGGCAACAGCAACAATAAACCGGATTTTATAATATGAACGATAACGGAATAAAGGTGGGTTCGGAATACAAAAGGACCTTGTCTTATAAAAACATAATGGCAAGAGTTGTTTGGAATACTGCATACATCCTGTTATTCAGGCCATTCCCTACCGTTATATTCGGGAAATGGCGCAATTTCATACTAAGGGTATTCGGTGCAAAGGTCGGCAAACACACATCCATTCGTGCATCGGCTAAGATATGGGCTCCCTGGAACCTGGAAATAGGAGAAGACAGCTGTATAGATAACCGTGCCAATATCTACAATACCGGCAAAGTAAAAATAGGGAACAAAGTTGTCATATCGGCCGGAGCTTTTATATGCCCGGGGTCTCACGACATATCATCCCCTGCATTTCCGATGATACCTTCAACCATAACCATAAACGACTGTGCATGGATAGCCACCGAGGCATTTATAGGGCCGAAGGTTACTATAGGGGAGTATGCCGTTGTAGGAGCGCGGGCCTGCGTATTCAAGGATGTGGAACCGTGGACGGTTGTAGGCGGCAATCCTGCCGTATTTTTGAAAAAACGGGTTATTATACGAAAATAGATGCCGATACCTGATTCCTGAAAACGAGTACCGTATAAGATATTAGAAATAACAGAATCCTATTTATGCAAGATATTACAGTAATAATTCTTACCCTGAATGAAGAGATACATATTGAACGCTGTATCTGCAGGCTGGGAGGAATAGCGAAAAAGATATATGTGGTGGATTGTTTCTCGAAGGACAATACCGTTGCCATTGCGGAGAAGTGCGGGGCTACAGTAGTTCAGCATAAATGGGAAGGGAACCATGCCCGGCAACTGAACTGGGCAATAGACAACCTCCCTATCGATACCGAATGGGTTCTGCGTCTGGATGCAGACGAATATCTGTCCGACGAACTGACAGGCGAGATAGAGAACAAGCTTCCGTCTTTAAACGGGAACATTTCGGCTGTGGTCCTGCCGCTCAGAAGGGTTTTTATGGGCAGGGTAATAAAACACGGAGTGAACGACGTTGCCATGATACGGCTGTTCCGATACGGGTGTGTCCGCTGTGAAGAACGCTGGATGGATGAACACATGACTTTATCTGAAGGTGAAAGTACTACCTTTATAAATCCTTTTGTGGATGACAACATAAACACGTTGGGGTTCTTCACGGACAAGCACAACAATTACTCCATACGAGAGGCGATAACGATGCTCGACAACGAAATAGGTTTGATATCGAACAATGTTCACAAAAACAACAAACCGACTTTCAGCAAAGAGACTCTCGAAAAGAGGAAAAAGAAAGACAAATACGCCCGTATGCCGCTGTTCTGGAGGAGTTTCTATTATTTCTGCTTCCGATATTTCGTGAGGGGCGGTTTCCTCGACGGCAAGGAGGGCTTCCTGTGGCACTTCCTGCAAGGGTGGTGGTACAGGACGCTTGTCGATGCGAAAATACTGGAAATTAAAAAGAACTGCGGTACTGACAGGGATAAGATAAAGGAGTATATAAGGTATCACTACAATATAGAACTGTAGAAATGTTCTTCGTACTGTCGCGCATATTTTCATACGTAGCAAGCCCGTGGCTATACATACTCGCGGCACTAACAGCGGCTATATTCCTTAAAAAGAAAAAGGCTAAAATATATGCCGCATCGGCAGCTGCGTTCCTTTTCCTTGTCTTTACGAACACGCCGCTTTATTACTCGGCGGAGAAATGGTGGACCGCCGACGTACAGGTTCAACCCGGACAGGGCAAAACATATACATACGGGGTTGTTGAAGGAGGGTACTCGGAATACGACCCCGCCCGCAACAGGTTAGAGTTCCACGAAGCTGCCGACCGCCTTATTGACGCTGTCATGCTGTACCGTAAAGGTGTAATAAGGAAGATAATAATTTCGGGCGACGGCTCTATTGTGGATAACGGGGGGAACAAGGATATTGTACTTGAATATTTAACCGCATGGGGTGTACGGCAGGGGGATATCGTATTTGAGCCCGAAGCAAGGAATACAAAAGAACATCCCTCCGCCATACTAAAACTGTTGGGAGAACAAATAAAGGCAGAGCCGATACTTGTCATAACGTCGGCAATACACATGAAACGCTCGTTATACGTATTTGAAGAGGCCGGGTTCAAGGCCGACGGATATGCTGTCGATTCGACAATACTGCACGGGCGGAAATGGACGGAATGGCTGCCTGATATAAACCTGCCTGCAAAATGGTATTGGCTGCTCCACGAATGGATTGGCAACATGGTTTACAGAATAGCATAAAAACATGAAAGTCTCTATTGTAACGTGTACATATAACAGCGCCGCAACTGTAGCCGACACGATAAGGTCGGTAAACGGCCAGACGTACCCCGATATTGAACATATTATCGTGGACGGGATGTCGGGCGACAATACCGTAAAGATAGCGACAGAACTTTCTTCGTACCGCCAGCGGATAATATGCGAAAGGGACAACGGCATATACGATGCGTTCAACAAGGGGATAAAGGCTGCAACGGGCGAGGTTGTGGGAGTACTCAACTCGGACGACTTCTTCACTTCTCCCGACGTTGTGGCGAACATTGTAAAGGCTTTCGGGGAAAACGGGGTCGATGCCGTTTACGGAGACGTGCATTTTGTAAACGCCGGCAATTTGTCGAAGCCGGTGAGATACTACTCGTCGGCCTATTTCCGCCCGTGGATGATGAGAATGGGGTTCATGTTCGCGCACCCTTCGTTCTACGTTAAAAAAAGCCTGTACGACAAATTAGGTGTTTACAGGACGGATTTTAAAATAGCCTCCGATTTTGAGCTGCTGCTGAGATTTGTCTACAAAGAAAAGATAAAAGCCAAATATCTTTCAATGGATTTCGTTACCATGCGGACTGGCGGGGCAAGTACGGAATCGATAAAAAGCAAGAATATCATAAACCGGGAGTGCCTTGTTGCCTGCAAGGAAAACGGCGTGTATTCAAATATGCTGCTTATGTGGTGCCGCCTCTTTATAAAGGGCGCGGAACTTATGAAATTCAAACTTACCCGGAAAATACAAAAATAACGGAACAACGGCCATGAAAGGAAAAGACAATACGGTTTTACACGAAGAATTAAACATCCATATACTGAGAATCGTTGCAAGCATAATGGTTGTCTTTATCCATACCTGCGCCGTAAGCATAAACCAAGCTGAAACATGGAATGCCCTTAATCTGTACGATTCCATATCCCGTTGCAGTGTTCCGGTATTCTTTATGATAAGCGGATACTTGATGTTAGGCAAAGGGTATGAAACCATGCCGTTCTATAGAAAGCGGTTTATCAGGATATTGCCTCCTTTTGTCTTTTTCTCTGCCTTGTTCTTTGTTTTAAGCGGTAACGGATATAATATATTCACATTCCTTTCGAGATTCCTGAACGATAAAATATACAGCCATTTCTGGTTTATGTATATCCTGGCGGGCATATATATTCTGTTCCCTTTTATAAACGGAATGTGGAAGAATATAACTAAAAAGGATAAAAATATTCTGGTTGCGATATTCTTTATAATATCTGTATTAAGCATAACAAAATACAATCTGGCGTCATTGCTGGGACTGCACGTCTCCTGCATATGGTTTTTCATATTGGGGGGCTGGCTAAGGGATATAAAACTCAACAGGGCCTTATGTTTGTCGGCATACCTTATATCTTCTGTCTGTATCTTTATCCTGACATACCGGATATATATTGAAAGCGGACAATTCTCACAAAAATACTATTCTTATACGCACCCGCTGGTTGTCATTCAGGCAATAAGCATATTTTACTTTATAAACAGCATAAACACCGGGACAGGCTTGCGCCCTGCATGGCGCGGCATACTGAAAGAGCTTTCGGTTCTGTCTTTCGGGGTATATCTTATACATCCCGTATTTATAATAGGTTTGGATAAGTTTGGATATACTAATTCATATATAAATCCCCTGATTGCCATTCCCGCCAAAGCATTGCTGTGTTACGGCGCATCGCTGTTCTCAATTTATATAATGTCCAGGATAAGGGTATTAAGGTATTTTTCAGGCGTATGATATTATAAAATGGGTTCTGCATGAAAGGGTTCGTTATATCGGTTATACTGGCGCTTCTGTACACGGCTGCAACTTCGGCCGGGGAAAAACTCTCGGCAAGTACCCGGTATGCGTTGAAGAAAATCGCCGGGAACGGCAGGATTGGGACAAGGGCCTCTTTTCCGGACAACGCAGAAACGCCGTACATGGGGTTATACATAGTAATGGAAGAAGGGGCCGACCCGCAGGTGTTCGGCAAATACGGGGCGGCTATAAACATGGTTCTGGACAGCATAGCTTCGGTAAGGCTGCCTGCCGACTCGGTATACAGCCTCGCGGCCGACAGCCGCGTAAGACGAATCGATTCGGGATACTCTCCCTCACCCGAAACCGATGTCGCCAGAGAATGCGTAAATGCCGACAGGATTGTGGCAGGAGAGGGGCTTCCCTACCCTTTCGACGGCAAAGGGGTTGTAATTGGGATTATTGACCGGGGCATGCAGTTTGACCATATCGGTTTTTTCAATTCCGAAAACAAACTGCGCATAAAACGGGTGTGGCTGCAATCGGAGAGAGGGACGCCGCCCGAAAATTTTTCGTACGGCAACGAACTGACCGACGAAGCATCAATAATTGCTCACGGCACGGACGTAACGAGCGAAACGCATGCCACTGCCGTTGCCGGGATAGCCGCCGGGAGCAACAAGGGTCTCGATTATTACGGCATGGCAACGGAAAGCGATATAGTATATGTAAGTTACAGCACATCGCTGGGCGACGGATACGCATGTATATCGGATGCGGTAAAATACATATTCGATTATGCCGACATGGTAAACAAACCGTGCGTAATAAACCTCAGCCTGGGCGACACGCCCGGCCCGCACGACGGTAACTCGCTTTTCGACAAGGTATGCGATGCCATGCAGGGTGCCGGGCGGCTGATAACAGGTGCGGCCGGAAACGACGGGAACAGTACGGGGCATATAGCTGCCGTCATTGCATCGCCGCAGGACACGCTCAAGACGTTCTTTTCCTTTATCGGCAAATACGGGAACGGGTATAAGTCCACAAGCAACTTCTACGGCGAGCCTGGCAGGGAGTTCGGCATAAGGCTGTGCGTACTTCAATACGGCTCGGGCAATATCATAGCCGAATCGGAACCGTTCTCTTCGTCGGATGCGGGTACATTTACTTGCCGCTTCAGCAAGGCAGGATACCGCGGAATGGATGCCGACATAGATATATTCTGCGATACCGAGCCGGGAAGCGGCAGGCCGCACATAACCATAGATGCCGACATGCCGAATGTTACAGCGGGGTATTCCTTAGGGATAAAGTTGTACGGCGACAACGGAACGGTCCATGGATGGTCGGACAACAAATATTCGCAATTCAAGAGTTTCAGTACTCCGGCCGGGTGGAGTGCGGGCGACAACAACTGCACGGCAAATGAAATTGGAGGCGTGGGAAAACGGATAATATCGGTAGGCTCGTACAAAAGCAAGGAGTTTTCCTCTTCCCCGTCGGGCATAGGCGGAATATCGTCGTTTTCAAGCAGAGGCCCGACTGCCGACGGGCGTATGAAACCCGATATAACCGCCCCGGGCGAATGGGTCGTATCGTCATATTCAGAAGCGGTTATAAACAACATATCGTACTCTGCAAGGCTGAAGGAGGGCGACTCGCTGACAGTAGGCAACCGTAAATACGTATACGGTTCCATGAGCGGCACATCGGCTGCAACTCCTGTCGTAACGGGAACCCTGGCCTTGTGGCTGCAAGCCTGTCCCGACCTGACGCCCGAAGACGTAAGGGAGGTATTGAGCCGTACGGCCATACGCGACGGATATACCGGGGATACCCCCGGCAATACGTGGGGATACGGAAAACTGGACGCATGGGGCGGGCTGAAAGAGGTCCTGAAACTCTCGTCGCTGCAATCGCACCGGAACGACACCCGGGAACCGGCAACATTAATCCGCCGCGGGAAAGCATACTCGCTTTTGATTGCGGAAGGAATGGAAAATGCTAAAGTCGATATATACGATATAAGCGGCAGGAAGGCTGCATCCGTACCGGGAAGGGAAATTGCGGCAGGCGACGAAATACCGTTGCCGCAACTTCCGGACGGCATATATGTAATATCGCTAACCGGGAACGGGGTTTTCAAGAGCTTCAAACTTGCCGTAAACTGATTCTTTGTTCCGGTCTTTATTCCGGTTCGACCGGGAAGCACGTAGAATCCGGTTGCGTAATGCGCCAAGTCCCGATCCTGCCATGCAAACGGCATAAAAACAGACGGCACGGAATATAGCCGCCCCGGCGGGCGAATATTCCGTGCCGTTCTTTTTCCGATGCAACCGCTTCCCGGACCCCCCCCCGCCGCAGCGTCAGGCCTGAACCGGCGTACCGGGCTGTAAAGCGGGAGAAACGGTATAATTCAACATCAACGGATGATTTACCTTTTTTTCCGTAAGGGCTATATCCAGAACCTCCGATATTTTACGGACGTAATGGAACTCCAGCCCTTTCAGGTACATCTCCTGTATCTCCTCTATGTCTTTCCTGTTCTCTTCGCAAAGGATTATCTCCTTTATGCCGGCCCTTTTGGCGGCAAGTATCTTTTCCCTTATACCGCCTACGGGCAGTACGCGCCCGCGCAGGGTAATCTCGCCTGTCATGGCAAGGTGCGACTTTACCTTCCGCTGCGTAAAGGCCGATGCTATGGCCGTAACCATGGTTATGCCGGCCGACGGCCCGTCCTTGGGTATGGCGCCTTCGGGAACATGGACATGCAGGTTCCATTTGTCGAAAACTTCCTCGGGTATGGAGAGTTCGTCGGAATGGGACTTTACGTATTGCAAGGCCAATACGGCAGACTCTTTCATTACATCGCCGAGGTTGCCCGTAAGGGTCAGCTTTTCGCCTTTACCTTTTGTCAGGCTCGCTTCTATAAAGAGAATCTCCCCTCCTACAGCCGTCCATGCCAATCCGGTTACCACGCCGGCTATATCGTTGTTTTCATATATATCGCGCGTGTATTCCCTTGCTCCGAGGTACTCTTTCAGATCCGCTACGGAAATCTTCCTTTCATACTCCTCGTCCGAGCCTTTCTTCTTTGCCACGCGCCGCATTATCTTGGCTATCTTCTTGTCAAGCTCACGTACGCCCGACTCGCGGGTATAGCCGTCGATTATGGCCTCCATGGTCTTTTTGGGGATATCCACATCGCTCTTCTGCAGGCCGTGCTCGGTTATCTGCTTGGGCAACAGATGCCGCCGCCCTATCTCTACTTTCTCTTCAAGTATGTAGCCCGATATGTCGATAAGCTCCATACGGTCGAGCAACGGCTGCGATATTGTGCTCAGGTTATTGGCCGTAGCTATGAACATGACTTTTGAAAGGTCATAATCGACATCCAGGTAATTGTCGTGGAAAGCGTTGTTCTGCTCGGGGTCGAGAACCTCCAGCAGTGCGGACGACGGATCGCCCTTGAAGTCGGCACCAATCTTGTCTATCTCGTCGAGCACGAACACCGGGTTGGAACTTCCGGCCTTGTTTATGCCCTGTATTATACGTCCGGGCATCGCCCCGATATATGTACGCCGGTGTCCGCGTATCTCCGCCTCATCGTGCAGCCCGCCTAACGACATTCGTATATATTTCCTGTTAAGGGCCTTGGCTATGGAACGTCCAAGCGAGGTCTTCCCTACTCCGGGAGGGCCGTAAAGGCAGAGGATGGGCGACTTCATATCGCCACGCAATTTCAGTACGGCAAGATGCTCTATTATACGCTCCTTTACCTTTTCAAGGCCGTAATGGTCCTTGTCCAGCTGTTTTTTGGCGTTCTTCAAGTCGAAATTATCTTCGGTGTATTCATTCCACGGCAATTCCACGAATGTCTCCAGATAGTTGAACTGAACGGAGAAATCGGGCGTTTGCGGATACAGCCGCTGCAGTTTGCGGACCTCCTTGTCGAAAACCGCGGCAACCTCCTGGCTCCAGTTTTTTGAAGCCGCCTTCTCTACCAGTTCCGATATGTCCTGGTCCTGCGTTTCGCCCAGCTCTTCCTGTATGGTTTTTATCTGCTGCTGCAGGAAATGTTCCCGCTGCTGCTGCGATATGTCCTCGCGCGTACGGGACTGTATCCGGGCTTTTATTTCCTGGAACTGCGTTTCCCTGCTCAACTCGGCATAGAGTTTGAACCCCCTCTCCTTTATGGAGTCTTCTGACAGCAGGGCCTGCTTGCGCTCTATGGATATGGGCAGATTGGCCGACAGGAAATTTATAAGGAAATACGGGTTTCCTATGTTCTGTACGGCAAAAAGCAGCTCTCTCGACGGATCGCCGAGGTTCTTAAGGAACTCGCCGGTAAGGTCTTTCAATGCCGATACCAACCCCATAAATTCGGGATTATCGTTTTTCGTCATTATTTCATCCACAAGTTCCACCTTTCCCCGCAAGTAGGGGTAACTGCTTGTCAGCGACAGCAGCTTGAACCGGTGCTTTCCCTGCAATATGACGGTTGTATTGCCGTCGGGCATATCGAGGATTTTCACTATCTCCGCTATCGAGCCCATGTAATATATGTCGTCGAAGGCGGGATCATCCACATCGGCCTTTTTCTGGCAGACTACACCTATATACTTCTTGTTGTTGAAAGCCTCCTTGACCAATGCCAGGGAAGTCCTCCGACCGACAAGCACCGGAAGCGTTATGCCGGGGAAGAGCGTCATGTTACGCAACGGCAGGATGGGCAGGCTCTCCTCGTCCACGCCCGGGCACTCCAAATCGGGCCCCCCCTCCGCATCGGTTATTATGGGTACAAAAGCCACCTCTTCTTCTTGATTGAAATAAGTCTTCATATATTAAATTGCCAATTTGTCATGATTATGGTTGCGTGCCGCATATAGCGCACTGATATATTAACGGAACAAGTGCTGTGCCAAAATTAATGCAGCGGACGGAAATTTAACGGCACGAACAAAAAATAATATATTTTTTTAAGTAATGGAGGGCGTAGGAGTTTTGAAGGTTTTACAATACTTTTGTATACTGTACGGCAGGTGGAAACGTAATTTCCGGCTACCGCCGTATCCGGCACTATTACCTGTATTTATGGCATTCAAGTTCAAACGTTTTTCAATAGATGACACCCGCACGGCCATGAAAGTAGGGACTGACGGGGTGTTGTTAGGCGCGTGGGCCGGCCTTTCGGCAGTACCGGAAAACGGCAGGATTCTCGATATCGGATGCGGCTCGGGAATAGTCGCCCTGATGTGCGCGCAAAGGACCCGGGAACAGACCGTAATCGATGCAATAGAAATAGATGAGGGGGCAGCCCGGGATGCTGCGGCTAACTTCGGCAACTCCGAATGGCACGGCAGGATAAATCTCTTTTGTACCGATTTTGCAGTATTCGCTCCGTCATGCAGCGTAGAATACGATGCCATAGTGTCCAACCCGCCGTATTTCAGGAACTCGCTGAAACCGGACGACCGGGCGAGAGACATGGCCCGGCACACCTCGATGCTCGATTACGACACGCTTGTTTTCTGGAGCGGAAAGATTCTTGCCCCCAACGGCAGGATATCGCTTATATCCCCCTGGGAAAGTTACGATGATATAGCCAGGGCGGCAACCGAAAACAGGCTCTTCCTGCAAAGGAGAAGCGATATACGTACCGCTGCCGGGGAGGATACCCCGAAAAGGGTGCTGACCGAATGGGGCAGGACTCCTGCGGACTACGTCTGGGACTGTATCGACCTGAACAGCCGGGAATACTCCGAAATGGTAGGGGATTTCTACATCGGGATGCCGTAACCTGCGCCATACCCCCCCGCGCACTATTTACCGGCACATACAGCTATCGTACAAACGGCAGGAAACGGAAAACCTTATACCTGTCTTCCGTTTCCTGCCTGTATGTCTGCGCAGACAGGCATTGTGCTATTCCGGAAAGGGGGATACCCTTTAAGGAATGTCCTCCCGCTTCTATGACGGCGCGGCTGTTTGCCGCCGCCTACACGGCTGGAGGCCCTGTACCCTCTGCCAGTTTGCTTTATTTGTTCTTGTTTATCTGCTCCATTACTATTGCATCCACTACGGCAACCGCTGTAAGGTTCAGAATATCGCGCGGCGAACTCTCTATGTCGGTAAAGTGGATAGGTTTGTTAAGCCCCATCTGGATAGGCCCGACAGAGTCATTGACACCCATTTCAAGGAAGAGTTTGTATGCCAGGTTGGCAGAACTCAAGTTGGGGAATATCAATGTATTGACGTCCATTCCGGCAAGTTTGTTGAACGGGAATGTCTTGTCCCTTAGAGCTTTATCCAACGCAAAGTTCAACTGCATCTCTCCGTCGATCAAGAGTTCGGGATAATTGGTATGCAACTTCTCTATGGCGCGGTGGACCTTGGCTGCGCTTCCGCTCTTCTCCGCCCCGAAGTTGGAATATGACAGCATGGCCATTACCGGCTCGTTTGCGAAGAACTTCACAGTGTGTACCGACAGACGGGCTATGTCCACCAGCGTGTCTTCGTCGGGATGCGGGTTTATAAGGGTATCGGCAAGGAAGAAGGTCCCTTTCTTGGTCGATACTATGTGCATTGAACCGAAGTGCTTGTACTCCGGACGTATTCCTATAACGTTCTTGGCAACTTCAACTGCCTCGGTATAATTGGTGTAGGTCCCGGTTATAAAGGCATCTGCCTCGCCGGTCTCAACCATCATCATGCCGAAATATGTGCGGTCGAACATCTTTTCATACGCCTCGTCTACCGTAATACCGTCGCGTTCGCGCTTTCTTGCAAGAATCTCGGCATAGCGGCAACGCCTTTCGTATTCGTCATCGTGGCGCAGGTTGACGATTTCTATTCCGGTAAGGTCGAGGTTGTTGCGAGCCGCCGTTTTGGCTATCATCTCGTTGTTGCCGAGCAGTATGGGTTTGCATATCCCTTCTTTGTACGCCGTTACTGCCGCCGAAAGCATGTTCACATGGTTGGCTTCGGCAAAGACCACGCGTTTGGGATTCTGTTTTGCCATATCTATAAGGCTGCGCATCAGCTTGTTGTCGTAACCCATCCTTGCTCTCAGGCTGTTTTTGTAGGCATCCCAGTCGGTTATTTCCTTACCGGCCACGCCCGATTCTATTGCCGCTTTCGCCACGGCGGGAGCCACGCATGTAAGCAGACGCGGGTCGAGAGCCTTGGGTATTATGTATTCCGGCCCGAAACTTATTCTGTTTATGTTGTATGCCGCATTTACCACTTCCGGCACCCTCTCCTTTGCAAGGGAGGCAATAGCATATACGGCTGCGAGCTTCATCTCTTCGTTTATCTGCGAAGCGTGCACATCCAGCGCCCCGCGGAATATATACGGGAATCCCAATACGTTGTTTATCTGGTTGGGATAGTCGGAACGTCCGGTGGCGAAAATAAGGTCGGGGCGCGAAGCCTTTGCCTTCTCGTAGGAGATTTCGGGATTGGGGTTAGCCAATGCAAATACTATGGGATTGTCGTTCATGGAACGTATCATCTCGGGGGTAAGTATATCGGCACGCGAAAGCCCCAGGAAAACATCGGCGCCTACCATGGCCTCGGCCAGAGTAGTGATGTCGCGGTCGGTAACGAATTCCTTCTTTTCGGCAGTGAGGTTCTCGCGCTTGCTGTTGATAACCCCCTTGCTGTCGACCATTACTATATTCTCCCTCTTTATGCCAAGACGCATGTAAAGGCGGGTACACGATATTGCCGATGCGCCGGCCCCGTTTACCACAAGGCGGACCTCCTCAATACGTTTGTTCTGCAATTCGAGGGCGTTTATAAGCCCTGCCCCCGATATTATCGCCGTACCGTGCTGGTCGTCGTGCATTACGGGGATATTGAGCTCCTTCTTCAGGCGGTTCTCTATCTCGAAACATTCGGGGGCCTTTATATCCTCAAGGTTTATGCCTCCGAACGTGGGGGCTATGGCCTTTACGGCCTGTACGAACTTGTCGGGGTCCTTTTCGTCCACCTCTATATCGAAGACGTCGATGCCTGCAAATATTTTAAACAGCAACCCTTTTCCTTCCATAACTGGTTTCCCTGCAAGCGCGCCTATGTCGCCTAAACCCAATACCGCCGTTCCGTTGGAGATTACGGCCACAAGGTTTCCTTTTGCCGTGTATTCATACGCATCGTCGGGATTCTTCTCTATTTCGAGACACGGCTCCGCCACACCGGGAGAGTATGCAAGGGAAAGGTCCATTTGCGTACTGTACGGCTTTGTCGGAACAACTTCTATCTTTCCGGGTTTCCCGTTACGATGATATTCGAGTGCATCTTCTTTTGTAATCTTAGACATAATACTGATTTTTTCTCTTGTTTTTCTCTTGAACCTGTTTACCTGACACGAGTTTAAAAGTGCCTTGAATCCGCGGCAAAATTAAATAAAATCGGCAAGCAGATACACAATAATATTATAAAATTCGATAAAACTTTTCTTATTTTTCCTTTATTCATGGTGCTGTACGCCCTTTGCCCAGCCGCTAACCGACACGCAAGGGGCGCCTTTCCGGGTTATCGCCGTATCGGCTGACGGATACGGGCCTTGCAGTACCGGCATCACGCCAACACGTCATAGCTGCCCGCATTCACTTATCCATGCTGCTGCCGAGGCGTCGCTCGGCATCGACCAGCCGCCGCGCGGCGACAACCCTACACTTCCCACTGCAGGACCGTCGGACAAACAGGAGCGTTTGAACTGCTGTGCAAAAAAACGCCGGCAGAATACCGTAAGCCAATGCTTTACGGTTGCCCCGTCGTATTTGTCCCCGAATGCCGCAAGGGCAAGATAGTGTATCTTGGCCGGAGAGAAACCGTTGCGCACAAAATTGTACAGGAAAAAGTCGTGCAGCTCGTACGGGCCCACAATATCTTCGGTTTTCTGTTCTATCGCGCCGTCGTCGCCGGCCGGCATAAGTTCGGGAGATATAGGGGTATTCACCACATCGAGCAGGGTGTCGCGAATCTCCCCTCCCAGTTCGAGCGCCACCCATGCGACCATGTAACGCACCATTGTCTTGGGAATCGCCCCGTTTACGTTGTACATGGACATGTGGTCGCCGTTGTAGGTGGCCCACCCGAGGGCAAGTTCCGACATGTCGCCCGTTCCGAGATGCAACGCCCCCGTCTTGTTGGCAAAGTCCATAAGAATCTGCGTCCGTTCCCGAGCCTGCGAATTTTCGTATGTTACATCGTGTACGGAAATATCATGCCCTATATCTTCAAAATGCCTTATACATGCATCTTTTATGGATATCTCCCTTATGGTAACGCCCAAGGCGCGCATCATGGCAAGGGCATTGGCGTATGTCCGGCCGGTAGTGCCGAATCCGGGCATGGTTATCCCGTATATGTTTTCCCGCGGCAGCCCTGCCTTATCGAGCGCATTGGCCGCAACAAGAAGCGAAAGCGTCGAATCGAGCCCCCCCGATATGCCCAGCACAATTTTCGTCATCCCCGTATGCCGCAGCCGCTGCAAAAGCGCCGCAGTCTGTATCTCGAATATCTCCCTGCAACGGGACGAAAGTTCGTCTTTGTCTTCCGGGATAAACGGATGGGCATTTACCTTACGCATCAGTTCCGTTTTGCCACCGGCCTTGCGCGAGAACTCGACGGCAACCTCCTCCTGCCTGTCGGCGGGATTCTCCGCATCGCTTTCGGCAAGGAGGGAATTCTGCAGTTTCTCTACATCTATGTCGGATATCGTGCATCCGGCCTCCTGCATAAACCTTGCGCCTTCGGCCAGCACATCGTAATCCTCAACTATCAATGAAGCCCCGCCGTAAACGTAATCGGTGGTAGATTCGCCTGCTCCGGCAGCAGCCATTACATATGCATTATGTTCCGACGACGATTTGGCGGCAACAAGCGCACGTACGCGGCCGTTACGCCCCACAAGTTCGGGGTACGCGGCAAGGGCTGCAATGATCCTCCCTTTGCGCAGGGGTGTGTTCAACGTCAGCGCATCCTCTCCTATCCTGACCGAAACGCAAACATCTCCGGCCTTGAACACGGTCTTGTCCGACAGGCAGGCCTGTTGCCCGCAGAGGGTTATTTGCTGCTGCACGTTCTCCCCGGAGGTGAACCAGCGTTTCCATGCCGGGGAAAGAAGGGATTTAGGGACAACTCCCGCTATACGTCCGTACTGAAAGACAACGGCGGCATCGTACACCTTGCCTCCGGCATACAGGGGAAGCCCGAGTATTACAAGGGGCGACAGGGCGGAAGTTTCGGAAAGTATCCGCGCCAATGCCGTTTCCGCGCTCTGCAACAGATGCCTTTTGCAAAACAGGTCGCCGCACGTCGCCGCCGTAAGCGCAAGTTCGGGGAATACCGCAATATCGGCGCCGCAATCGGAAGCCTTCTTTATCAACTCTATTATTCCGTCGGCATTATAAGACGGGTCGGCCACTTTCACCTTCGGTACAAGTGCCGCCGCACGTACGAATCCGTAGTTCATATTCATGACTGTTACAACTGTTCTGTTTTGCCGGAGGCTCGCTTCGGCAGGTGTATATATAGCATTTACGCAAACCGGCGTTACGATGAAACCCGCCTGTCGCTGCGCAAAGTTAAAGAATTTTGCCCCGCCATAATCAAAGCGCGGTGCAAAATAATTTTTCCGCCGGACAAAAACAGGGGGGACACGGACAGCCCTGCACCGGAATACGGCATAACGCCGATACGGGCAGCGGCCTTTTGATTCCGGCTGAAACGCCTCTCTTTCCAACACCTGGGCAAGATGCAAAGACGTGCATGGGCAAAACAAAATATTTTGAAAATTGAATGCAAAATTCTCAATTCAAGAGGTATTTTTATATCCGCAGACAGGATGTTATTCAAATATGATGTAAATTTGTTGTCATAAAACAGGATATTATGAAACTTGGAATAAAAATAACCGTAGCGGCCATATCGCTGGCTTTTCCGTATTCGATGACTGCATCCGCCGCCCGCCTCGACGATTTCGTCTCGGGGAAGTACGATGTAGAACCGGCATTGAAAGCCATATCGACGGAAGACGGCAAATATTTTGCAGCAGCCGACGATGCCAGGACCCTTGTCCTGAAATACGAATACAAAAGCGGCAAGGTGGTAGACACCCTGTTCAACGCAGCCAAAGCCAGGGAATGCCCGTTCGACAGTTTCGACGGGTTCGATATGAGCCGCGATTTTAAGAGAATCCTCCTGTATACCGACTCGGAAAAGATATACCGGCGTTCTTTCAAGGCCAACTACTACACTTTTGAGATTATGCGCAACCTGGTAAAACCGTTGTGCATGGACGGGAAGCAGCAGATAGCCACATTCTCGCCGAACGGGCGCATGGTAGCTTTTGTACGCGACGGCAACGTATACCTGAAGAAGCTCGACTACGATTCCCAGTCGGAGGTAACAAGGGGGGGCGAAAACGGCAAAGTCATATACGGGTCCACATCGTGGGCTTATGAAGAAGAGTTCTCTTTCGTAAACAGCCTCACATGGGCGTCGGACAACTCCACCCTGGCATTCCTCAGAACCGATGAGAGGAATACGCCCCCCTACCCTGTACAACTGTACGGGGGGTATTGCCCCGTTATGCCGGAACATATGCTCTACCCCGGAACATTCCAATATAAATACCCGTTCCCGGGCGAGGCATGCGCAAAGGCCGAAGTTTATACGTATACGGTGGAGTCGAGGGTAGTGAAAAGAATGGATGTGCCGCTTGAGGACGGCGGTTATATCCCGCGAATAACGTTTACGAAAGACTCCCTTTCGCTTGCTGTAATGACGCTGAACCGCGAGCAGAATATCCTGAACGTATACAGCGTGAACCCCAAGTCGGGGACTGCCCGCCTGCTTATGAACGAAAAAAGCGATACATGGATTGATGAAGCCACCTACGGCAATATCGCATTCTACGACAACTTCTTTATTGTACCGTCGATGCGCGACGGATACCGCCACCTTTACCAGTACTCGGCAAAAGGGCAGTTGCTTAGGCAACTGACATCGGGCAAGTGGGATGTAATAGAGTTTCTCGGTTCGGACGGCAAAGACAGGTTTTATTACAGCGGCAACGCCGAAGGGCCCCTATACTGCTCGATATACAGGACCGACCTGTCGGGCAGGACATCAAAACTTACAGGCGGCAAAGGGTACAATACCGCAAGTTTCAATGCCGATGCAAGTTTCTTCGTAAATACTTTCAGCAACACGGCAACTCCGCCCGTTACCGCACTTGTAAATGCAGGCAACGGGAAAGTTGTAAAGAGTTTCGGGGAAAACAGCCACCTCTCTTATTCGGGTTGCGGCACCAAGGAATTTTTCTCTTTCACCGCTGCTGACGGAACGACGCTTTACGGTTACATGATAAAGCCGGATGGGTTTGCGGCAGACAGGAAATACCCCGTAATAATGACCCAGTACAGCGGTCCGGGCAAACAGACAGTACTCGACAAATGGGAAAGCCCCGACTGGCGCAACTACATGGTAAACGAGGGTTACATAATTGTAAGTGTCGACCCGCGCGGCACTCCCGGCAGAGGGAGGGATTTTGCGCACTGCATATACAAGAACCTCGGCCTGCCGGAAGCTGAAGACCAGATTGCCGCCGCAAAACATATCTCCACGCTCGGCTATGTGGACAAGGAGAACATTTCCATTTTCGGATGGAGTTTCGGCGGATATACGACACTTATGGCAATGTCGCTCGGCAACGGCATCTTCAACTCGGGTATAGCCGTAGCGCCCGTTACCGACTGGCGATTCTACGATGCCATATACACCGAAAGGTTCATGAATACGCCGCAGGCAAACGAAGGTGGATACGATGCCACTTCTGCCGTAAAACTGGCAGGAAGGATGAACGGCAACCTGCTGCTTGTTTCGGGAACGGCCGATGACAACGTGCATTTTGCCAATACCCTCCAGTATACGGCGGCGTTGATAGAATCGGGGAAACAGTTCGACATGCAGATATACCCCAACAAAAACCACTCCATAACAGGGTGCAACACGCGGTTGCACCTGTTTACGAGAGTCTGCGACTTCATAAAGCGGAACAAAAAATAATGTGTCTAAACGGCTTTATACTTAACGCAGATTATTTTGTGATTTATTCAGGCCTCAGGCTGTTGCCGCACACTGCGGCGCATTGTATTTTTGCGCTCCGGGAAAATGCCCGACGGTGCTGTCTGACTGGAGGATAACCGGAATATTGGAATATATCGAGGAAACACATACCGCTTCCTTTGTATCCGCAAAGACAAGGCACCGGCTGGAACAGGATAACGTATAACCGACAAACTGAGGTCCATGACAAACAGATTTTCTGCCAGAACCTTTATCAACATGTGGCATACGCTGGCACTCGTGCCGTATGCCGCAATCGTTTCGCTGTCGATACCGGAGGCGGTATGCCCGCCCGAAACGCAGGTAATGCTGCACGCCGTTGCAGCAGCCGTTCTGCTGCTGCTTTACACTGTTTTCCGGAATATTGCAAAAATAGATGTACCGCTCTACCCTGTTGCAATAATACTGCACGCCGCCACTATATGCCTTATGGTGCTGTCGTGGAATGAGGCCATAGTCCTTGCCGCCGCCTCCATGCTGCTCTCCGCACTGATTGTGATAGAATACAGGAGGAGGCGTGTCCCGTATAACCGTAACCGGGAAAACGACCGGGACGCATGGTTTGCCAAAAGGGAATTCTTTTTTGCGGGAAAGATACTGGCATTTATCTATGCAATACTTTTTATAGCAATTGTCATACGGTACAGGTCAGAGGGCAATGCCGTATGGCGGCAGTCGACAATTATGTTTGCCGGAATAATCCATATTGCCGCTGTCCTGGAGTTTTTCAGGGCAAGATATGTTGCTTGCGGGAAATACAAGAAGCGTTGGGTTGCCGTTGTCGATGACAGGTACAAGGTTGCCGGACGTATAAAGGCCGGGACGGCGCCCCTGCGCGCCACTGGCGACTACATGTTTATGACGGTTAGGATAATAGCATTTGAAGGGCGTAACATATATATTGAAAATGCCATACATGCCGACGGCACTCTTGCCGCCGCCGACACGCCGTTTACGTCCATGCTGGGATATGGGGAGAACTACGAGGAGTGTCTGGGAAGGGCATCGAAAGGGGTATTGGAGAATGAGGCTCTCCGCTATGTAACCAAATACAAATATCGCGATGCACACGGCGACCGGGTAGTATTGTTCTACTTGTACAATACGGGCAAGGCAGCCGTTCCGTTCGACTGCACCGGCGGGCGTTTCCGAAGCATTGAAGAGCTCAGGTCGGCAAAACCCGGAGAGATATCGGATATTCTCCGCGCGGAACTGAACTTCCTGGGCAATACATTTTTTGGCATATAAAGGCTATGGCAGGCAATGAAAAGTGAATCGATTACTATAACAGGCGTTACGGCTTCGGGCAAGACAGCCTTGGCAACTGCCGTTGCCGCGGCGTTGGACGGAGAGATAATATCGGCCGACTCCAGACAGGTATACCGCAGAATGGATATAGGGACGGGGAAAGACCTTTCGGAATACCGCGTGGGCGGCAAGGAGGTTCCCTTTCACCTCATAGATATATGCGAACCGGGTTACAGATACAACTTGTATGAATACCGCAGGGATTTTGAAGCGGCATACGGCAGTATTATAGGCCGGGGCAGGATACCTGTAATATGCGGAGGCTCGGGCCTGTACATAGAAACCGTACTGAAAGGATATGCCATGCCCGATGTTCCGGAAAACAAGGAACTGCGCAATGCACTGCAGGGCAAGCCGCTGCCGGAACTGGAAAAGATACTGTCGCAATACAAACGGTTGCACAATACTACCGACACCGATACCTGCAAACGGGCGATACGGGCAATAGAGATTGCCGAATATTACAGGAACTGCCCTCCGGAACAGCTTGCCGACAAACCGATAGATACTTTGCTGATAGGCATAGACATTGACAGGGAACGCCGCCGCAGCAACATAACGGCCCGACTCCACGCCCGGTTGCAGGAGGGGCTGGTAGACGAAGTAAAAAAGCTGCTGGACGAAGGTATACCGCCCGGAAACCTTATATACTACGGGCTGGAATACAAATACATAACCGAATATGTAACTGGCATGAGAAGCTACGACGAGACTGTAAGGCTTCTGGAGATTGCAATACATCAGTTTGCAAAACGGCAAATGACATGGTTCCGCGGAATGGAACGCCGGGGGTTTACCATACACTGGATTGACTACAACTTGCCTTTGGGTGAAAAGGTCGCCGAAATACTGACGTTAGCCGGAAGGGGATAACCGCCTCAACCGCAACACCGGTGCAGGGAAATGCCCGGCAGGCCTTTGGCGGTGGAAAGCGGGACGGATACCCCACACCCCCTACCCGACCCGCCCTGCCACGCATTTTGCCGGTTAGCGCTTCACCCGGAGGGGTTTGTACCGCAATGATTCCCTGTTATTTTTTTTTAACCTTACAGTTTGGCTTTCCGCCTGCCTTTTGTATACTTTTGTATATATCATGAATATCTTAAAACAGTTGTTTCTGGCGTATGCCGGACACGAAGCATCGGACATACACCCTGTTGCCGGGGCGGGGTCGCCGCGCCGCTATTACAGGCTATCATCACCGTCGGTTACGCTTATCGGCGTTCTCGGCGAGTCGCCCGCTGAAAACCGCGCCTTTATTGCCCTGTCGGGACATTTGTCGGACAAAGGGATAAATGTACCCGAGGTAGTTGCCGCAAGCGATGACGGTATGGCATATCTGCAAACAGATTTGGGCGATGTGTCGCTTTACGACCGTCTGGCTTCATGCCGTGCAGCGGATATATACGACAGCGAGGCCCTCAGCCTGCTTCGCGAAACCATGAGACAGCTTGCCGCCATACAGATAAGAGGCGATAAGGGGCTCGACTACGGAAAGGTTTGCTACCCGGTAAGCCGTTTCGATGAACGCTCCGTCATGTTCGACCTCAACTATTTCAAATACTGTTTTCTCAAAGCATCGGGAGCGGAATTCGACGAGAACAGGCTGCAGGACGATTTTGAAACGATTTCAGAAGAGTTGTCGCTTGCAGGCCCGACAGGCTTCATGTACCGCGACTTTCAAAGCCGCAACGTAATGATTAAGGACGGCAAACCGTGGTTCATCGACTTTCAGGGCGGGCGTCGCGGACCGGTGCACTACGATGCGGCGTCATTCCTGTGGCAGGCACGTGCCCGCTACCCGGACGAAGTACGTGAAAGCCTGCTGGATGAATATGTCGCAGCTTTACGGGCCGAAGGGGTCGACGTAGACAGCACGGCGTTTCGCCGCGACCTTGAAAGGTTTGTCCTTTTCCGCACATTGCAGGTTTTGGGAACTTACGGGTTCCGCGGATATTACGAACGCAAATCGCTGTTCCTGCAAAGCATCAACCTTGCCGTTGAGAACCTGCGGCAGCTGTTACGCGCCGGCGTTGCCGACGAATACCCGTATCTGAAAGATACGCTTGCGAAAATGACCGCGTTGCAGCGTTTCTCTCCCTCACCCACCCGCAACACGCTGCGTGTTACCGTATACAGTTTCTCATACCGCACCGGCATACCCGATGACGGAAGCGGAAACGGGGGCGGATTCGTATTTGACTGCCGCGCAATACACAACCCGGGCAGATATGCGCAATATGCCCCGCTGACAGGACTGGACGGACCGGTAATTCGTTTTCTTGAGGAGAACGGCGAGATTCTGCCATTTCTCGAACATGCCTTCGCCTTGACCGATGCTGCCGTAGAGAAATATACCGGACGTGGATTTACGCATCTGCAGGTTGCATTCGGATGTACAGGAGGACGGCACCGCTCGGTTTATTCCGCGCAGAGGCTGGCCGTTCACCTGCATGAAAAATACCCTGCAATAGAAGTCTGCCTGATACATCGGGAACAGAATATTTCAACAACCTTTTCACCGCAAACAGCACCATGAGGGCAATGATTTTCGCTGCCGGCCTGGGGTCGCGCCTCAAGCCGCTGACCGACCGCATACCGAAAGCTCTTGTACCTGTCGGCGGCGTCCCCCTGCTGCACCGCCTGCTTATAAAACTGCATGCCGCAGGATGCACCCACGCCGTAATTAATGTACACCACCATGCCGGACAAATAACCGACTTTATTGCCGCCCGCAACTACGGCATGCGTATAGAAATATCGGACGAAAGCGGAATGCTGCTCGATACCGGCGGAGGACTGCGCCGCGCAGCCGCCTTCTTTCCCGGCAACGAACCTGTACTGCTGCACAACGTCGATATTTTATCGAACCTTAAACTCGACACTTTTGCAGCATCCATGAAGCCGGATAGTCTGGCACAGGTTGCGGTAAGCGACCGGTCTTCAAGCCGGCAACTCCTCTTCGATGAAGGAAACCGCCTTGCCGGGTGGCGCAATGTCCAGACAGGAGCGACGCGCCCTGCCGATATTGACGCCGCTACATTGGCTACGCTGCACCCGCACGCTTTTGCAGGGATACACGTTGTATCGCCGCGCATTTTCGGACTTATGTCGGGATGGCCGGAAAAATTCTCCATTATGGACTTTTATCTGAACGTCATGCAAAAGGAGAAGATAGTTGCATACCGGCAGAACGGTCTGGCGATACTCGACGTAGGCAAAACCGACACCCTTGCAGCGGCAGACGACTTTACAGCAAAATACGGGTTGTAATATCGCAGCCCAACAATTTATACGACCTCCGGGCAGAGTCTTCTGTCAGCAAGACATTGGTATACGTTTTTCCAATCACTTCACCGTCCAGAAAAGCGGATATCCTTGTTCCTGACCGATATCGGACCTTTTATGTTTGTAAAAGATATAAATAACTTACAAATAACGGTATCGGATATTGCGACAAGCCATAAAAACGCCGTGCAGAAACAGGCAGCAAACAGGTCAAAGCCCGATATTGAATCTATCTTTGCCGTAGAACGGCGAAAATAAGCTGCACTCGGCATAGCCGAACCTTACGGTTTGTCTCTGCCCTCGTTTGCATTATCTTTGCCGTAGAACGGCGAAAATAAGCTGCACTCGGCATAGCCGAACCTTACGGTTTGTCTCTGCCCTCGTTTGCATTATCTTTGCCGCAGAACGGCGAAAACAAGCTGCACTCGGCATGGCCGGACTGCAAAATAATTGTATCTTGCGGGATACATCCGTTACCGGCAAAACAGTACGGAGTTGCCGCCATAATGCGACGGATAGTTTTAATTGTTTCTATAAACGCATGTATAACGATACTTTTTTTCGATACGGAGAAACGGAACTCTCTTATTTAAAACATGCCGACAGGCGACTGGCCGACGTAATAGAACGGATAGGGCCTGTGAAAAGAAGAGTTATTCCCGACTTGTTTGCAGCCTTGGTGCATTCCGTTGTAGGGCAGCAGATTTCCACAAAGGCCCACGAAAAGATATGGCAAAGGATGCAGGACGGTTTAGGCGATATAACGCCGGAAAAGATAACCGGACTTTCCCTTCCCGAACTGCAAAGCTTCGGCATATCGTCAAGGAAGGCGACGTATATCCGCTCCGCTGCACAGAAAATACAGGACGGCACATTCGATATAAAGGCGCTTAACGGCATGAGCGACGCCGAAGTTTGCGGCTTGCTTACCGAACTGGACGGAATAGGCGTATGGAGTGCCGAGATGCTGATGTTGTTCTCCATGCAGCGCAGTGATATCTTAAGTTTCGGCGACCTGGCTATCCAACGGGGATTGCGCATGATTTACCACCACCGCAAAATAACACGCAAACTGTTTGAGAAATACCGCAGGCGCTTTTCGCCATACAACAGCGTGGCAAGCCTTTATATTTGGGCCGTAGCAGGAGGCGCAATTGAGGGTATGAAAGATTATGCACCCAAAAACAAAAAGAAATGCAAAACATGAAAGCAATCTGTATACAGCAGTATCACTCCCCGTGCGGCGACCTGCTCATCGGGTCGTATGAAAATGCGCTTTGCCTTTGCAACTGGGTAAAGGAACTGCATGCCGGGGCCGTTGAAAAAAGACTGACAAGAATCCTAAAGAGCAGTTATAGGGAGATGCCGTCGGATATTACCCTGGCAACTGCCGCGCAGCTTGATGAATACTTCGCAAGACAACGCACCTCGTTCGATATTCCGCTGCTTTTTGCCGGGACTGACTTTCAGAAGAGAGTATGGAATACCCTTCTGGAGATACCTTACGGACAGACCGTATCGTATGGAGAACTGGCGAAACGGATTGGAAAGCCTGCCGCCGTAAGAGCCGTAGCTAACGCTATCGGTGCAAATGCCATATCCGTTATAGTTCCATGCCACAGGGTAACAGGGAGCGACCATACCCTTACCGGATACGGCGGAGGCATAGCGGCCAAAAGGATGCTGCTGGCTCTTGAGTCGTTATCCGCCACGGACATTTACTGACGGATGAATGGATGAAAAGATATTCGGGAAAGAACAAGATTCTGCCCGCAACTGACAGGACAGAATTATAAATTATGGGGAATCTAATCGTACATGAAAGTATCGAATCCGCCCGTTTCTGATTTTGAATTTATGGAAAAGACACCTTTACGCCTTGCCCTGCGCTTTTCTTTGCGCTTCCGCTTTTGCTCGGCATATATCCTCAGATTTCCCCGATATTCTCCTTCCGGCATTTTACCTGTGGCAAGCCGATAAATGGTATATATAAAAACTCCGAATATATACAGTACGAATAAAAGCAGAGCACCGATCAATATGTAGAGAATAATTATCATATGCAGGAATCCTTGCAGTCAAAAATAAGGCAGAACAGCAACACAGCAGCGTATCGCCTGAGGCTTTGCCCTATTGGATAAAAAGCAGAGTGTGCCGGGAAAGCCCGCACACTCTGTTTCTGTCGCCACTGTCTGGGACTACCGGTTATTTACCTATGTCCATCAGCCACTTGTCGCCTACCTTAACCATTTTCTGGTCGTCTTCTTCCTCACTTCCGTTGCCGAAAACCTGTTTGAATTTGACTACTGCCGAATTGCCGTCTTCCGATATTTCTTCGGAAATGATAACAATCTCCTTCAAGCCTCCCTTGCTCTCGATCGACTGTTTGCCTTTGCCCTCCAGCATCTCCTTATACTGTCCGCGGATAAGGTCGGCCTTATCCTGGTTTTCTTCGGAGATATAGATTCCCTCAACAATCTTGTCATAATCGCCGCTTATCAAACCCGACGAGTAACTTTCCAATGCCGACGACGGAGTTGATGCCGAACCGGAACATGCTGCCAGCAATACCAACATTGCTGCAAATACCGAACTTAAACAAATCAATTTTTTCATGGTACTTAACATTTAATAGTTAATAATAGAATGATTAATAAAAACAGTTTGACCCTTATCTGATAAACTGATATATCAATTTCAAATTTTTATTTCCCGTCAAATCGCCCGGCATTATGTAGATACCGCCCAGTGCCGGCAGGTTGGCCACCGTCCTCCGTCCCTCCGTGAGGTCTATACCTTGCTTTCCATACACGAAACTTATCAATTCGGTACAGTACATCTGCGTTGTATCGTCCAAATCGTAGTCGTGGTCAAACAGCGTACCTCGCCCGGCTATTTCCGCTGCTGCCTCTGCAGTGCGCCGCAAAATACCCGTATCGCAGTCATATCTCATTATTGCCCCGCGCGATGCCCTGTCAAACGCATAAAAACTTGCAAGCGGTTCAACCTTTACACGGTCTACATCCCCCTCAAACTCCGGTTCGTCAGGTACAGCATGGATTACATGCCACACACCGTCTATCCGTTTTAAAATGCCCACATGCGAAAAAACGCCTTTTTCATCGGCAGCAAGTACCACCCTGCTCATTATGCCCATTCCGCGACGAAAAGCCAAATCGCCATCGGCAAACTCATCTTCCGGAAACGGGATATCCTTTCCTTCCGCATTCCGACACCCCGGCAAGACAAAAAACGGCAGCAACAGCAACAGTATTTGAAAAACTCCCTTCATTTTCATACGTCATATAAACCATATTAAAGAAAAAGGGGGCTTTTACATGCCACCGGATTGCTTGAGGTCTGTCTTTTCTGTTTTTCCATAATACTACACAAGGCCGACAAAAACTTATTATAACACAGCAAGCATGCAAGACCCAAAAACCCTTTTGCATATGCCGCCCCTCCTGCGCTTGTCCCTGCTGCTCTAAAGCAAAGATAACAATTTATTTTTTTTAAAGCAACTATTTCCTTTTTTATTTATGCGAACAAATGTTCATATGCAAAAAAATATTTACATCGCCATAATCCCGATGCCCTTGTCCGTGCCTTGCAGCGTAAAAAACAGGAGCGGGGTTGCACCGGGACCTCCGGCACAACCCCGCTCGGGAGTTTCTGTATTTTCCTTCGTCGGGAATTATTTCACAACCACCTTCTTAACAACGGAAGTATTGTCGGTAACGACCTTTACAAGATATACTCCGGTAGGAAGCTGTATCTCTGCATTTCCGAAAATATTCAATCCGCTCTTGTAAACAAGACCCGATTTGGCATCGATTACGTCGACCGTAATATTTTCAGAAGACTTCAGATAAATTTCCCCGTTTCCGCCTATAACGGCAAACGGCTCATCGGAAATCTCCTCCACACCCGACATGGGGTTGTCAACATTCAACGTAAAATCGACTATACCGCCGGCATTGTCCAATATGGAGTTGGACGAGTCGAAACGTCCGCACGGGTCGGTGCTGTCCCAGTCAAGTTTGAAACGTATCCTGTATTCGCCCGAAGCGTCCTCGGGTACTACAAACGTTCCCAATGCGGCAGAACCCTGGCTCGAAGCCGAAGAGCCGGCAGAGTTTACATCGTCGATATAGTTGAACGACACCAGTTCGTTCCAGTCGGCAGCCGTACCTACATCGAACGTATAGTTACGGTTCCAGTCTACATACACGTACTTGTGCATCCAGTCTCCGTTGAAAGTAAGCGTCGGGGTCAGCACGTCGCCCGGCGAGCAGTTGAGCACCTGGTCGGTGTGGTCTTCGTACACGCACCTGTGCGCATCTTGCGACAACCCGCTTATGCTTATCGACTGGGGCTCGTCCTTGTATGTGGCCCCCGTGATTTTTACAGAAGTGAGATATCTGTTGTCGTTACCTAATGACGACGGACGGTCGGTTCTCGTAATGGTGGCGTCGGACGTGCAATATGCCCTTTCCTTTACATTCACCACTACGTTTGCTCCATAGCTTGATGCGCTGAACGTTGCCGTATATACGTTGCCGCCTTCATCGCTGTATGCTATTGAAACCCCGTTTACCTTGATGCTTTCAAGGATATAGTTATCGTCCGTCAACGAAACTTCTATATTGAACGTTTCGCCTGCCGAAACTTCAGTACCGCTTACTACGGGTTCGCCGCCGGCATCGGTTACAACAGCCGTATAGCCTTCGCCTTCATTAATGGTAAACCGTGGAACTGATACCGGGGGGAGCGAGGAGTTGACGCGGAATGTATAGAGCGTTCCGCGACGGCGTGCCTGGCACGGACCGCCTCCGTTACTGTTGTATGCAGGCGCCTCGCCCGAACAGATTCTTATACCGAAGCATCCTATTGCCACATCGTCGGGGACAGTTATTTCGGTAAGCAGGTTGCTAACCACCTGTCCGGGGTCGTTGAAGAGTTCGTAAGCCTCGGTAGAGGTGTCCCATACTCCGTCCATGTTCCAGTCGAAATATGCAATTCCCTGCGACCAGCTCGAGTGGGGATCGCCTCCCGATACATAAAGCTGTATAACATCGCCGGGGCAAACCTCTGCTATGCAGGTTTCAGAAAGGTCGGTTATCGCGCCGCTCCCTTTTGAAAAGGTAAATGCCTGTATTCCGTTAACGCTCAATGAGCCGCTTGTAATACCGTAGTGGTCGCCGTCGCCATTATTCGGAGCGGAACCTGCACAATATTCGGGGAATTTTGCTTCCATCTTCATGGTAAGGTTGAGATCCTCGTAGAGGGCTGTCAACGGAAGAGGGTTGTTGGAGGTCATGGTTGCACCATAGGGCATACCGTCCTTGTACCACTGTACGAACTCGAAACCTTCGGAAGGAACACATGTTATTTCCACGTTTGTTCCGGCAGCATATTTGCCGTCGTCCCCGGGAGCAGGCGAAAGGGTGAATGTCGCAGCCCCGCTTATGCTCGGCGATGCAATTATGGAGAAACGTTCGTCATCGCCCGGCATTACCGTTACCTCGAAGTCGTATACCGAGCCGTTTCCTACTGCATCGCAGGCAGATTCGGCGGTAAGTTCGTTATCGGTCATTATCAAACGCAGATATACGTTGCCGTTTATCGCTTCAGCCGGCACATCTATGCTGAACGTATGGGAATCGCCGGTTATAGCCGTTTTTCCGAGATACTCGTCGGCCGAGAAGGAATGGTCCTTGTTCCAGTCGGCCCACATTGCCACCTTGGCCCATGAGAGAGATGCCGAAGAAATGGCTTTCTCAACATAGAGGGTAAATGTGGTACCGCGCTTTACGTTCACGCCGCCAAGGACGGAAAGACGCTGTATGTTGGACGATATTTCATCGGTAGCTTCGGAACTGCTTCCTACATAATACAATGCCGACTGGTTTGCCGGAGTGATAGAGGCCTTTCCGAAATAGTATTTAACGGGCATCTCGCTTTCGGGCATGCAGAACGGTATTTCTTCAAACTCGGCAACGAGCGTAATGTTGTATTCGGGGTTGAATACGTATTCAGCCTCATTGCTTATTATGCTTCCGGTCTCTTCGTTGTACCACCCTTTGAACTGGTATCCCGCATTGGGGGTAGCCACTACGGTTACATCCGAACCTTTGTCTACCATAAGTTCGGTAACACCCATTTCAAGGCCGCTGAACTTAACGGAACCCCAACCGCTCTGGTTGCTGTTGCCGGTAATCTGGATTATAGGCCTTTCGGCATATTCCGCTATTTCCAACGGGATATTTATTGCATAGCCGTCCACTACGGAACCGCAGCTGGAATATGCGTCGCCGGCTACGGAAGCATCGGAAGCATCGGTAAGTTTTATCCTTATCATACCCGACAATATGGGGTTGTTCTCCGGAACAGCCACAGTTGCGGTAAATACCACGTCCTCTCCGCTCTGTACTCCTTCCACACGGCCTATATATTCACCGGCGGATACGAATTCCTTATCATCGTTGAAATCGGCAAACACATCGGCTATCCATGCTTCGTTGCTGCCGGACGCGCTCTTCTGTACAAACTCTATCGTGAATTCTCCGCCCGGGACTGCTACGATGGAAGCAGCCTGGTATTTTTCATACACTGATGCACGTGCGTCGGATGTTATGGATATATCGGTAGATGCGCCGGAAGTTGTTATTTCCGAAATATAACGTCCGGACGTTACCGTTCCGCCTACGTTGCAGTAATCGCTTACCGAACGGGATTCGCTCGACGAATTTACTATTATCTCGTCGATATAGATATCCAAATCGGAAGAGAGCCTGTTGACCGAGGTTTCAAGGTCGGGATAAAGGACCAGCCTGTCGATGGTGTAGTTGCTCCCTTTTACGGCAAATACGGCATCGCTCCACGCCCCTGCGCGCGATTCGGATATGGAGAGGGTCTCGAACTGGAATGTATTGTGTTCGGTGTCCAGGCCTCTCAACAGAATGCGGCTCGATACGGGCTTATGGATGAATATGTGTACATACTGCGTTTCCGTCGTAAGGTTCAACGGGGTTTCAAGTTTTATTTCCACGCCGTTCCTGTCGCCTGCATAGTACGGGCGGATATAATGAAGCACCTTGGTGGTGGGGTTCATATTGTCGGCATACGGATTGTCTATCACCTCCGGGCTTTGGGAGCATTGTCCGGTATTGAACGGGGAGTTCTCCCACGTATCCACGAACTTTGTTCCGGACGTCATTCCGTTCTCGAATGTGGCAAGAACGGTTTCCTGTGCTACTGCTTGGTTCGCCGATAAGGATAAAGCCAACAGTAAAGCGCCTATATTAAATAATTTTCTCATGTTAGTCGTATATTTTCAATATTAATAAACCGATATTCTGCTTATAAGCGGGCAGACTTTACTGTCTGTTATCGCTACTCTTACCTTCGATGTAGACACAGGCGAAGTGAGTTCGACTATACGTTTGTGTCCTATTGTGGTAGTCTCTTCGGTTGTAGCGGCTTTCTGCCACGAACCTCCCGACCACGTATATATTTCAAAGCCTTTTACTCTTTGCCCCAGACGTATGTATTCTCCCAGACGGATATACTGTACGGTTTGGTTGGAGCCCAGGTCGATGTCGATTGTACCGCTTGTCTGCCCGTCTTCAAGAGCCCAGTATGTTTCGTCATTGCCGTCGGTAACGTTCGATGCCGCGAATTTACCGCTTACCGAACTTGAACGTTCGGCCGATGCCGTTGCGCTCTTTCCCGATGCAAGGTCGGTACCGAATGCTTCATCCAGCAAGGTTTTGAACTCTCTCATCCTGCTTACGGTTGCATCGGACAAGCGTCCGTCCCGCCCCGGGGGGAAGTTCAGTATAAGGTTGGAATTGCGTCCTACCGATGTCATGTATATCTTGAAAAGCTGCTGCGCGGTTTTCAACTGCGAATCGGAAGACGTGCTTGCAAACCAGCCCGGCCCGTTCTTGGCGTCGCATTCCGACGGCAGCCAGCGCCAGCCGTCCTCATCGCCGTATTCGTTCCCGTTTGCGCCGTTGTTGTAGATGCTCCACGAAGTCTCGCCGGCCCATCCTTCTTCATTTCCTACCCAGTGGCAGTCCTGGTCCCAGCCCCATATTGCGCAGTTGGGCTGCAAGTCCCTGATCATCTTGAAGGTGGTATTGAAATCGTAATATGTATTGGCGTCTATGCTGCGGGTCTCGCGGGCTCCGCCGTAGTATCCGTCGCCGCCGTTGGCGCCGTCGAACCACATCTCGAATATTTCACCGTAATTGGTACAGATTTCGCGTATCTGGTTGCGGAAAGTCTCAACGTATCCGGCACGGCCATACTCGGCGTTGTTCCTGTCCCACGGGGAGATATAGGCTCCGAACTTGAGACCTTGTCTCTTGCACTCTGCCGACAAAAGGGCGGGTATATCGACATGCCCGTGTGCTGTAGTGTTGTTCTTTGTAGAATGTTCAGTAGTTTCGGTAAACCATGTACAGAACCCGTCATGGTGCTTGCAGGTAATTATTATACCCTTGCACCCGATATTCTTCAATTCGGTTACCCACTGCTCAACATCCAACTCCGCAGTAGGGTTGAACGTGTTTATCGACTCGTCGCCGTACCCCCACTCCTTGTTGGTAAACGTATTTATCCCGAAATGGATAAACGCATAGAACTCCATGTTCTGCCATGCCACCTGCACCTCACTCGGAACAGGGAATACCGGTTGCGGTATGTTTTCAGGCGATGACATATCGCACAACTGCGAACTTTGTGCTTTTACCCCCATGACTGTCATCATGAAAGCCGCACATACTAAAAAAATTCTCCGTTTCATTGTTATTATAATTGGTTTGATAAGAAAAATTCCAAGGCATTTCCTCCTTTATCCTCCCCGCTCCGTACCCTTACACATCAAAAGCCCATGGCTGAAACCGGCCGCAATTACACCGGCATGTACACATGCCGCACCCGCAATACCGGAAAGGCATCTCAAAAAACAGCCGATAACATCGGCCGATTTTCCTCAACTATTATGCCGGGTGAAGATTGTTCTGCACGTCCTGCCGGATGAGGTTATGCGCTCACGGCATAGTCGGATTTTCCGGCTATTCCCCGCACACATCCGCATTTACCCCTCCAAGGTACGGCAAAGATAATGCAAACGAGAGCAGAGACAAACCGCAAGGTTCGGCTATGCCGGGTGCAACTTATTTTCGCCGTTCTTCGGCAAAGATACTTATTTCGTGTTTTTTTCAAAAAAATTCATCAAAATTATTTCAATCAGCACATTTCGGCTTATGGCAAGACTATCAAACGATACGCTCCGTACTTCTTCGGGTTGTGCCGTACCGGCATGCGGTATCACGGGGTGGGACAAAGCTCCGGCAAACACCTTTACACGCCCCTCCGCTTGCCTTCCCGGCACGAATACCGGAATTGACGATGCTATGGCGGAATTATTTAAAAACCGCCTTGTTTACGGCGGCTGCATAAGGTCTCCCGGCAGCGGCCGGGACTCTCCCGATTAATTTAGTTGTGTTATTATTCCGCATTTTATTCGTAAATCCTCGCGTTTTTACTAATTTTGTAACGGGCTTGGAAAGGAAAAGGCTGAAATGTGCTTTTAGGATATGCATGAAGATAAAACCAAAGAAGGATTCCGTCTTAAACTGACGCAATATCTGGAAAGCAGCAGATGCAGGAAGACCCCGGAACGTTATACTATTGCCGACATAGTGTACGACGCTGCAAGGAGTTTCAATGCCGAATACGTGTTTGAAGAGGCGCGCACCAGGGGCGTAACAGTGAGCCTTGCGACGGTATACAACACTCTTGCGCTAATGACTTCGGCAAACATGATAAGGCGCATCAACGTGAACGGAAGGTCCTGTTATGAAAAAGACACTGCCCCTTCTTCGTACATACACCTGTGCTGTACGGAATGCGGAAAGTTAAAGGATGTAAAAAACGCACAGCTGCCCGAACTGGCGGCAGCGAAACGTTTCGGGAAATTTTCGGCATCCTATGCCTCGGTAACCATATACGGCCTGTGCAGTTCATGTGTCAGGGCCAAGCGTAGGGCGGAGCTGAAAGCCAATATCCTGGCACGGGAAAAGAGAATTCAGGAGAACAGGAAGAAAAAGATAGATACAAGGAAATAATATTGTTAAACTGTAAGAAAAATATGAAAGCAGATGTCTTATTAGGACTGCAATGGGGAGATGAAGGCAAGGGGAAGGTAGTTGACGTGCTTACACCCGGATACAATGTAGTAACCCGATTCCAAGGCGGGCCTAATGCAGGCCACACGTTGGTGTTCAACGGCCAGAAATACGTGCTGAGATCAATTCCCTCCGGGATATTCCAGGGCGGGAAAATCAATATCATAGGCAACGGGGTGGTTATCGACCCGGTGCTCTTCAAACAGGAAGCACAGGCTTTGGCCGAAAGCGGGCACGATTTGAGGGAGAGGCTCTACATATCGAAGAAAGCCCACATAATACTCCCTACGCACAGGCTGCTGGACGCAGCATATGAAGCGGCTAAAGGAGACTCGAAAATAGGTACTACTGGCAAGGGTATCGGCCCGACATATACCGACAAGGTAAGCCGCAACGGGCTCAGGATAGGCGATATTCTTTGCAACTTCGACGAAAAGTATGCTGCAGCAAAGGCAAAACACGAAAGGATTCTGAAGTCGCTCAACTTCCAATACGATATCGAGAAGCAGGAGAAGGAGTTCTTTGAAGCCCTTGAATACTTGAAGGAGTTCAGGCTGATCGACAGCGAACACGTAATAAACCGCCTCCTCGACGAAGGACAGAGCATACTTGCCGAAGGGGCTCAGGGAACGATGCTGGATGTGGATTTCGGGTCATACCCGTTTGTAACATCATCCAACACCATATGTGCGGGGGCCTGTACGGGTCTCGGCATCGCCCCGACCAAGATAGGCAAGGTTTACGGCATATTCAAAGCTTACTGTACACGTGTAGGAAGCGGCCCGTTCCCTACCGAACTGTTCGATGAGACAGGCGAAACGATATGCAAGAGAGGGTTTGAATACGGCGCCGTAACCGGTCGCAAACGCCGCTGCGGATGGATAGACCTTGTTGCGCTCAAGTATGCCGTGATGATCAATGGCGTAACAGACCTTATCATGATGAAAAGCGATGTGCTCGACGGTTTCGAGACGGTAAAGGCATGCGTCGCATACAAGACCAGGGACGGCATAACGGAAGAATTCCCGTTCGATATAAAGGAAGAGGTTGAACCCGTATATACGGAAATGCCCGGTTGGAACTGCGACATGACCAAGGTTAAAAGCGAGAATGAATTCCCCGAAGAGTTCAACGCCTACATTTCGTTCCTTGAATCGGAACTCAAAGTTCCCATAAAGATTGTTTCGGTAGGTCCCGACAGGGAACAGACCATTATACGGTACAACGATTAAGGCACATCGGAACGGCGGGGCGTAAAGGCTCCCGGCAACGCAAGGTTGCGTCATCCCGCCTGTCTGTTACCTATCAATAAAGGAGTCCTGCTCTGAATTGAGATTCAAAAGCAGGACTCCTTTTTATTCATTGTCATGGAAATGCGCCGTACCCCTATCTTCCGCACCTGCCGTGGCCATGGCGGGGATGCGGAGTCCCGCAATATGCCGGAGGAACGGGGCGCTCGCCCGTGCGGGACAACAGGAGATATTTTTCGGTCTGTTCGGCCGACAGCACCCCTATTATCTTTGCAGAGTATTCGTTTTTTATACTGTCGATACCCATATGCATACCCGCCATACGCGGCCCGCGGGGAGCGCCATACCCTTTTGTCCCGAACCCTTTGCCGGGTTTCCTGCCATGCGGGGCTGCCGCATACCCTTTACCGGCCGGACAACAGCGGGGCCCGCCGTAATAGCAGTCTTCCGGACATGGGCGATACGGACACCATTCTGGAGGCATCGGCTTGCATCCGTTAACGGCAGCATCGGGAGCCTCGTTTTTTTGGGCCGGGGCATTTTCGGTTTCGGCCCTGGCCGAGGAGAAGTCCGCGCGCTTTTTCTCTATATACTCCTTGCGGGCATTTTCTTCAGCAAGCACTATATCATACACCTTTTTATACTGTTTGTCGGTAAGCGACAACGCATCCTTCAGCCAGGCGCTTCTCTTCCCGGCCATTTTCCCGGCCGTGGGGGCTTCCTGCGAATACGACATTTGTACCGGCGCCATCAATAACGCGCTTGCAAGCAATAACGAGATTTTGATTTTTCCGTGTTTCATATGAATGTTTTTTTGTTCTTTACTCTTTTGACCCGTCATGCGGGAAAAAGTTTAATTGCATACGGAAACACGCGGCACGCCCCTTCCCTGCTTATTTATATTCCCCGCGCCATTCGCCGCTGCGGGATGCGGCGAGTCTGCCTGCAAGACGCCGGGCTATCTCGGGATACGACTCTACAAGATTCACCCTTTCGCCCGGGTCATCTTGTATATTGAACAAAGCTCCGCCCTTGTAGCTGCCGAGTTCGGTGTTAGTCTCACGCTGTATTTCCGGGGCGTTGCTCGGCTCTATATACTTCCACACACCTTCTATGACGGCAAGCGTCCCGTACATCGACTGCTGTATTACATATTCGCACCCTGGCACGTCCTTTCCCATAAGGACATCGGGATACGGCCTTCCGTCGGGCGCAGCATGCTGCGGCAGGGATACGCCGGCAATCGCCGCCATGGTGGGAAAGAAGTCGACATGCGAAAACATATTCTCCTGTCTGGTCCCCGCCCTGATTCCCGATGGCCAACGGACTATGAACGGAATACGCGTACCGGCTTCATAGATGCTGTATTTGCCTCCGCGGTATATACCCGACGGGGTGTGCCCGTTGAGCATTTCAACGGCGCAGTCGCGGTATCCGTCGTCGAGGACCGGCCCGTTATCGCTTGTAAACACGAATATCGTATTTTCGGCCAGTCCGAGGCTGTCGAGCGTATTCATTATCTCGCCTACCGTCCAGTCGAGTTGCAGGATTACGTCCCCGCGCGCCCCCAAACCGCTTTTTCCCGCAAAGCGCGGATGCGGTATGCGCGGCACATGTACGTCCTGAGTTCCCATATACAGGAAGAATGGGTTATCCTTGTTCGCAATTATAAACTGCCTGGCTTTCGACGTTATGGTATCGGCTATGTCTTCATCCTTCCATAACGCCCGCTTGCCGCCCGTCATGTACCCTATGCGGCTGATACCGTTTATTATGGTATTGTCGTGCCCGTGGCTCGGATGCAGCGTCAACAGTTCGGGGTGTTCTTTCCCCGTAGGCCAGTCGCCGACCTTACGCCCGTAATCGACATATATCGGGTCGGACGCATCGGCATTCACCACATAGTTGTCTTCTACATATACGCACGGAACGCGGTCGACGGTAGCCGGTATTACAAAGTAGTGGTCAAAACCGATGTCATGGGGCGACGGCGTTATCTCCCCGTTCCAGTCGGGGCCTTCAGCTCCGCCCAACCCCAGATGCCACTTCCCTATCGCGGCAGTGGCATATCCGCACTCCTTGAAAAGGTCGGCCATTGTATATACCGCAGTATCTATGACCATGCCCGCGTTTCCGGGGGCGATGCCGGTGTTGTCCTGCCGCCACGGGTATTTCCCGGTAAGCAGGCAGAAACGGGACGGCGTACTGACCGACGACGACGAATAGGTATTCATGAACTGCGCCCCCTGGCTTGCAAGGCGGTCTATGTTGGGCGTATGCACCTTTGTTGCGCCGTAACAGCTCAAATCGCCTATCCCGAGGTCGTCGGAAATTATAAACACCACATTCGGCTTTTCCTTCTGCCCGGCTCCGCCGCATGAGGATAACAGGGCCAGTCCCGCCGGAAGAAGCGAAGCTAGGAATATTTTGTTTTTCATTATTCTGTATTGTTTACATGTTTATTCGCGAACGAAGATAGCATATTTGACAGATATTTTGCCTATTTTCGCATACCAATCGTCTGCGGTATTTAAAAACATGTCCGCATACATAAACCGTTGCGTTATGAATCAACCTTTGGCCGAACGTTTACGCCCTTCAAGCATAGACGAATATATTGGACAGAAGCATCTTGTCGGGAAGGGTGCCGTACTGTACCGCATGATAGAGAGCGGCAACATATCGTCCTTCATATTGTGGGGGCCTCCCGGCGTAGGCAAGACCTCCCTTGCAAAAATCATATCGGTACGGCTGAAAGTGCCTTTCTTTACATTGAGCGCAGTAACGTCCGGGGTCAAGGAGGTAAGGGAAGTAATCGACAAGTGCAAGAGCAGTTCGCTCTTTTCGCCCACATCACGGCCTATTCTGTTCATAGACGAAATACACCGGTTCAGCAAGTCGCAGCAGGACTCCCTGCTCAATGCCGTTGAAACAGGCGTAGTAACGCTAATCGGCGCGACAACCGAGAATCCGTCTTTCGAGGTCATCAGGCCGTTGCTCTCCCGCTGCCAGATTTATACACTGAAACCGTTGGACGAGAACGACCTTGCAACTCTTACCGAACGCGCCATTAAAACTGACAGGTTCTTAAAGAGCCTGAAAATAACGGTAAAGGAGACGGAAGCCCTGTACCGTTATGCCGGCGGGGATGCAAGGAAACTGCTCAACATCCTCGACCTCCTGACGCAGAACGCGGCTGAAGGCGACGAAGTTGTAATCGACAATAAAAGCGTAACGGAAAACCTGCAGCAAAATCCGGCAGCCTACGACAAGGGGGGAGAGATGCATTACGATATTATTTCGGCTTTTATAAAATCGATACGCGGCAGCGACCCCGATGCCGCAATATACTGGCTCGCAAGGATGGTTGCCGGAGGTGAGGACCCGAAATTCATTGCCCGAAGGCTTGTCATATCGGCATCGGAAGATATAGGGCTGGCCAATCCCAACGCCCTTCTGCTTGCCAACGCCTGTTTCGAGGCGCTGGAAAAGATAGGGTGGCCCGAAGGGAGGATAATACTCGCCGAGACGACCGTCTATCTGGCGGCTTCGCCGAAAAGCAACTCGGCATATATGGCAATAAACGACGCTCTCGGCGAGGTTGATGCCAGCGGGGACCTGCCCGTTCCCCTGCACTTGAGGAACGCCCCCACCTCACTTATGAAGAGCATGGACTACGGCAAAGGGTACAAATACGCTCATGATTTCCCGGAGAATTTCGTAAAACAGGATTACCTTCCCGACAAACTGGGGAAAAGGAACTTCTGGAAACCGCAGCGTAATGCATCGGAAGAAAAACTGAGAGAACGCCTTGAACGGCTGTGGGGAGAGAGATTCGGCCCGGACGGGAAAAAGCGGTAGCCGCCATATTGCAGACATCGTGCACTACCGTTTACGTGCGGCCTGACAAATAGTTCCGCGAAATAGGCGTATAGCATGCAATTTGTTCGAGTTTTATTTGCCGGACAAAAATAATGTATTAATTTTGCCGTGTCCAAAAACAAAATTGCTACGGTCGGCCGGTTTTTGCCGGCACGCGTATGGTAAAGACAACAATAATATTCATAACAATTTACATACAAAATTTATAAACGATGAAGAAGTACAATTTTTACGCAGGGCCCTCTATTTTGAGCCAGTACACTATCAAGAACACGGCCGATGCGGTAATGGATTTTGCAGGGACAGGATTGTCCATATTGGAAATATCGCACAGGAGCAAAGAGTTCGTTGCCGTTATGGAGGAAGCACAGGCATTGGTCAAGGAATTGCTCGACGTACCGGCAGGATATGAAGTTCTTTTCCTGGGAGGCGGCGCCAGCCTGCAGTTCTGCATGGTTCCGTTCAACCTGCTTAAAAAGAAAGCTGCTTACCTCGAAACCGGAACATGGGCCGTAAACGCAATCAAGGAAGCCAAACTTTTCGGAGAGGTCGATGTTGTCGCATCTTCAAAGGAGGCAAACTTCAACTATATTCCCAAAGGTTATGAAATACCCGACGATGCGGACTATTTCCACTTCACCTCCAACAATACCATATTCGGTACGGAAATCCGCAAGGACCCCGATGTGAAGGCCCGTCTGGTATCGGACATGTCGTCCGACATCTTCTCCCGTCCGATAGATGTGGCAAAATACGATATCATATATGCAGGCGCGCAGAAGAACCTCGCTCCCGCCGGCGTAACACTAGTTATAGTTCGCGAAGGAGCTCTCGGCAACGTAGACAGGGCAATACCCACAATGCTCGACTACCGCACCCATATCAAAAAAGGCTCCATGTTCAACACTCCTCCGTGCCTCCCCATATACTCGGCATTGCAGACGCTGAAATATTACAAGTCGCTTGGAGGCGTTGCCGCCCTCGAAAAGATGAACGAAGAGAAAGCCGCCATACTTTACGACGAGATAGACCGCAACAAACTCTTCAAGGGTACGGCAGCCGTTGAAGACCGTTCCATAATGAACGTCTGCTTTGTAATGAACGACGAGTACAAGGAGATGGAAGCCGACTTTGTAGAATTTGCGAAGGGCAAAGGCATGATAGGCATCAAGGGACACCGCTCGGTTGGCGGATTCCGCGCTTCTATCTACAATGCAATGACCAAAGAGGGTGTCGAAGCTCTCGTAGCGACCATGAAAGAGTTTGAAAAAGCTCATTAACAGATAAACAGAAAATTATGAAAATATTAGTAGCAACCGACAAACCCTTTGCAGCAGTAGCGGTTGAAGGGATAAAGAAAGTAGTAGAGGATGCCGGGATAGAACTGGTTCTCCTTGAAAAATACGGCGAAAAGAGCAAGTTGCTCGAAGCAGTAGCCGATGCAGACGGAATAATAATCCGCAGCGACATAATAGACGCGGAGGTTATGGATGCCGCCAAAAACCTGAAGGTGGTTGTCCGCGCCGGCGCAGGTTACGACAATGTGGACCTGGCTGCCGCAACTGCCAAAGGCATATGCGTAATGAACACGCCGGGGCAGAACTCGAATGCCGTAGCGGAACTGGTATTCGGTATGACCATAATGGTTATGCGCAACTACTTCGACGGGACTTCGGGTTCGGAACTCAAGGGAAAGAACCTCGGTATCCATGCATTCGGTCAGGTTGGGCGCAACGTTGCAAGGATAGCCAACGGGATGGGGATGAACGTATTCGCCTTCGACCCCTATTGCCCCGACGAGGTTATGGTTGAAGCCGGCGTAACTCCGGTAAAGGAAATCAACGACCTCTACTCGAAATGCCAGTTCGTATCGCTGCATATCCCGGCTACCGATGAAACCAAAAAGTCCATCAACTACGACCTTCTGAAACAGATGCCGAAGAATGCGGTACTGATAAACACCGCCCGCAAGGAGGTTATAGATGAAGAAAGCCTCATAAAACTGATGGAAGAGCGCACCGATTTCAAATACATATCGGATATAGCTCCTGCCGCCGCTGCGGACTTCAAGGAAAAATTCGACAAACGCTGCTTCTTCACCCC
Source organism: uncultured Bacteroidales bacterium (assembly GCA_949297125.1). Taxonomy (GTDB): domain Bacteria; phylum Bacteroidota; class Bacteroidia; order Bacteroidales; family G3-4614; genus Caccoplasma_A. Next base: position 105,767 of record CASFRS010000001.1, read on the forward strand.
GAAGAAAATGGGTGCACAGACAGCCGAAGCGAATATCAATGCCGGTATCGCAGCCGCCAGGCAGTCGGTTGGATTCCTCAAAGAAGGGATAGACAAGTTCAGAGTAAACAAATAACATCATTGCTCCGCAGGAGAACATGCAAAGGGAGTGTGCCGGATAAAAAGCTGTCCGGCACGCGCCCTTTGGGTTTGTATGGCAGTGAAACCGATACCGGCCTGCCTGCCCAACCCGCTCCTGACGAATGTTCTCCAATATCGCCTGCCCCCGCAACCGGCAGGAGAATTGCAAAAAAACAAACACATACAGTAAACCCTATAACAATATGGCAAAAATAAAACCGTTCAGAGGTGTCCGTCCTCCAAAATCGATGGTAGAGGAAGTGGCATCGCGCCCGTACGATGTCCTCAACTCGGACGAAGCCCGCAAAGAGGCCGAAGGCAATGAAAAATCTCTTTACCATATAATAAAACCGGAAATAGATTTTGCTCCGGGAACAGACGAACACGACCCAAAAGTCTACGACAAGGCCGTTGAGAACTTCAACAAATGGCAGGAAAACGGATGGCTTGTCCAGGATGCCAAAGAGAATTACTACATATATGCACAGACCATGAACGGCCGAACCCAGTACGGCCTTGTAGTGTGCGCAAACGTAAGCGACTACCTCAACGGCGTAATAAAGAAACACGAACTTACCCGGCGCGACAAGGAAGAGGACAGGATGAAACACGTCCGCATAAACAACGCCAACATCGAGCCTGTGTTCTTCGCCTATCCCGACAATGCCGAGCTGGACGCTATCGTGGCAAGGCACATAAACGGGGAGCCCGAATACGACTTTGTCGCACCCGACGGGTTCGGGCATCACTTCTGGATTATAGACGATGAAAAGGAGATAGCCGATATTACCGCCATATTCGACAAAATACCGTACCTCTATATTGCGGACGGGCATCACCGGACTGCTGCCGCAGCTCTGGTAGGGGACGAAAAGGCCAGGCAGAACCCTAGCCACAGGGGGGATGAGGAATACAACTATTTCCTTGCGGTATGTTTCCCGGCATCGCAATTGAAGATAATAGACTACAACCGTGTAGTGAAAGACCTCAACGGCCTTACGGAACAGGAATTCCTGCAAAGGCTCGGCGAAAACTTCATTGTTGAAGAAAAGGGGGCGGAGACATACACTCCGGCTGCACTCCATAATTTTTCACTCTACATGGGAGGCAAATGGTATTCGCTTACGGCAAAGGAGGGTCGGTATGACGACAATGACCCGATAGGGGTTCTCGACGTAACCATTTCCTCCGACCTGATTCTGCGCGACATCCTCGGCATAACCGACCTGAGGTCGGACAAAAGAATCGATTTCGTCGGCGGAATCCGCGGGCTCGGGGAACTGAAACGCCGCGTAGACAGCGGAGAGATGAAAATGGCCCTGGCCCTTTACCCAGTATCCATGAAACAACTTATGGATATTGCCGACAGCGGCAACATCATGCCCCCGAAAACAACGTGGTTCGAGCCTAAACTCCGTTCTGGGCTTGTAATCCACAAGTTAAGTTAAAAGATAACAAAAGCCGATGTTTTTCGATATAAAAGATTAATTCCATAATTGGCCGTGCAGCTATTAGACAGCAAATTCCGTCTGTCTAATAGCTGTCGGCTTTTATACTGTTTCCCGTATAAATGTCCGAACAGCAGCAAAAACTGATTGACGGTTGCAAGCGTGGCGAAGCCAGGTCGCAGAAATTGCTTTATGATACATACGCCGGAAAAATGATGGCCGTATGCATGAGGTATTGCGGCAATGACAGGGAAACTGCCATGGATATGCTTCAGGACGGTTTTATAAAGGTTTTCACCAACATCGGCAGTTACGACGGACGCGGTTCGTTTGAAGGGTGGATAAGGCGCATTGTCGTAAACGTGGCATTGGACTACATAAGGTCGGCAGACCTCCTTAAAAACACCGAATGTATAGATGCCGTAAAAGAGACGTCCGCGGAGAACATCGACAGTTCAACGATAGACAGGCTGTCGGCCGAAGAACTCATGGAGATTATCGGTGAACTCCCCAGCGGTTTCAGGACAGTATTCAACCTGTATGCAATAGAGGGGTACTCGCACAAGGAGATAGCCGGGATGCTGGATATTACGGAAAGCACGTCAAGGTCGCAGCTCACAAGAGCCAAGCAACTGTTACAGAAACGACTCAAGGACTTTATATGAGCAACAAGAAGGACGATACATATTCGCGCATAAGAGGCAAACTTGCCGATTACGAATGCGATGTGCCGCAATCGTGCTGGGAAACCGTAGAACGAAGGCTTCGCGGACAGCGCAGGCTGAAAAGGCACAGACGTATTGCACGGTGGGCGGTTTCATTTGCCGCTGCAGCCGTTGCCGGCATATTGTTGCTCACCGACTGGAACAGGGCCGGCTACCCTGTTGCAGGACATATTGCAGAAAGCCGCAACAATCGGGTTGTCCCGGAAACCGAAACGGTAGCGGAAAACCCGTCGCCCGACATGGTCGGCAGCGGCATTGCCGATGCAGCAGACAAAAAAGCCGGTTATTATGCCGAAAATGCACCGCATCGGGAGAATATCCCCGAAACGCTCAATACCGGAGTAGAAATACAGGAATCGCTTATAGCTGACAACCCTTCCCTTACAGCGACAGCAAAGGATACCGAAGCTGCAAAAAACGGCTCAATGCCGGACAATGGAGCGGAAAGCCATGGCATTTCCGATGAAGAAGCCGCAATAGCAGACAATACCGGAAGCATCGACACCGATACGGTAAGCCTGGACAACCTGCTCGAAATGTATAAAAAATCGGAACCCGACAGACTTATTGCAAGAGACGAAAGGAGGCGTAATTCCGACCCCGTATCGGACAACGGCATATCCATATCCCTGGTAGCAGCCAATGCCTTCAATGCAAACAAGCACCGGGACAGGGATTTGTCGCAAAACAGCATGCCGTTGCATGAAGAACTGAGCCTCTATTCAAACGAAGAGAAACTGAAGTTCAAGCACAAGATGCCAATATCCGCCGGTATAACGGTTGAAAAACGCTGGAAGAACAACTGGGGTATTGAATCGGGAATAATGTACACTATGCTGCGCTCTACCTATTCGACGGAGAGCAATACACAACAGGGCGAACAGGAACTGCACTACATAGGTATTCCGGTAAACGTTACATACAGGTTTGCAGAAGTGAAAATGCTCGGTTTTTACGCTGCCGCAGGGCCGAAAATAGATTTCAACGTTTCGGGAAAAAGGACTGAGAGCGTAGAAAACAGCTATGCGAAAAGCAATGCAAGCGAAAGCATACGCGACAAGAAACCCCAATTTTCGTTACAACTCAGGCTGGGTGTCGCCTGCACCCTGGTAAAACATCTGGAACTGTATGTCGAACCTTCACTCGCCTATTATATCGACAACAAGGGGGAGATTCCGGACTTGTGGAAGGACAGGCCGCTTAATTTCGTATTACAGTTCGGTTTGAGGACAGGATTTTAAAAACATTATTGTAAATTTGGACTCCAAAAATATCAGAACATGAAAATAGTTGCGCACTTGCATATAATACTCGCGGCAGCAGTAACCGGTTTATGCTCCGGATGTTTGGGGGACAAGGGGAATACCCTGGACTCGTACGATGTAGGGACTGTTACCGAAGTGAACGGGCAGCAGTGCGTAAAACTGGACAACATAAATATTTTCATTTCGGGCGCAGGGATGCCGCAATACTCTTCCGACCCTGTAACAAGATGTTTCTGTACGTTCCACATAGACTGGGACAGCCAGCCCGACAATGCAGCGTCGACCGGAATCTACTCGGCCACAATCAATACGGAATCGGTCTGGAATGTTGAGAAATACGCACAGACACCGGCTTCCCCTTTTGCGGGGAGCGATTCGCTGGTAAACATATCCCAGCCATATATCACCAGTCTGGCAACGGAGCAGATAATAACATTCCAGACAAGTTCCTATGCAAGCGATAACGCAACATACCAGCTTGCCGTAGAGGAAATAGACGCGGACAACTCAACCATTACGCTGAACCTTGTCTACTACGGCGGCAATAAAGACGAATCGGCCATTGTGAACAGATGGCACTCTTTCTCGCTCCCGCCGATTGACAACAATTATACGCTCAACATCAGGATTAAGTCGCATACTACCCCGTCGTTCGGTGTATTGAGGGACACAGACCCGGTTGCTCCCGAAAACAACGCATACGTATATACGACCAATTATACCCCTTTAAGCGACAATACCGCCACGGAATAAGGGGGGAAAGTCTACGGCAAAATCCGGGGGACTCTCCCACCCCGCAAACAAAACGGCATCGGAGCAAAATTCCGATGCCGTTTTGTTTGCGAATGCCTGCGGCAAGATTTAACCGGGCCGGTCCTGCGCCGCCCGCCCGCACTATCGAGCCGCAACCGCCTATTCCGCCATTTCCTCTATTTTATATTTTTTCCATATATCGGAATCCATATATGCATCCCTGCACCCCGCAGGCACATATATTACCCCTTTTACCTTGCCTATCGAAGAGCCCGATACGCGGGGCGGAACTGCGGCATGCAGATATATGCTTTTGAGCGAAGAACAGCCGTTGAAGGCGTCATCTCCGATTTGCTCCAGCGATGCCGGCAGTGTTACCGTTTCCATAGAGGAACAATCGTAAAACACGGCATTCCCTATCGATTTCAGATTTCCGGGAACGGAAACTTTCTCCAGTCTCCTGCAACCGAAAAACGCGCCGTCGTCTATTGCCGTTACGCTTTCGGGGAAAACGGCCTCTATCAATGAATCGCTGTAAGCAAAGGCGTTTTCCCAGACCGATGTAACATCATACAGCCCGCCCCCCTTGAAAACCCTGTCCGGTACGGTAACACTCCCTTTATAGGAGTTATAGTTAAAATCGCGGTTGGCTACCGCAACTTCCAGAGGATATTCGTCGGATGTAACATTATAGTATATGGTTGTCCCTGTCTTATCGTCCGAAAAATCATAATCGAACTCCTGAGCCGATGCTGCAAGCGAAACCGGCAGCATCAGCAACGGCAATATGCTCCGCATAGATATACAGATTCTTTTCATGAATACCTTTATTTGGGATTATGAATGCCGCTACTGTTCACTCCTTCTTCTTACCGGCAGCATTCTGCTCTTTCAACAGGTCGCGTATTTCCGTAAGGAGCAACTCCTCGGGCGAAGGTTTGGGCGGAGCGGCCGGTTTGCTCTCCTCCTTTTTGTTAAACCTGCTGATAATCCTTACTATCATGAATATACAGAAGGCTATTATCAGAAAATCGAATACGGTCTGGAGAAAATTCCCGTAATTGATTGTTACCGGAGCGGACTGTACGCCGTCTATTATTTCCGGCATTTTCAGCGTAATGGCAAGGTCGGTAAAATTCACGCCTCCTACAAGCAGGCCTATGGGAGGCATAATAACATCAGCCACCAGCGACGAGACTATTTTTCCGAATGCACCGCCGATTATTACGCCCACTGCCATGTCGACCACATTTCCGCGCATGGCGAATGTCTTGAAATCTTTCAGAAACTTCATGGTATATATATTTTTTTTGACACCACTAATTTATAAAAAACACATGAATTATAGGCACGGATAAAATTTATTTCGTAATTTTGCTCCCGTAGCAGCGCAGAGTGGCATACAGTATACGGATGCCTGTCTACGGCATCGGGATACCGCATGCTTGCCGTAATGCCGCCTGCCATACCTGCTTTTCAAGCGAAGTTCCGAAACGGTTTACAAAAAGGGCTTGCCGTTTTTTCGCGACTTGACCACGGAATTATAATCTGGCAAGTCGGAACTTCCGGTAATATTTTGTTGGGGTGCTTTAAAAAGCTGAGATTATACCCGATGAACCTGTACGGATAATGCCGGCGTAGGGAGTTTTCTTCAAACATTTTTCACCATACGATTGGTTTTACAGTAAGGTACCGTCTTTCGGCTTTGCACTCTTTCATGGAGAGGTACTGTTATGAAGAGATATGTAAAATGCCTTACTGTTGCAGGCTCCGACAGCGGAGGAGGTGCAGGGATACAGGCCGATATAAAAACGATGTCGGCTCTGGGCGTATTCGGCATGAGCGCAATAACCGCCGTAACGGCACAAAACACGACAGGGGTAACGGATATTTTCGCTATTCCGGTTGAAACTGTAAGACGGCAAATTACGGCGGTAATGGACGATATGGGCGCCGATGCCGTAAAGATAGGCATGGTATATATTCCCGAAACGGCAATGATGATCGCCGAGATGCTGGACATTTATCGCCCTGCCAACTCGGTTCTCGACCCCGTCCTGTTGTCCAGTACACGGCACCGGTTGTTTTCCAGCGGGTGCGAAAAGGTTATCAAGCAGGAACTGATGAAACGGGTTACGCTGATAACGCCAAATATATACGAGGCGGCACGGCTTTCCGGAGTGGAGATAACCGGGCGCGACGATATGAGAAAGGCAGCAGGTGTACTTCTCGACAGAGGGGCCAACGCGGTGCTTGTAAAGGGCGGGGATTCCGACGACCGGAAAATGTCATACGACTTTCTCGCAGACAGGGACGGCATGGAAACCTGGTTGGAAAGCGAACGGATACACAGCCGCAACACTCACGGGACAGGATGCTCGCTCTCTTCGGCCATAGCCTCGTATCTGGCAATGGGCCGCGACCTGAAATCGGCCGTTGCGGGTGCAAAACTCTATATAACGGAGGCCATACGCAACGGCAACGATGTTGTTAACGGAAAGGGTTCGGGAGGAATCAATCATTTTTTTGCTCCCGTAAAACTGATAAAACGCCAATAATATGGAAATAAAGGTAAACGGTAAAGCCATTGAAGTAATGGAGGGGACAACTGTGGGCTCTGTTCCCGCTCTTGCGGGCATAAGCCCCGAGGGTATAGCCATTGCCGTGGAGAACAAGGTGATACGTAAGGCCGACTGGGATACGGCAAAACTCAACGACGGCGACAGGGTTACTGTCATAAAGGCCGTATGCGGAGGGTAAACGGCCAGATTTAAATTATGCTTTTATGGAAATAACCATTATAAGCAGGCCCGATATTTTTCCCGGCGAGGATCTGGCCGTAAAGCTGCTGCTGGATAACGGGGCAGACAGTTTCCATATACGCAAACCGGAATCGGGAAGCCGCAGTGTGGCAGCCCTGCTCGACAGGATACCCGAGGCATATTACGGCCGGCTTGTATTGAACGGGCATTTCGACCTTCTGCAGGATTACCGCATTGGCGGTGTACACCTCAACAGGCGGAATCCGGCCCCACCCGACGGGTTTACGGGAAAAGCGGGATACTCCTGCCACTCTCTTGAAGAACTCGCCCTGAGATGCGACGAAATGGATTACTGTACGCTCAGCCCCATATACGACAGCATTTCAAAAAGCGGATACGCGTCGGCCTTCTCGCACCATATTCTGACGGATGCCTCCGAAAAAGGCGTTATAAACGGGAAAGTAATAGCATTGGGGGGGATTACGCCGCAAAGAGTTGCAGCGGTAAAGAGCTACAATTTCGGCGGGATTGCAGTATTGGGATATATCTGGGACTCCCCTACCCTTGAAACGATGAAAGAAAAGATAATGCTGCTGCGAAAGCTGGCGGACAGATAGACAACGGAAGAAATATGTTACAGTTCATTACTCACGAAACGGACAAATACAGCTACCTCGATTCTGCCCTTATGGCGCTCGAAGGGGGATGCAAATGGATTCAGCTGCGGATGAAACACTCGGATACGGATGAAATTATCAGTGTTGCATCGCGGCTCAAGGAAGAATGCCGCAAGCACGACGCCATTCTGATAATAGACGACCATGTGGATATTGCCGTACAGACCGACGCCGACGGTGTACATCTCGGGAAGAACGACATGCCCCCGGCCGAAGCCCGCATGAAAATGGGGGAAAAGTTCATTATCGGCGGAACGGCCAATACATTCGATGATATAAGGAACCTGGTGCTTTCGGGTGTCGATTACATAGGCCTGGGCCCGTACCGGTTCACTTCTACCAAAGAACGCCTCGCACCCGTCCTCGGAGAAGAGGGTTACCGCTCCATTATGGAGCAGTGCAGCAACAAGGGTTTCAGTACCCCTGTCGTAGCTATCGGCGGAATCACATGCGACGATGTCCTTGACATAATGGGTTGCGGGGTGGCAGGAATAGCTGTTTCGGGAGGCATACTGAACGCCGATGACCCGGTAAGGGAGACAGAAAAATTTTTAAACTTGCTATACAGATACAGAGATGGAAAATAAACTGGAAATAGGAGGAAGGGTCTTCGAGTCCCGCCTCTTCGTCGGGACGGGAAAATTCGCCTCGAACGAGATAATGGAAAAAGCCATAAAGGCTTCTGCCTCGCAAATGGTTACAGTAGCCATGAAACGCATCGACATGGAAAACAAGGAGGATGACATGCTTAAGCATATAGATACCTCATATATCCAGTTGCTGCCTAATACCTCGGGTGTCCGCGACGCCAAAGAGGCTGTGTTTGCTGCAGAACTGGCAAGGGAAGCTTTCGGAACGGATTTTCTGAAACTGGAGATTCATCCCGACCCCAAATACCTGCTGCCCGATCCGGTTGAGACTCTTGCCGCCACCGAAGAACTGGCAAAAAAAGGGTTTAAGGTCCTGCCCTACATCCAGGCCGACCCCATATTGTGCAAGCGTCTTGAAGAGGCGGGAGCATCGGCAGTAATGCCTCTGGCCGCTCCTATCGGCACCAACAAAGGGCTTGTTACCCGCGACCTGCTTAAGATAATTATTGAGCAGAGCAACCTGCCGGTTGTGGTGGATGCAGGCATAGGCGCACCATCGCATGCAGCCGAGGCAATGGAAATTGGAGCCGATGCGGTTCTGGTCAATACGGCCATTGCCGTTGCCGGCGACCCTGTAAAAATGGCCGAGGCATTCCGATATGCCGTTGAGGCCGGGAGAATGGCCTACGAAGCCAAATTAGGAATAAAAAGGAATTTTGCGGAAGCCAGCAGCCCGCTCACATCATTTCTCGATTAAAGACATGGAAAACAACGACAACAGACAGCATTGCTTCGCCGGCAGCGAAAAGATATATGTTCCCGGCAAGATGTTCGACATAAAGGTGGGGATGAGAAAAATCAACCTTACCGACACAGTAACGGTTCTGGAAAACGGGGAGAAAGTTGTAAGTAAAAACAGGCCTGTGGTTACTTACGACACCGGAGGGGTCTTTACCGACGAGAAATGCCGGTACGATATAAACGAGGGGATTCCCCGCATAAGGGAGGAATGGATTGCCCGACGCGGCGACACGGAACAACTTTCCGGAATAAGTTCGGAATACGGGCGTAAAAGGCTATGCGACAAATCGCTCGACCCCATACGTTTCAAGAAACCGTATCTCCCCCGCAAAGCCAAACCCGGCAGGGAGATTACCCAGATGTACTATGCACGGCAGGGAATCATCACCGCCGAAATGGAATATGTGGCCATAAGGGAAAACATGCAGAATGAGGAGTTGGGAATAGAATCGCACATAACCCCGGAATTCGTAAGGGATGAAATTGCGGCAGGCCGCGCCATAATTCCCGCAAACATCAACCACCCTGAGAGCGAGCCGATGATTATAGGCAGCGCGTTTCTGGTAAAACTGAATACCAATATAGGCAATTCCGCCCTTTCATCGGGCATTGCCGAAGAGGTGGACAAGGCCGTATGGAGCTGCCGCTGGGGCGGGGATACGCTTATGGACCTCTCTACCGGCGACAATATTCATGAAACCCGCGAGTGGATTATCCGCAACTGCCCCGTACCCATGGGTACCGTGCCAATTTATCAGGCTCTTGAAAAGGTTAACGGGAAAATAGAGGACCTGAGTTGGGAAATATACCGCGACACCCTGATAGAGCAGTGTGAACAGGGCGTGGATTATTTTACCGTGCATGCCGGAGTTCTGAAAGAACATGCCGAACTTTCAAAGAAACGACTTACGGGAATTGTATCGAGAGGCGGTTCCATTATGACAAGCTGGTGCATAAAGCACGACGAAGAGAGTTTCCTCTACACGCATTTCGATGAAATATGCGACATCGTAAAGGCTTACGACGTTGCCCTGTCGCTGGGCGACGGAATGCGTCCCGGCTCTATACACGATGCCAACGACGAGGCCCAGTTCCTTGAACTGAAAGTCCTCGGCGAACTTACCGAAAGGGCATGGAAAAAGAACGTCCAGGTGATAATAGAAGGCCCGGGGCATATACCCATGCACAAAATACGCGAAAACATGGAGCGTCAGATTACCGACTGCCACGGTGCGCCGTTCTATACGCTCGGCCCGCTTACCACGGACATAGCTCCGGGTTACGACCATATAACGTCGGCCATCGGGGCGGCCATGATTGCATGGTACGGCACGGCCATGATTTGTTACGTTACTCCCAAAGAGCACCTTGGGCTGCCAAACCGCGAGGACGTCAGGAACGGAGTTATAGCATACAAGATTGCCGCCCATGCTGCCGATATAGCAAAGGGACACCCCGGGGCACAGGTCAGGGACGACGCACTCAGCAAGGCGCGGTTCGAGTTCCGCTGGCGCGACCAGTTCAACTTGTCGCTCGACCCGGAACGCGCAATGGAGTATTACAAGGAAGGAAATAAGAACGACGGCGATTACTGTACAATGTGCGGGCCCAATTTCTGCGCCATGCGCCTGTCGCAGGGACTGCGCAACAATAACGACAAAAAGGAGGCATAAGAGATGTTCAGCGAAGAACTGGAAAAATACGACTGGGATGAAATTACCCGCAAGATATATTCCAAAACGGAAAACGATGTTGCCGAAGCCTTGAGCAAGGACTACCTGAATGCTGACGACTTCATGGCACTTGTATCGCCTGCTGCAGCGGCGTTCCTGGAGCCTATGGCTTCGTTGAGCCGCAGATATACGCAGGAGCGGTTCGGCAAGACCATACAGATGTATATCCCGCTTTACATAACCAATTCATGTACGAACCACTGCGTTTACTGCGGTTTCCAGCATGACAACCCCATTAAGCGGATAATCCTCACCGAGGAGGAGATTGAACTTGAATGCAAGGCCATAAAGAGACTCGGAGCTTTTGAAAACCTGCTGATAGTTACCGGCGAGAACCCGCGCGATGCTGGGGTGGATTATATTGAAAAGGCGCTTAAAATAGCACGTCCCTATTTTGCCAACCTGTCGATTGAGGTTATGCCGCTGAAAAGCGAGGAGTATTACCGCCTGACACAAAGCGGGCTTAACGGGGTTGTCTGTTTTCAGGAGACCTACCGCCGCGGACATTACAAGACATATCACCCTAAAGGGATGAAGTCGATATTTGAATGGCGCGTGAACGGATTCGACCGCATGGGTGAGGCAGGAGTACATAAAATAGGGCTCGGCGTACTGATTGGCCTGGAGGACTGGCGTACGGATGTTACAATGATGGCAATCCACCTGCGATACCTGCAACGCAAGTACTGGAAGACAAGATATAGCGTTAACTTCCCGAGGATGCGCCCTTCGGAGGGGCACTTCTCTCCAAACGTCGTAATGAGCGACAAGGAACTTGCACAACTTATTTTCGCATTCCGCATATTCGACCACGATGTGGATATTTCGCTCTCCACCCGCGAGGACAAGAAATTCCGGGACAACATAGCAACCCTTGGGGTAACATCGCTGAGTGCAGGTTCAAAAACCGAACCCGGCGGCTATTTTACCCACCCGGCCGCTCTCGAGCAGTTTGAAGTCAGCGACGGCCGTTCCCCGCAGGAAGTGGAAGAGAGCATCAGGCGGACGGGCTACGAGGTTGTATGGAAAGACTGGGACAAATCGTTCGACCACGTATGAAACTGGAAAGGTTTGAAAGACAGATAATGTTGCCGGAGTTCGGCGAGAAGGGACAGGCAGCCCTTGCTTCGGCTTCCGTACTTATCGTAGGCGCGGGGGGGCTCGGCGCTCCTGCCGCGCTTTACCTGGCTGCAGCGGGTACAGGGCGGATAGGCATAGCCGACGGCGACCGTGTTGCGCTTTCAAACCTCCAGCGCCAGGTGCTTTACTGCGAAAGCGACATCGGCCGCGGAAAGGCCGGAAAGGCTGCCGAAAGGCTGTCGGCCCTTTCATCGGCCTGCACAATAATTCCCTACAATTATATGCTGGAGAAGGGGAACATTGAGAGTATAGCCTCGGACTACGACATTATTGTGGACGGGTGCGACAACCCCGATACCCGGTATCTTATGGACGAAGTGTCGAAACGCCTTGGAAAGCCGTATGTCTACGGTGCGATATCCGGGTTTGAGGGTCAGGCCTCGCTGTTCAACTATCTCGGGGGGAAAGGGTATGAAGACCTGTTCCCCCGCCGCAAAAAAGACGGAGCAGATACACCTCCTGTTACCGGCGTAATAGGCGCGCTTCCCGGGATAATAGGCTCGATCGAGGCCATGGAAGCCATAAAGGTCGCCGCCGGTATAGGGGAGACACTCCGGAACAGGCTCCTTGTAGTAAACGCCCTCACCATGGAGTTCAATACGTTCTCACTCGATTGATCAACACCGGCCGCACCCTTTTAGCATTTCGCTTATATCCGCTGCAAACTCGCCGTTTTCCATCAACTCCTCTATGGTAAGATGCATCCTGTAACACCAGTAGTTATCCTTGTCCGAGGGGTCGTTTATCCTCTCCTCGGAAGCGTCGCGACGCCTTAGTGATGCATCAGATGCAAGCAGGTCCTGCAACGGGAAAATGGCAAGCATCGACGGCGAGGAGAAATTGCGCACCAGTATTTCGCGGCATATCTCCGGCGTCGCTTCCGCCGGATAATGTCCCTTACCCTTTAATATCCTGTTGTAATAGTAGGCTGTAACATCTTTATTTTCCTTCCACCACAAACGTATCCCGGACATGTCGTGCGTAGATGTGGCGCAGACGGACATATACGGATATCGGGTTACATCGGCTATCGGCACCCATGCTTCCTTGGGCATGCGTTCAACTTCAAGGGAAAGGATATTGAGGGCTTGCATTACATCCGGTACGGAGGCCGGTATCATCCCGAGGTCCTCGCCGCATACAAGCATATCGGTTGCGGACAGCAGAGCCGGAAGTTTGCGCATGGCTTCTTTTTTCCAGAACTCGTTGTGTCTGTTAAAAAAGAAGTCTTCATACATACGGTCGAATGCCCGCCGCTGCGACTCGTCGAGCGATTTGTATACCCGGCTGTCCGATGCCGCTATCCGGGGGTGATAGGCATCTTCCCGTTCGGAGTCCTTTACGAAAAGCACGTCGGCAAGCAACTTCATAAAGACTTCTTTTACCGGAATCCCGCCGGCTTTCTCGTCATCCGGTATGTTCCGTCCGACCGATACCTGCGTGGAATACCCGTCCTTGAAACGATACTGCCTGCCGTCGGGGGAGGCATCGAAATAAACGTCCCTTATGCGTGTGGCAAAACTGCCGAACTCCTCTTCCAGCACTTCATCGGTAACATACGGCTGCAAATAGCGGTCAGCATCGAAATAGAACCCGAACTCCGCCATCTCCATTGCCGTAAGCGGCATGGCGGGGACAAAATGCCCGAGCAGCCCGCTCCTTGCATCGGAAGGAATGGCCCATATCCTGAAAAATCCGAGTATATGGTCTATCCGGTAGGCATCGAAGTAACGCGACATGCATTTCAGCCGTCCTTTCCACCAGCGATAACCGTCTTGCCGCATTCTATCCCAACGGTATATGGGGAACCCCCAGTTCTGCCCGTCTTTTGCAAAATCGTCGGGCGGTGCGCCTGCCTGCAAACCGCAATCGAACAGTTCGGGGTTTTGCCACACATCGGCGCTGTGGCGGTTCACGCCTATGGGTATATCGCCCTTGAACATCACCCCGAGCGAATGTGCGTATTCGCGCGCCTCGCTGAACTGCAAAAACAGATGATACTGCACGAAGCAGTAGAAGTATATTTCACGGGCCGGTGCGCTTTCCGGGTCCTGCCACAATCCGCTTACCTCCGCATAGTCGTACACGGAATATTTTCCCCACCGGGAAAAATCGCTTGTCCCGAACTTGTCGCGCAGATAACTGTATGCCGCATATGGAAGCAGCCACTCTTCGGATATCTGCATGAACTCCATGAAGCCGGGGTCGGTGAGGAGGTGTTTGCAGTTTTCGGCATAGAGTTCCCTTAAATAGCCCTCTTTCAGGCGCACGGCCTTTTCATAGTCGAGTGCCGGAAGCTTGTTCAGTTCCCCGGCAACTTCGAGGTATTGCTGCATTTTGCCAGCATCGCGCAACACCCCTACCTTCATCACGTCGAGGTAGGCAGGATGGAGCGCAAACGAAGAGTTGGCACTGTACGGATATGAATCGTAACGGCTGCGCCCGTTGGTCGTATCATTGACGGGTAACAACTGTATTATCCGCAGTCCGGCCGAAACGGCCCAGTCGGCCATAAGCTTCAGGTCGGAAATATCGCCTATGCCCCAGCTGCTATTGCTCCTGAGAGAAAAGAGGGGTATTACTGCTCCCGCCCCGCGCCAAAGCTCCGGAGCTACGCGGAGTATGTCGTCCGACACCATGCACGCCCCTTCATAATCTTTTGCCGGCAGGGTTAAAGTACGGTTGTCGCCCTCTTCCCACGCTTTCAGCTTTTTCGTTTCCGCATCTATTACTATGTATTTGTATTCAATGCTCTGTTTCAGCATCTCCCGAGGCACGGAAATCTCCCAGAAAGGGTATTCGAGAGGCTTCATCTCCATGGCCTCTTTTACAGACCATTTGTCGTACAGGAAATCGCCGGTCAGTGCAACCGAACTGTCGTGCGGCAAAAGCGGGGCGCATACCCGGAAAGTAACGGCATTGCCGGTTGCGGCATTTCCCATGTACGGACGGCCGAACATTATTGCAAACGGTACGGAATACGCGTATGAATCGGCCGGAGTATCGAGCCACTTATCGAACGAAATTATCGCCTCGGGAGCATCTCCCGAAACTATCGTACGCCCCCTGCCCCACTCCCTGCGGAGTACTGTTTCCCCCGACTTGAGGATATATTTGTAGTTTATCGGACGCCGTTTTTCATACTGGAAGCTTATATGCCAGTTGCCGTTGCCGTAATCCTTCATGGGGAGTACCATCGCTTCTTTGTCATTGTCGCCTTCCGACACTGCCATGCACAGTGTTTCTCCTGCAGCGGCTACATATCTTATGTTCAGTTCTATGTTCATATCGCGTTTATTTCCGTTAAAGTGCGGAACTCTCTGTTTTCTCTATTGAAAAAGGTTATGAACGGACAAGAGATACAAGCATGGAACGATTCCTGTTTTTGCATCCGTTCCATATTTATATCTCTTGCCGGCTTTACCTGTATGGTAATTGAATGACGTTGTATTTTTCGTTCATCGGAAACACATGCTTGCTTATCCGCACTTGGAATATCCGCACGACGGGCAACGCAGGCACCCTTCCTGATATATCAGCGTCTCGCCGCATTTCGGGCAGTTCTGTCCGGTTGCCTTGGTCCCGCTCGGTATGTATTTCTTCAAGGCCCTCTCTACACCGTTCTTCCACGTATTTATCGACTCGCTGTCGAGTTGCAGGCTCGACACCAGCTTCAGGACCTTGTCTATGGGCATTCCGTAGCGCAATACTCCGGATATGAGTTTCGCATAGTTCCAGTATTCGGGGTCGAACTTCTCGGAAAGGCCTTCTACCGTGGTTTTGTAGCCCCGCTTGTTGCGGAACTGGAAGTCATACCGTTTGTTCCCGTCTTCGTCTATCGCCTTTATTATCTTTCCGCGCTCTACGCTCTTGGGTATCAGCAGGCCCTCTTCGTCATCGGCCAATCCGGTAAATATCTCGTACGGACGCCCGTCCTGCAGCCCGATGAACGCAATCCACTTCTCGCGGTTGTTCTGGAAACGTACCACATCGGCCTCGAGTTCGGTTGGACGGACAAGGTCGAACGGACGGGGGGTGGATGTTTCGTCTTTCTTCTTCTTGTCTATCGATATCAGAACGCCGGAGCGCGAACCTTCGCGATATACGGTACACCCCTTGCACCCGCTTCTCCAGGCTTCTACATAGAGGTTGCCCACCAGCTCTTCCGACACGTCGGCCGGCAGGTTTATGGTTACGCTTATGGAGTGGTCCACCCATTTCTGTACACGCCCCTGCATGCGGACCTTCTGTATCCAGTCTACATCGTTCGATGCCGCCTTGTAATACGGCGAATCCTGTATAAGCCGCTCTATTTCTTCGGGGGTATATCTGTCTTTCTTCTCGTAACCGTTCACCTGCATCCACGTGAGGAACTTGTGGTGGAACACGGTATATTCCTCGAATGTATCGCCGTTCTCGTCGGTATAGTCGACATGCACGTCGGCATCGTTGGGATTTACCTTGCGGCGTCTGCGGTATACGGGCATGAATACCGGCTCTATACCGGATGTTGTCTGGCTCATCATGCTTACCGTTCCGGTAGGTGCGATTGTCAGGCATGCAATATTGCGACGGCCGTATTTCTTCATATTCTCATACAACTGGGGATCGGCCTCGGCCAGACGTTTTATAAACGGGTTGCCTGCTTCGCGGTTTATGTCGAACACCTCGAATGCCCCGCGCTCCTTGGCCATTTCAACCGACGAATTGTACGCCGCTATTGCCAGCGCCTTGTGTACGCTTTCCGAGAATTCCGTAGCTTCGGGAGTCCCGTACCGCAGCCCGAGTGCGGCGAGCATATCGCCTTCGGCTGTCGTACCAACACCCGTCCGGCGGCCTTTCAGGGTTTTGGCCCTGATCTTCTCCCAGAGGCATTTTTCGGTATGCTTTACTTCCTCGGTCTCCGGATCGGATTCTATCTTTTCCTGTATCTTCTGGATTTTTTCCATTTCAAGGTCGATAATATCGTCCATTATGCGTTGGGCTATGCGGACATGCGACTTGAAAAGGTCAAAATCGAAACGGGCGTCTTTCGTAAACGGATTTACCACGTACGAGTACAGGTTTATGGCCAAAAGGCGGCAACTGTCATACGGACACAGGGGTATCTCGCCGCACGGGTTGGTAGATATGGTCTTGAACCCGAGGTCGGCATAACAGTCAGGTACGGATTCCCTCTGTATCGTATCCCAGAAAAGTACTCCGGGTTCGGCCGATTTCCATGCGTTATGGACAATTTTATGCCATAGAGCCGAAGCGTCTATCTCCTTCGACACCATTGGGTTGTCGGAATCCACCGGATATTTCTGTACGAACGGCCTTTCTTCTATTGCCGCCGTCATGAACTCGTCCGTTATTTTTACCGATACGTTTGCACCCGTTACCTTTCCTTCCGTCATCTTGGCATCGATGAACGACTCTGAATCGGGATGCGCTATCGACACGCTCAACATCAAAGCTCCGCGCCGTCCGTCCTGCGCCACTTCGCGCGTTGAATTTGAATACCTCTCCATAAACGGCACAAGGCCTGTTGAGGTCAGGGCCGAGTTCTTTACTGGCGACCCCTTAGGCCGGATATGGGAGAGGTCATGACCTACCCCGCCGCGACGCTTCATCAGCTGCACCTGCTCTTCGTCTATCTTCATTATGCCGCCGTACGAGTCGGCATTGCCTTCCATACCTATGACAAAGCAGTTCGACAGCGAACCAATCTGATAGTTGTTGCCTATTCCGCTCATAGGACTGCCTTGCGGTATAATATACTTGAAGTGGCGGAACAACCCCATCAACTCCTCTTCGGTCATGGGATTGGGATATGTGTTTTCTATCCTGACTATCTCTTTCGCAATACGCCTGTGCATGTCTTCCGGCGTTTTTTCATATATATTGCCGAACGAATCTTTAAGCGCATATTTGTTAGCCCACACGCGCGCGGCAAGTTCATCACCGTCGAAATAATCGGTCGAGGCTTTAACTACCTCATCGAAAGAATAAGTCATAGGTTCCATTTACAGCTGAATTAAATAAGCGTTATATTAAATAATAATGAATATATTCTGCAATGATTTTTTTACGGAAATATTTTCACTTTGCAAGTTTATATATAATATTTGTCATGCACAAATAAACAACCGTATTTTTATCAACAATATTACAGTTTTCCAAAACAAAAACAATATCGGCTGATTATCAACATATTACAATTTCACACAAGCGGAAAAGTTTCCCAAAATTGTAAATATCAACAACTTGGTGCAGACAAAAACTGACCATAACGACAAAACCCTCCTTTTACAATACGCTCCAGAATATTCATTTATTTAACAATTCCATCCCCATGGCAGGAAAGGCTCAAACGGGCGCATGCGGATTATTTTTATTACCTTCGCGGAAAATTCAAAACTATTATGGACTCTCAGATTTTAAGACAAAGAAGGACTATCAGAAAATACAAGGACAAGGATATTCCGCAAAGTCTGCTAAACTCCCTTCTCCAAACAGCCGCACAGGCATCCACGACAGGGAACATGCAACTTTACAGCGTTATCGTAACCCGCGATGCGGAAAAGAAAAAAGCCCTTGCTCCGGCGCATTTCAACCAGCCCATGGTAACGGCGGCGCCGGTCGTGCTTACTTTCTGCGCCGATTTCAACCGCTTTGTAAAATGGTGCGAATTGAGGAATGCCAAACCGGGATATGACAATTTCCAGTCTTTTCTGACTGCGACACTCGACGCGGTAATATTTACACAGCAATTCTGCACGGCTGCAGAACTTGAAGGCCTCGGTATCTGCTATCTCGGCACGACAACCTACAACCCCGACATGATAATAAAGGCTCTCTCGCTTCCCAAACTTGTAATGCCCGTTACCACCATAACGGCAGGGTATCCCGACGATATGCCGCAACAGCCCGACCGGCTGCCCTCCTGCGCCTACATACACGAAGAACAATACAACGATTACGACGGCAAGGCCATAGACTCGCTGTATGCCCCCAAGGAGGCTCTTCCGGAAAACAGGGGGTATGTCGAAGAGAACGGGAAAGAAACCCTTGCCCAGGTATTCACCGATATAAGGTACACGAAACAGAACAACGAAATATTTTCCGTGAAGTTCCTCGAGACCCTGAAATCGCAGGGATTCGATTTTTAAGCGGCTGCTCTTACGGAAAGAGCAAAAAAGGAAGCGGATACTTCTGCGGAAAGCGACAACGGGAGGAAGATTCCGGCAAACCATACTGGACGTCGGGAATCTCCTCCCGTATTTCATTACAGTTGCAGCCGACAGCCGTCCCCTGCCGCAAGGCGAGTTGCAACATCCTTGCTCAGGAATATATATAAAAAGGTTATTGCACAAAAAAAGCGTAAAGACACCTCTATCGCCGCCTTGGCCTACCACAGCCAACTTATCCATAAGAGATGCCTCTACGCTAAACGTAAAAACACACTCCACCCTGGATAAGATTATAAACATACGATAGCCTGTGCTGTCATGTGGTAGTTCGACGGTGGAAAGGCTTTTATTTCAAACGCCATGCAGGGATACCTCCGTACCCTGCCGCAAAGCGGCAAACCCTCTGAAAATAAACAGATATACGGATGTTCCCCGCTTCAACGAATCTAATATGCACGCAAAGTTAAACTATAATACGGAAACAAGAAATATTTTAACAAAAAATATAGAGAAACCGGATACCCGCAAAAAAACGGAAGCATGGAGAAGAAGTGAAGTGCACCCTTATACTCTGCCATGTTTTCCGTCCTGCACGAAAACAGACGCTGCAACGAATATGCGGGAAACGGCACGCGGCAGGCGGGGCGGAGACGTCAGCCCCTCCCTTGAAGCTTGCCGGCACGGCATTTCAGCGCAGCTGTTTTCCGTCGGAGAAAGCCGTACCGGCCTTGTCGCCGATTTTAAGATAGGTGTGATGGACCGGATCGTAAACTATCGGCTTTAATCTGGCAACATCAATCTGTCCGTCGGAGCCCAGAATATCCTCATCTGCCGAAACATTTACAATCTTGCCGGTCATGAAATTGCTTTCCTTGTCGTATGAAAGCAGTTCGCACTCCAGAGCCATAGGGAGTTCGGCTATTAACGGAGCGTTTACGAATTCCGATTTTACGGCATGGAAGCCGGCTTTGGCAAACTTCCCGGGCTCCCGGTTGCCCGAAACAATGCCTACATAATCGCACGCTATTACCCTGTCGGCAGTAGCCATGCTTACGGTAAACGCCCCTGAAGCAAGAATATCCTGCGTTGTCTTATGGCTTTCCGCTATGCATACGCCAATGGTATTGTCGGTATATATACCGCCCCATGCCGCATTCATGGCGTTGGGCTTCCCGTCCTTGCCGTATGCGGCTACAATTAAAACAGGCATCGGGTAAAGCCATGTTTTGCTTCCGAAATTTTTTCTGCTCATCTTACACTCTTTTTAATATTGAAAGTTTGTTGCTCATCGGGTTCTGACAAACACCGGTATGCCGCATTATGCATTGTCCCGCCTCTCCCTGCCCGTTATGGCAATTTTTATTACGCCGTCGAGTTTTCGCTCAAAAATCCGGTATGCCTCCTCTATCCTGTCGAGAGGGAACCGGTGCGTAATAAGAGGTACGGTATCGATCTTGCCTTCGCTTACAAGCCGCAGGATTTCCGCGCAGTCGCATCCGTCCACACCGCCCGTCTTAAAGGTAAGGTTTTTACCGTACATGTCGGGCAGCGGCAGGGTTTGCGGCTCATCGTAAAGGGCGACCACCGTAACGGTTGCGTTGGGGCGTGCGCACTCCCATGCCAGGCGGAATGTATCGCTGCCGCCGGCAACCTCTATCACCCTGTCGGCCCCGCCATGCAGGCTGTTGTCAAGAACGCACTTCTTGCAGTTGTCAGGGTCGGTAACAATCACATCGGGATAATGCTCCCTGATAAACCTGCTCCTTTCCGGCGACTTCTCGCAAACCACAATCCGGCGCGGTTTTTTAAGCATCGCACAAAGCAAAGTACATATACCTGTCGGGCCTGCACCGATAATAAGGAGAGTGTCCTCTTCCGAAATTTCCGAGATGCGGGCAGCCCAGTATCCGGTAGCGAGAATATCCCCTACAAACAAAGCCTGTTCGTCGCTGACGTTGTCGGGAATGCGGTCAAGCCCCCGGTTGGCATGCGGCACCCTCACATACTCGGCCTGTCCGCCGTCGATGCGGCATCCCAATGCCCAGCCGCCATCGGGGGAAGTACAGTTGTTCACGAAACCGTTCCGGCAGAAAAAGCACTCCCCGCAAAAAGTCTCCACGTTTACGGTAACCCTGTCGCCGGGCTTCACGGCTGTTACATTTGTTCCGCACCGTTCAACAATGCCTACCATTTCGTGCCCCACGGTTATACCCTTCACGGCACGCGGAACACTGCCATGCTTGATGTGCAGGTCGCTGGTGCAGATACTGCCGAGCGTAACCCTTACTATTGCATCATCCTGCGACACGATTTCCGGCACAGGTTTCTCTCTCAATTCAAATCTGCCGTTATCTATATATGTATATGCAAGCATCCCTTCTTTTATTACTATATTTATATGCAAATATAACGGTTTGCAGCATATGGTGCACATGCGGTATGTTTTGTAATGCCGGTTTATAACCGCATATTTGCGAAAACTGTCAAAATATCGGGAATTATGGAAGAGACGGCAGTAGAACGGGCTTTACTATATATCGAACCCGGCCCGGTTGTATTGGTAACGACGTTCGACAGAACATTCGTTGCCGACGGAGAGACTTACAACTGTCGCGAACTCATGCTCTCAAAACTTCCGCCGGGGTTGTAACAGACTGCTGAAATAACAAAATAGCAGGACAATAATAAACAACCTGTATACAATAATACCCGTATATAATTATCGATATATAGATTCAAGATAGAAGTGCAACATTCATCCTCGTTCTTGGAGCGTAGCGGAAAGAGTGGAGGGAGGAGCATTTAAAAGAGTCAATCAGCAATACAAAAAATAAAAAAAGGGAAGCCTAAGCTCCCCAAAGTATTGGCTGCGGTCAAGCGTTCTTTCATTGCCAGAACCTCTTTTTTCGTATCCTCCAAAACAGCATCAAAGCGTCTCAATACAATCATCGGGAGAATCACTTTACGGTAATCTCCCTTGTTATATACATTTACAAGAACATCGTTAGCAATATTCCATATAAATGAGACCAGTTGGTTATGTTGTATCTGTGTCATATCGTTTATTAGTCTTTCAAGCATCCGATGGGAACTACATAAACTCCGTCTGCACGTCGATAGGCGAATTTTCCTGTTGCCGTCAACACCATTAAGAAAGACGGGGCTTTCATTTTGTCCGTATCAATCTTTGCAGCCAATGTTTTTAGGGTAGTTGCCCCTTGCTCTATAAGTTGGTCCCCACCAAGTTTTATTTCGATAAGCCCGAATTTGCCGTTACGAAGATGAACAACCGCGTCGCATTCGAGGCCGTTTTTGTCTCGGAAATGATAAACTTGTCCGTCTAAGGCACTTGCAAATACGCGTAAATCCCGGACACAAAGGGTCTCGAACAACAGCCCCATTGTATTCAGGTCATTAATCAGGTCCTTGGGGCCGAGACCCAAAGCCGCGACAGCTATTGACGGGTCGACGAAATATCTGGTATCAGATGTCCGAATAGCTGTTTTTGAACGCAAATTGGGATTCCACGCAACAGAATCTTCTATGACAAAAATCTTTTTCAGAGCATCGATATATGAAGCAACCGTTTTTACGTCCGTTGATTCTTCATCATTCACCCGCATATCTTCTACAATAGTACTGATAGGAGCCTGCGAACCTTGATGCCGAGCATATGAACGCATCAATCGTTTTACCCGTTCTCGATTGCGCCGAACGCCATCTACACGAGAAATGTCAGAACGCGTCACTGCGTCATAATAGTATTTCACTTGATCCAGCGCAATATCTCTTGTTTGCAATGATGCACGAGGCCATCCTCCTCGACAAATTAAAAAGGCAATGTCATCAAGCGACAATTTATTAATTCCCATTATATTGTCTGGAGTTTCAAACATACCCTCTAAACTCACTTCTCCAGAAGATTCTCCCGACTCGTATAAACTCATGGGACGCATGGTTAGCCATGCAAATCGGCCAGCACCTGAATGATGAATTTCTTCTGTCTTTGCGGGAACAGCAGAACCCGTTAAAATAAAAAGGCCTTCGCCTTCTCTATGGTCTACTTCAAAACGGATAGTATCCCACAGTTTGGGAGCGAGTTGCCATTCATCCACCAATATGGGGAATTTTCCAACCAACAGTGCCTTGGGATTTATATCGGCCATACGGAGATTCTGTTCTTTGTATAAAGGATCGTCCATGTAGATGATTGTGGATGCCTGTTGCTCCGCAGTTGTGGTTTTACCGCACCATTTAGGTCCTTCAATCAAAACGGCTCCGATACCCAACAGCTTTCGCTGTAACTCCTTATCTGCAATTCTCGATTTATACGTCTTCATACCCATATGCTGATTACTGTGCAAAGATAACACTATATTTCAATATTACCATCTACGGCTAAATAAAATTACCTGTTTTGGCTAAAATATTTATCGCTATTCGGCCATAAATTTTTCCGTTTTTTGGACACAACATAATTGAAAAGTTACAACTTTCAATCTTTTTCTACCTTCCCGTGTCTACTTTTTCGACAGCAGCAAGCCTTTGCTTTTACACTTGTCGGACTGACATCGATTCATCGTCGGATTTTCGACGGCATCTTCAAATTTGCCGGTCAAATCCGCGATTACAACATTACAAAAAAGGAATGGGTACTCCTAGGAGATACTGTGCTATATGTTTCTGCCCCGGATATCCGTAAGGCCATAGAATACGATTTAGAACAGGAACGCTCGTTCGATTATTCAAAACATAATGCCGGCAAGTAAAGCAAAATTCAAAAACTCTATTTTTATTTGGCTCTCTGCCAGTCTTTGCCTATATTTGCAAAAAATATAAATAATTGTGCCTATGAAATAGAAAAAAGAGATTTAAAATTTTACCAAAACCGATAAAGTATTTATATCGGTGAACATAATATAAAAAGCGTTATCTTTACTCTTGCTTGTCGAAATCTGGAAAATTTTATCAAGTAGCTGGAATAAAGTTTGGCGCTCACGTGTAATACGTGGGCTTTATTCTGTTATTAGTTACTTGGGTATTCCAGAACCTTGACGAGCAAATAATAAGGATTTTGTCCCACGTTTTTTATATCTGTATATTTTATTGTATGCCGTGGGGCCGGCATTGAAATATAAGACATGGTAATATGAATAAATTTTTAATTTTATGTTTATGCATAGTATGTTTGTCATCATGTGCAACAATATTTAATACGCCTAAGGCTAGAGTTACATTAGCTTCCGATAATGTCAATGTGCCCGTAGATATTTCTATAGACGGGAATAAAAAGTACTCCGACGTCATGCTTCCCAAAAGAATAAAAATAAAGAGAGGTTATAAACCTACAAATGTCAAGGTCGAAGCAGACGGATATTCCACCACATCTTTTAACATAACTAAAAAGTTCAATTCTGCCAGCCTTTGGGGAATATTATTTGGTGTTGTTCCAATGGCCGTAGATGCTGCAACCGGAGCAATAATGAAACCCGAATCGAAATACTATAATATAAGCATGCATCCGTTGTATGGCAACATTAACAGTAACAACAACAATATCTATACGCCGCCGTTAGTTCAGAACAGATACGATAAAGACCCGACCATTATGGCCGGAGAAGCCGACAATATGGTGTCGCGAGACGACCCCGGACAAACCGCGTTGGAACGAACCATAATTCGGTGGTATTTCGATTCTGACCCACGAGGAGCGCGCATATATTGGCGTGTAGTATCAAGCATCCCGCATATAGTAAAGAACACAAACGAAACCTACCTCATGACAACTCCGTATGAAGAGACCAGATCATTCAACATATTGGGTCTTACTTATGAAAATTCGCGGGATGTTCAAATAGAAATCAAAGTCAGCAAAAGAGGATATGAGGATCAGGTGAAACGCTTTAATGTCCGTCAGGCGATAGACCAGCAAGAAATAAGCGGATTTTTCGAATTAGTAGAAAAACCCGATGCCGAGTAAACACCCAATAAATAACATTCTAATACACAAAAAAAATGAAACGATTAATATTATTAGCAATAGTAACCATATCGAGTGTCATCATGTTGTCGTCGTGCGGCAGTTCCAAGGCGGTAACGACAACAAGTGTAAGAACCCAAATAACATCAGATCCGGTCGGCGCATCAGTTGTTTTCAAAGGAAGAACCATAGGAACAACGCCGTGCGTTGTAAGTATGCCGGTAAAAGCGACAGCAATAAATAAAGGAAGTGCTTTCCGTCCCAATATTGAAACAACCGTCGAGCCGTGGAATATTCAGTTTGTAAAAGACGGAGTTTCCGAAACGGCATCGTACGACCCGAACGCTATCCCTATGCAAAACGGAATGTGTGCCATCAATTATAAATTCCAGCAGGCTCCGTACATGCACGATCCGACCATTATGGCAGGAGAAGCCGACAATATGGTATCGCGAGACAAACCCGGACAAACGGCACTGGAGCGCACTATAATCCGGTGGTTCTTCGATTCCGACCCGCGCGGTGCGCGCATATATTGGCGTGTCGTATCGAGCATCCCTCATATAGTTAAAAACACAAACGAGACATATTTGATGACTACTCCGTTTGAAGAGACACGAGCATTCAATATACTGGGTCTCACTTATGAAAACTCGCGGGATGTTCAGATTGAAATCAAAGTCAGCAAAAAAGGGTATGAAGACCAGATAAAACGCTTTAACGTCCGTCAGGCGATAGACCAGCAGGAAATAAGCGGATTCTTTGAAATGGTGGCAAAAGAGGATATCTGATATTACGGACAATCCCGACTAAAACAGCAGAGGGGTAAAGGTATAAGGCTTTACCCCTCTGCTGTTCTTATGGCAGTTTAAAAGAATATTATCTGAATGCCGGTTCGGGAAGGTGCATGCCAGCCATAGTCAGACCGTTGTCCTCTGCATATTGCAACAGCCGGATACGGGTCTTCACGGCCTGCTCCTTATCCATGTCGTACGATGCGCATACTTCGGGATATTCCAGTTGCAGCGCAGCCCCATAAACGAGGTCGCCGATTACAAGGAGTCTCCCCGCCTGGAATATATTGGTTATACAGCTCACGTTCCCTATTATATCCCTAATTCCCGTTTTAACCATACTTCCATGATAGGATCTGGAATCACGGCATGGCGTTTCTCGATCTCAATAAGTTCTTTCTTGACCAAAGCCCGCTTTACAATACTGACATTAGCCGACGAACCGAGGTGATATTTATGCAAGATCTCCTGTGTGGTAAACTCGCTATGAATACCATCTATAATGGCTCGCAGGAAATTCATTTGATAGGTTGTCAGGTTCTCGGTCATCTTCTCAAATAACGGAGTATTTTGGTCTATGATGTCCTGATATGCAGCCTCGAAATCTTGTTCCGTTGCAACTCTATCCGTATGAATCCATACTAACCATGCTAACTGCTGTACATACGAAGAATGATTATCTACTCTCTGGCAAATCTTCTCAGCCAACCTTTCAGAGATCTGTTTGCCGGTAACTTCAAACCGTCTGCAGATATATTCTATCCAATCTCGCGTACCAATCTTTGACAGATAAATTGCATCTCCGAATTTATAGAACGGGTAACTTTTTTTTTCAAACAGTTCATTCATCAGATGTTTCTTGCTCCCGAAAAGGCAATAGGATACGGATTTCTGCAATTGCCATACCGAACGCAAGCGCTTCTGAAAGGTTTTGGAATCATTAAACTCTGCAATCTGTTGGAATTCGTCAATGCAAACAACAATATTGCACCCTTTCTTTTGGGCTATTTTCTCAGGAAGGTGCAGGATTTCATCGATGTCGCTGCTTTTGGGATTTATTTCAAGCGATATGGAAAAATCCGTCATGGGGTCGGGCCCGATTGAGATTTTTGGAGTGATACGTGCCAAGAACAGTCGGGCATTCTCGACCCACTCCTCTAATTTTGAGGAGGTTTGTTTGAGAACCGCAGAAGCGAATGCATCATAGAAATCCTTATCGCTGCGGCAGGAAAAAATATCAAGATATACAACCTTCAACTCATCGGATTGTACCAGACGACAAACTTTCTGCACCAAAGAGGTCTTACCCCAACGGCGAGGAGAAATCAGTACGGTATTGACACCATGCCGGAAATTCAACAACAAACGTTCCGTCTCTTTTTCTCGATCAGTAAAGTTATCTCCCGATGTTGCAACACCGAATGTAAAAGGTTTATTTTCCATGTGCACGCAAATTTCATTCTACGGCAAAAATAAGAAATATTATTATTACTAACAATTTTATTACTAATAAAAATATTACAACAATAAAACAAGGCCTCGATTGCAGGTTATCACTTCGCAAGATATCGATAAAACATTCTTGGCATAATACGCCCTTCTTGGCGAACTTTCAATATATTGGGTCTCACTTATGAAAACTCGCGGGATGTTCAGATTGAAATCAAAGTCAGCAAAAAAGGGTATGAAGACCAGATAAAACGCTTTAATGTCCGTCAGGCGATAGACCGGCAGGAAATAAGCGGATTCTTTGAAATGGCGGCAAAAGAGGATAACTGATATTACGGACAATCCCGACTAAAACAGCGGAGGGGTAAAGCCTTATACCTTTACCCCTCCGCTGTTCTTATGGCAGGTTAAAATAATATTATCTGAATGCCGGTTCGGGAAGGTGCATGCCAGCCATAGTCAGACCGCTGTCCTTTGCATATTGCAACAGGCGGATACGGGTCTTCACGGCCTGCTCCTTATCCATGTCGTACGATGCGCATATTTCGAGATATTCCAACTGAAGCGCCGCCCCATGTACGAGATCGCCGATTACAAGGAGTCTCCCCGCCTGAAATGCCGTATGTCCCGGAGTGTGTCCGACAGCATCGACAGCTACTACATTCCCGGGCAGAGTATCGCCGAATTCAAAAAGGTGCAGGTTGTCTTTATACGCTTCCATGGTCTTTACAACCAATGCGTTTTCTTCGGCCGGCATATTCATCCATGCATCATATTCGATTCCCGATGCATAAACCTGTGCGTTCGGGAATACCGCAGAATCGTTTTTCAGCATGCCGCCGATGTGGTCGCCGTGAAAATGCGTAAGGTATATATATTTTATACTGTCAGGACTTATTCCTTCTTCCCCGAGCGCCTTGAGCAATCCGCTGCCGGGTGTACCGAGACCGGTATCGAAAAGAATCTTTATACCTCCCGATTCCACCAGGAAGGTGCTGACCGATGCCGGAATCCCGTCCTGCAGCCCCAAACTGTCTATCAACCCTTGCGGCGCATCCTCGGCAAAGAGTTCGGCCTGCATCATGCGCGTACCCTCGTTGTCCTTAATCCACAGAGCCTTTATCCCGTCGAGTTCTATCCACTTTGTCCCGGAGGCTGTTGCTTCTCCGTCCTGCCCCGGTGCCTGCTTTCCTGCGCATCCGCCCGTTATAGCCATAACTAAAACAGTTGCCAATACTGATAAGAGAGTCTTGTTTTTCATTTTATATGATATAGTTTATACAAAAGACGAAAGGCGGGGGGCATAAGCAAATTAAAACATTCTGTTTTCAAATTCGGCTATGCCGGGCCGCATCCTGTCTTCGACGCTATGTCAAAGATACGAAAAGACAGGAACAACATGCAAACTGCAGCGAGTTTTTTCCGGGTTCGGTCTCCCTGTCCGGGATAACCTGTGCATTGCCGTTTCCGCAATGTATTGCAAATATGGCCGTGGTATCTGCCGGAACAACTAAATGAAAGGCAAGAGCGGCAAATCAATGAATAGAGGGCATTACAGGCCTTAAGGGGGGCTGCCGCCTGCGCCGATTATTTTTCCGTAATTTTGCAATATTGTTCCATTTCCTTAAATTTGCTATGGCATACCGATAAACCGATATGCAGCCGGAGGGGGCTGCCGCGGCATTGCCCGATATGCCCCACCCTATACATTTCGGTTATTGCAAGCATGTTTCATGTTTTTTCACCTTTAATACTATGTTGCAGGACTTCTGTTATAATATAGCAATGGGAATTTCAACCCCCGTCATAAACAGCATAAGCGGAGCAGCCGGAATAATTGCCGGTTCAGAGCATGGCAACGCCGCAAACACGGGGAACACAATGGCTGATATCTTCAATATCTTCAACAACTACTGGTTTGCAGTACTGCTCGTTTTCATGCTGGCCGTACTGCTTGTCGTATTCAGCCGCAACGGGATATCCCGGCTCTCGCGGCATCTGAAATCGGCGGCCCTTGCCATCTGGACAGCCGGGCTGTTTCTTTACATGTACGGTTTCAATGAAGAAGGGAGCGTAGAGAACAACTCGCTTATTCTGTTTCTGCGTGCCTCCTTGTCGTCCATGGAGATGTTCGTATCGCATTCCGACCTTATCGAGGTGAAAAAAGAACTGCACCACGATGTGGCTTACATGGTCCCTTTCACCATAGTCCACTTCTGTGCCGTACTGGTTAGTGCAGTATTTATAATCAGGCTTTTGGGATTGCGTATCGTCTCCTGGCTAAGGCTTGTATCGTGGAGGGTTTTCAGCCCCTTGATCAAGGATAAGCCGTGCTTTGTGTTTTTCGGTATCGACAGTAACGGCATAATGCTTGCAAAAAGCATAAAAAGGCGTTTCGGGAAAGATTGCAGGATAATATTCGTAAACTTGCCCGACGGCGGGCACAAACACGGGCATGACCGCTTTACGTTCAGCCATTTTTTCCATTCGTCGGGCGAAGGGGCGGCAATTTATGCCGATGACATAGAAGAGTTGAACGCCCTTATGTTCAATGCAGAGAAACGTGTAGCCGACATATCGGTGAATAACACGGGAAAAGGAAGCGGCGAAACCGTATTCGGCATATTCGGCAAGTTGGGGCTCTCCGTCCCGTTTATCAGGACTTTCGATTTCCTTATATGCAGATTTGCCGAACGGCGGAAAGTAGAGTTCTTTTTCATGTCGGACGACGAAGCGGGGAACATATCGTCCGTACTGGCACTGAAGTCCCTTGCCGGAGACGGCAAAGGCTTGGCGTACAACAATTTCAGGTGTTACTGCCACGCACGCAGGAACAATATAAATACGGCATTGCTCCGGCACGGAGGGCTAAAGGAGAGGATACATCTTGTAGATTCCTCGTATCTCTCCATAATAAAACTGATGAAAGACGTCAGGAACCACCCTGTAAGTTTTGTGGATATAGACACCGGCCGGGGTGTCGCCAGAACCGGTTTTACGGGTATGGTAATAGGATTCAACGAAACCGGGCGCGACGCATTCAGGTTCATGTACGAGTTCAGTTCTTTCGTATGCGACGATGCCGGAACGGCAAATAGAAAAACCATATATGTGGCGGACGAGAACATGGAAAGGATGAAAGCCGAATTCCTGACCTACGCTCCGGCACTGAAAGAGAAAGGGTGCGATACGATAGACTGGTGGGACGACACATCCACCCGCTCCACCGCATTCTGGGAGAAGTTGCGGCAGATTATAGACGATTTGAATTATCTGGTTATAACCGTAGGGAATGACGATGAAGCGATGTCTTTGGCATACGGGATATATGAATTCGCATTCAGGTACAGGAAGGACCTGAACAGGTTCGGAGTCTTTGTACGGCTCAAGGATACGCAAAAGGGCTGCAATATCCGCAGGATTTCGGATATTATCGTCCCGTTCGGGGCTGACAGGGATATTTTCGACTACGGCACCATGTCGGCAGACGTTCTGGAGAAACATGCAATACGGTTCTTTTACAATTATGAAAAGAACAATATCCGGAACATGAAGGCGCACGATATTCCGGAATATACGGCTGAACTGGAAAGGCTGACGGGAACAGGCGGCACCGGGGAGAGGATTGAGGCTGTAAGAGCGGCAATAAGGAGGATGAATACCGAAATAGCGAAATTTGAAGAGATAGACGGCGCACGCGGGAAAACGGACGATGAAAAGGGGTTGGAACTTTGGCTGCACAGAAGGTTCTACAAACCTGACGGGCAGGGATATACCGGGCGCACCGCAAAGGAGGACGACATAGAAGTAGCGTACAAGGAAGAGCAGGACAAGTCAAACGTATGGCATGTCCTGACAAAACGGGCGCTTACCCGGTATGCCGATTTCGGGAAGATTGCATCCGAACCGGTATTGCTGACGAACTTCAACTACTGCGAACATTTGCGCTGGAATGCAAAGATGGAACTGCTCGGATTCCTGCCCGGCGAAAAAAGGGATTACAGGAAACGGGTGCACCCGTGCATTGTCGACTGCAAGACACTGGCCGAAAAGTTCGGCTACACGATTCCGTTCGACCAGGCAGTGGTTGAACTGAGTTTCAGCCGCACAAGTGATATTGAACTACAAGACTGAGCGCATGACGGACAAAGAACTGATAGACGGGTTGATTAACCGCGACAACAGGATAACGGATTATTTCCTGGACAAATACCGGCCACTTTTCAAGAATGCCATAGCCCTGATATTCGACTACCGCGTAGACGAAGACGAGTGCATAAACGAGCTGTACCTTTATCTGATGAAGAACGATGCCGAGAAGTTAAAATCGTTTGCCGGGCGCAGCACATTCGGATACTGGCTCAAAAGGGTTGTAATACGTTTCTTTAAAGATATTAAAGATACTGGAAAAGTGATAGATAACAAAAGCGGAGAGCCTCTTTTTGATAAAACGGGTATTGCCGATTATTCCGACAGGATTGCCGCAATTGAAGCAAAAGAGGACTTGGAACGCCTGTTTATGCTGATGAATAACGAACGGTACGTAACGGTTCTGCGCAACCTGGTTATCGGAGACAGCGAACCCGAAAAGACGGCCGCAGCCATGGGTATAACCGTTGCCAACTTATACAATATAAAAAAACGGGCATTGGCTTCTCTTGTCAAAGTTGCCATTAAACAGATGAACAACAATGAAAACAAATAAGAAACACAATATATCGGAAGAACTGCTGGCGGCTTTTGAAGAGGGTAAGACAAACGCCGGAGAGACAATGATGATAATAAAACAGATAGCCGGCGACAAGGACCTGCAGGAAGAGTATATACTCTCCAGAATGCTGGATGCCTCAATGGGGTATGACGACGAGGATACAGACATTATTCCCGCAACGGCCATGGCAGCCGACAGCGACGGCAACCTGTGCGATTTCCAGTGCGAACTATACATAATGAAGAAAAGAGGTATCCTGTTCGATATCTCGGCATTACCCGAGGAGGCGAGGACAAACCGCTGGCTGCACGACAAGGGGACACCGCTTCACAGCATAGGGCGGCTGCTGGAGCAGCGGGACCTGATAGTCCTCCGCCGGTTCAGGGCCGAGCCCGAAGAGATTGTACGCGCCTTAAACGCCGGGCACAATGTTATTGCGGTGGTAGACAACAATACGCTGGAGGGAAAAGAGTCGGATGACATAGCGTACCATGCCGTAGTGGTAACCGGCATCTCCGAATCGGGCATGGAACTTTACAACCCGGCTGCGGGAGAGACACCGGTTTCGTACCCCGCACCGCTTTTTGAAGAGGCGTGGCGTAAGGCCAAGTCGTACATGGCCAAAGTCAAGGGCAAGGATTACGATTACAACCCGCACCCTATCGATCTGGACGATGTGGAACTCAGTTCCGACCTTATAGACCTTCGCGAGGCCATTGCCGAAAACGCACATGAGGTATGGGCTGACCAGCGACAGGAAGAAGGGTGGCGTTACGGCGAGCGGAGAGACGATGAAAAGAAACTGAATCCCGATATGGTACCCTACTCCATGCTGCCCGAATCGGAAAAGGAGTATGACCGGCGGATGGCTTTCGACACGATAAAACTGATGAAAAAGCTCGGATACGACATAGTACGGCGTAACGATACATCCGTCCATAAAGAACTGATGCGCAAAATCAACAATGAAGAGTGGGCTGCGGTCTGCAAATGCGGGGCAAACATATTTCCCGACCAGCGGTATTGCCCGCAGTGCGGCAGAAAACTTGCATGGGAAGACTTTATGTAGGGATTTTACCGGCAGGCAGGGCGTTTGCTGGAAAGTGAAAGATGAGCGGTTGACGGAGTTGCCGGCAAGCAGCACGGCGGCCGGTGTTCATAACCGGCTTCCTGCCACGGGACGGTCGCTTGCCGTAACGGGCGGATCACGGAATGACGCCTCCCCCGTCCTGCCGTTTCCGCAATATTGCAATAAAATACTATGCTCCTGTGTACGGATTGAAGTTATTGCCGGAGCATTCAAACGGATAAGGCAAGAGGGGGTGCGCCATATATTATGTTCGGCGCACCCCCTCTTCAGGTATCATTAAACTGACGGGGATTATCCCTGTATTGCCTTTATACCGGGAAGTACTTTCCCTTCTATCGCTTCGAGCAATGCACCGCCACCTGTCGATACATAAGAAACCTTGTCGGCCAGCCCGAATTTGTTTACGCATGCTACGGAGTCGCCGCCGCCTACCAGCGAGAAGGCCCCTGCTTTGGTTGCTTCCGCTATGGCCTCGCCTACCGAACGCGAACCGTGCGTAAAGTTATCGAATTCGAATACCCCCGTCGGACCGTTCCAAAGAAGGGTCTTGGAGTTCTTTATGACATCGGCGAACATCTTCTCCGACTCGGGACCTATATCAAGGCCTTCCCACCCGTCGGGTATCTGTGATACCGGGCAGAACTTGGTATTTGCATCGTTGCTGAAAGCGTCGGCTATCTTTGCGTCTACCGCCAACACCAGGTTCACGCCTTTCTCCTTAGCTTTCTTGAGTATATCGAGAGCAAGGTCGAGTTTGTCTTCCTCGCAGAGCGAATTGCCTATATTGCCGCCGGTTGCCTTTGTAAAGGTATAGGTCATACCGCCGGTTATTATAAGGTTGTCCACCTTGTTGAGAAGGTTCTCTATGATATCTATTTTGGACGAAACTTTCGATCCTCCCATTATTGCTGTGAACGGGCGGTTGATATCCTTCATTACTTTCTCTACGGCCTTTACCTCTTTTTCCATAAGGTAACCGAACATCTTGTTCTCGGGTGCGAAATAATCGGCAATAAGCGCCGTGGAGGCGTGTGCGCGGTGAGCCGTTCCGAATGCATCGTTCACATATGCATCGGCAAGCGAAGCGAGTTTCTTTGTAAACTCTTTCTGGCTCTCTTTTACGGCCTTCTTTGCGGCAGCTTTTTCCTCGTCGGTAGCGTCATCGGCCAATCCGCGGGGCTTGCCCTCTTCCTCGGCATAGAAACGGAGGTTCTCGAGTACGAGCACTTCCTTGGGCTGGAGAGCCGCAACAGCGGCCTCGACCTTCTCTCCTATGCAGTCATCCACGAATTTTACGGGCTGACCGAGAAGTTCGGAAAGGTGTTCAACAATATTCTGCAAAGAGAACTTTTTCTCCGGTCCTTTTTTGGGGCGGCCGAGGTGCGAGCCTATTATAACCATACCTCCGTCAGCTATTATCTTCTTGATTGTAGGTAATGCTGCACGCATACGCGTATCGTCGGTAATTTTCAGATTCTCATCCAATGGTACGTTGAAATCGACACGTACAAATGCCTTTTTCCCGGCAAAATTGAAATTGTCAATCGTCTGCATATTACTTAGTTTTAAAAGGTTGTTCTTTTATTCCTATTCCGACTGCGAATTTAATAAAAATATATGTTTATCGCAGTATCGTCAAAGGTAATTTTTATACGGCAGGATAAAAAACGGGGACGGAATCGCTCCGTCCCCGTAATTATCATGGTGCAGTTTTGCAGCACGCCTGTTACATAACCGCAACTTTCTGAACTTTAGTCCCGACCTTGACCATATAGATTCCATCGGGAACTGCTATCCTGTCGGTGCCGGCTATCGCCGTTACGCTCTTTACAAGAACACCGCCTGCAGTGTAGATGTCGGCCGATACCGCCTCG
>CASFRS010000002.1 GCA_949297125.1 uncultured Bacteroidales bacterium
AACCGTTCCGCCTGCCTGGTAGTTCATACCTGCATATACGTCGAACGATGTACGTCCGGGCTGCGCGTTGGCAAGGCTCTGCGAGCTTGAAAGGAGCGATGCGTGCCAGTTGTAGTTGAGGAAGTAAACCGACGATACGGTCTTCCCGTTGTAGTGGAACCAGTCGAGACAGCCGCTGGTAAGCTGGCTGTAGTCGCCTATGCTTCCGCCATTGGTGGTAAACGAATACCACGCGTTGTGGAAGAGGGGTACGCCGCCGGCTTCGGCATTTGCATAGCAGTCGCCCATAAGGTTCTTGAAGTCGTTCATGTAGCTGCCCATGCTTGTCCAGTAAAACTCCGAGTTCCACCCTATTCCGTCTATCCCGTAGTAGCGGAGGTATTTGAGCAGCTTTTCATAACCGCCGTCTACCAGCGACTTTATCATGGAACCGCTGCCGCCGTCGTTCGGACTGGGAGAGACGCCCCATGCTATTGCTGCAACCGTACTGGCTGCAACGCCGTTCTTGTGGCAGATGTCGAGGAATGCCCCGGGAGCCTGAATCATGGGTGCGGTCCAGTTGCCGTAAATATCTACGTAGCTCCACATCGAGAATACCTCACTGTTGAAGAAATACGACGGTACGCCGTTCCAGTCGGATACCCCGATAGGACACCACCACAGCAGCTTGCGCGCCGGGTTGAGGTCTTCCTTTACCTGGGTTGCGGTATACTCGAACCTTTCGCGGGGCTTTACGCGGGAGATAAAGAAGTTCTCGTTCTCCCCTTCTTCATAACCGCTATACAGCGGAGTCCCTTCGTTCCAGTTCTGGTAGGCCTCGTACCATGCCCTCGAACTGGAGCCCAACGGCACGTAATTCTCGTGCGTCGGCGCCGTCTGTGCGAGCGAGATGGAAACTGTCGCAAAGAGAGACGAAGCAAATAAGACAAATCTCTTCATAAATAATTTTTTTAATTGATGATATAATTCAAGCCGGCAGTATTTACAATCATACTCCACGACACGTTAATAAAATATGAACCAAAATAACAATAATAAATTCAAAAAAGAGCAGCGCCGCCCCTTTTTTATTCTTTTTTTTAATCCAACATAATATGGCGCAAAAAGTTGTAAATATTACAGAAAATATATTGTTGGAAAGAATGGACGCCGCAGGCTATTCCACGCCGTATCTGGATATGGCAAGAACCGTATCTGAAAAAAAGCGGTATTCTGCAATAACGCTTCTGCTTGTGCCGGATGATATAATGCCGGCCCGGAGCTCTCCGGCGGGAGAAAGCTCAAAGTCCGACACCCGTATATCGCTGCCGAGGTGGATTCGCGTATCCGATGCCAGTTTGTACACCGCCTCCTTTACCGACCACAGCAACGCCGCCGCTTCGCGCGGGGGGTTGCCGCCGTGTTGCAGGATTGCCGCCTCGCAAGGCGACAGGAACTTTTCCGCAACCGAAAGTTGTCTGTCGGATACGGTTTCTATATCTATCCCTACCGGGAACGGGGCGACGCACACGGCTGCATATTCGGGGGAATGCGATA
Source organism: uncultured Bacteroidales bacterium (assembly GCA_949297125.1). Classification (GTDB taxonomy): domain Bacteria; phylum Bacteroidota; class Bacteroidia; order Bacteroidales; family G3-4614; genus Caccoplasma_A. Next base: position 1,537 of record CASFRS010000002.1, read on the forward strand.
CGGAAAGATGAAGCCCCTCCGCTTCGATACGGGGACGCCCTTCATCATCGTGTCCTATGAAAAGGGGTTTCCCTACAAGGCGGCGCAGCAGCAGGAGCGATGCCAGCCTCTCGCGACGGCGTTTCGCTGAACGCACTTCGGCCTTTATCCGCCCGGCAGCCTTGTCGTCGCACAACATGCGCGCAAGGGTATCGTCCGGCTCTTCGAGCCGCCACACCCCGCAACGGATACCCGAAATATTTTCTACGAACTCCAACGGCATGCTATTTGAGTTCAAGCGTTTCGACAAGCCTGCGAATATCCTCTTCGGCATACTCTACAACGGGCGCTACCGAATCGGGATTTACCTCTGTGTTGAAATAGAATGCGCCGCGCAACAGGAAATTCTCGCCGTCATCGGCGACAAACTGTACGGGAGTGGCCACATTCCCGTAAAGGCGGTATATGGTAGCCGACACGTTTTCCCCCTCGTACGACACCGCCTCGATAGACGCGGCCTTTGCTGCATGCAGGTATACCAGTTCTGTTGCGCGGGCACGCTCCCCTCCGGCATCTCCCCTTCCAAGCGGCAGACAGGTACAGTAGAGCGTGGCTGAATAGCGCGGATACAGGATGTTTATCCACACGGAAGAGGTCTTGTTTTTGCGCAGACCGGCTACGGTTGCCGAAGACGAAATGTCGAACTTAAGCGGGAATGCTGCCGTATCGAACGGCAGGTATGCGGCGCTGTCGCGCTCTATGCGCGGATAGCCGTACGGTTTGGGGGCATATTTCCTGCGGCATCCCGAAAAGGGAACGGCAAGAATCAGAAATACCGCTACGGAGGCGAGAAACACATCCGTGCGGTACACCTTATTTTTCCTGCGGCTCATCTGCAAGCTCCACCTTTACGCGCAATATGCGGCGGTTATCCATTTCAAGCACCGTAAAACGGCAGTCGGGCAGTTCCACCACGTCGCCCTCTTTGGGGAAATCATCATTCACCGACAACACCAGACCGGCAACGCTGTCGGCCTCGTCATAGTCGGAAAAACGTTCCTCGTCCAGGCCTGTTACCCTGAAGAAGTCGCCGAGAGGGGTTTTCCCTTCAAAGACATAACTGCCGTCGCCGAGTTTTTCGTAAGGGAGAGGCTCGTCGTCGTACTCGTCGCTTATCTCGCCCACAATCTCTTCAAGCAGGTCTTCCAGCGATACTATGCCCGATGTCTCGCCGAACTCGTCCACAACGACGGCAAGGTGTATCTTGCGCTTACGGAACTCGTCGAGCATGTCGCCTATCATCTTCGTCTCCGGGACGAAGTAGGCCGAACGCATAAGGGTATGCCAGTTGAAGCCGTCGCCCGCCTCGGTATGGGGCAAAAGGTCTTTCATATAGACTATCCCCTTGATATTGTCTATATTGCCGTCGTAAACCGGAAGGCGCGAGTAGCCGCTCGTCTTGACGGCATCGAGCAAAGCGGAGAAACTTATCCCGGCGTCCACCCCCACAATGTCAACCCTCGCCGTCATAACCTCCTGCACCGTCTTGTCGCAGAACGATATGACCCCTTCAAGCATTCTCTTTTCGTCGCTGCCGGATTCCTCCCCGGCATCGGGTGCGGATTTTGCATCCGTCTCGTCGCCCGGACGCACAAAGGGCTTGCATATCCTGCACCCCGCCTTTCCGGCCAAAGCCGCCAGCGGTGCCATCTTCCCCGTTGCTGTCTTCACCCCCTGCTTTCTTATATATATAAGCGGCAGCACGAAGTTGCACAGCAACAGAAGGACGCCCACAATAAGGAATAGCAACAGGAATCCGGCAACTTGAGATGGAATCCGGATAACCCGCAAGAGAAGGGAAAAGCACAGGCCGGCTGCCGCAAGATTGGAAAGCAGGTTTATTGCCGACAGGACAATTCCCGCCGATGCCGAATCGGCATTCCCGGGGCGGTCGCCCCCTTCGAACGGCGATGCGTCGGAAACCCCGTCCATTACAGACCCCCGCCTGTGCAGGAAAAGCGACAACGCGGCAGAAGAGGTGAAAAAGGAAAAGGCCAGAAGGAGCACTGCCGCAAGCGTCAGCAATGCAAAATCGGCGGCGCAAGGGACATGGCCCGCTCCCTGCACCGCAACTGTACTGCAAACAGATAATAAACTATCCAACTCTATACTGTTAATGTTACAAAATATATCCGGCCCGCACGGCAGGCGTGCCGGCGCGGAATCAGAACGGCAAACCGTCGTCGGCGGGTTCTTCTTCTGTCCGGGGAGCTGACGAAACCGCCGGAGCAGCCTGTCCGTTACCATCCTGCCGACGCCCGAGAATCTCCATGTTGTCGGCATAAATCTCGGTAATATAGCGGGTTTGGCTCGTTGCGGCATCCACCCACGAACGGGTGCGGATTTTCCCCTCGATATAAAGGTGCGACCCTTTTTTTACATACTTCTCCGCCACTTCGGCCAGCCCGCGCCAAAGCACGATGTTGTGCCATTCGGTACGTTCGGGCACCTGCGTCCCGGAACGGGTAGTATATGCCCTCTCGCTCGTGGCGAGGGGGAAATTGGCTACGCATACGCCGCTCTCTACATAACGTATATCGGGGTCTTTCCCTACATTTCCCACCAGTATTACTTTGTTTACAGACATATCCTGTATGTTTTTAGACGGTAAATATTCTTGTCGGGGCTAAATTACAAAAAAATAACTCCTTTGCAAAACGGCCCGCAAGAGCATCCTGTCTCTTGCTCTCCCGCCCTTCCCCGTCCGCAGCGGGAGGGTTCGGAAACAAGAGGGTGCGCCGCTCCTTTCCGACACACCCTCTTCTGTTTGGCAGGCGCATCCGGGTACAGTATTAGCACCCGGACTCAATCAAATGCGCCTTTTTATATCTCTATGCCCCGTGCGGCCGCGGCCGCACGGATACTTCCGCTACTCTTCTTCCGCCTCTTCTACGGGGACCTCTTCGTTTAACTTGTCGAAGTCGGCCTTCAACCCCACTATCAGTTTGGAGAAGTCGCGCTGTCCCGTTCCCGCAGGAATCAGATGCCCGCATATCACATTCTCCTTCATACCTTCGAGACGGTCCACCTTCCCGTTTATGGCGGCCTCGTTCAGCACCTTGGTCGTCTCCTGGAACGATGCTGCCGACATGAAGCTTGAGGTCTGCAATGCAGCACGGGTAATACCCTGCAGTATCTGCTCGGATGTTGCCGGTACGGCATCGCGTACTACCACGGGCTTCAGGTCGCGGCGGATAAGGAGAGAATTCTCCTCGCGAAGTTTTCTCGGGGTTACTATCTGGCCCGGCTTCAGGTTCTGCGAGTCGCCGGCATCGGTAACCACCTTCTTGTCCCATATACGGTCGTTCTCCTCCATGAACTCTACCTTATCCACAACCTGCTGCTCGAGGAAGCGGGTATCTCCCGGGTCTACGATAGTTACCTTGCGCATCATCTGACGCACTATAACCTCGAAGTGCTTGTCGTTTATCTTAACGCCCTGGAGACGGTATACATCCTGAACCTCATTCACGATATACTCCTGAACGGCCGTCGGGCCCTTTATGGCAAGGATGTCGGCCGGGGTTATCGAACCGTCGGAAAGGGGCGTACCTGCACGGACATAGTCGTTCTCCTGTACGAGCACCTGTTTTGAAAGGGATACCAGATACTTCTTCACCTCTCCGGTCTTGGAGGTAACTATTATCTCGCGGTTGCCGCGCTTTACCTTGCCCAACGTAATCTCGCCGTCGATCTCCGATACGACTGCGGGGTTGGACGGGTTGCGCGCCTCGAAGAGTTCGGTAACGCGGGGAAGACCACCGGTAATGTCGCCGGCCTTTCCTACGGCACGCGGAATCTTTACAAGCACGTCGCCGCACTTTATCTTCTGTCCTTCGTCCACTATAAGGTGGGCACCCAGCGGGAGCGAATACGAACGGAGCGCATTCCCCTTGTCATCCACTACAACTGCCGAGGGGATGCGGGTGTGGTCCTTGGTCTCCATTATTATCTTCTCGCTGAAACCTGTCTGCTCGTCCGATTCGAGTTTGTAGTTTACGCCCTCTATGACGTTCTCGAACTTGACCGTACCGTCCGACTCGCAGATTATTACGGCGTTGAACGGGTCCCACTCGCATATCACGTCGCCTTTCTTCACCGTGTCGCCATCGTTGAAGTAGATCTTCGAACCGTAGGGGATGTTGGTGGAGGTAAGGATTATCCTTGTATGCGGGTCGATGATGCGCATCTCGGCCAGACGCCCTACAACCACCATGTATTTCTTGCCCGTATCGTCGACGGCATCGACTGTACGGAGTTCGTCAATCTCAAGGATACCGTCGTAGCGCGACGTTACGTTCGACACGGTTTCGATGTTCGACGCGATACCTCCCACATGGAACGTACGCAGGGTAAGCTGCGTACCCGGCTCGCCGATTGACTGGGCCGCGATTACGCCCACGGCCTCGCCCTTCTGCACCAGTTTCCCGGTTGCGAGGTTGCGTCCGTAGCATTTTGCGCAGACCCCTTTCTTCGACTCGCAGGTCAATACCGAACGTATCTCTACGCGCTCTATCGGGGATTCCTCTATCTTCTGGGCAATCTCTTCGGTTATCTCTTCGCCCGAACGGACAAGTATCTCGCCCGTGATAGGGTGCTGCACATCGTGTACCGAAACACGCCCCAGTATCCTTTCATACAGTGTGGCAACCGTCTCCTTGTTGTTCTTGAGCTCGGTGCAGACAAGGCCGCGCAACGTGCCGCAGTCCTCTTCGTGGATTATCACGTCGTGGGCCACGTCTACCAGACGGCGGGTAAGGTATCCGGCGTCGGCCGTCTTCAATGCGGTATCGGCAAGACCTTTACGCGCACCGTGCGTGGAGATGAAGTACTCCAGCACCGAAAGGCCCTCCTTGAAGTTCGCGAGAATCGGGTTTTCTATAATCTGCCCGCCTTCCGCTCCCGACTTCTGGGGCTTTGCCATAAGGCCGCGCATACCGGAGAGCTGGCATATCTGCTCGCGCGAACCGCGGGCGCCCGAGTCGAGCATCATGAATACCGAGTTGAACCCTTGGTTGTCGTTCGTGAGGCGGTTCATCAATATCTTCGAGAGCTCGGTATTGACACGGGTCCACGCATCGATTATACGGTTGTAACGTTCGTTGTACGTGGTGAAACCCATGTTGTAGTCCGACACGATCTGCTCTACTTTCTCGTACCCTTCCTGTATGAGTTTCTCTTTCTCCTCGGGGATTATCACATCGGCAAGGTTGAACGAAAGCCCTCCCTTGAATGCCATTTTGTAACCGAGGTCCTTTATATCGTCGAGGAACTGCGCCGCACGCACCATGCCGCAGGTCTTTATGACGCGGCTGATTATCTCGCGCAGCGACTTCTTCGTGAATATTGCGTTTATAAACCCTACTTCGTCCGGAACATACTGGTTTACCAGCACGCGGCCTACGGAGGTCTCGCGCATTATGTCCACCAGGTTTCCGTTCTCGTCGAGGTCCTTTACTATCACCTTTACGTGCGCATGTAGGGTAACCTTCCCTTCGTTGTAGGCGATTTCGGCCTCTTCCGGACCGTAGAACACAAGCCCTTCGCCCTTGTCGCCCGTGCGCATCTTGGTGATGTAGTAAAGCCCGAGCACCATATCCTGCGACGGCACCGTAATGGGAGCACCGTTCGCGGGGTTCAGTATGTTGTGCGAACCGAGCATCAGAAGCTGCGCCTCGAGTATGGCCTCGTTGCCGAGGGGGAGGTGGACAGCCATCTGGTCGCCGTCGAAGTCGGCGTTGAACGCGGTACATGCCAGAGGGTGCAGCTGGATGGCCTTGCCCTCTATCATCTTGGGCTGGAATGCCTGTATACCGAGACGGTGAAGCGTCGGGGCGCGGTTCAGCAGCACGGGATGTCCTTTCATCACGTGCTCGAGGATGTCCCATACGACGGGCTCTTTACGGTCGATAATCTTCTTTGCCGATTTGACCGTCTTCACAATGCCGCGCTCTATCAGTTTCCTGATGACAAACGGCTTGTAAAGTTCGGCTGCCATATCCTTGGGCAAGCCGCATTCGTGCATCTTCAACTCCGGACCTACCACGATAACCGAACGGGCCGAATAGTCGACACGTTTTCCGAGCAGGTTCTGACGGAAACGTCCCTGTTTCCCCTTGAGGCTGTCCGACAGCGATTTGAGCGGGCGGTTGGCCTCGGTCTTGAATGCGCTGGCCTTGCGCGAGTTGTCCAGGAGCGAATCGACAGCCTCCTGCAACATACGCTTCTCGTTTCGCAGTATGACCTCGGGGGCCTTGATTTCTATAAGGCGTTTCAAGCGGTTGTTCCTGATTATGACGCGACGGTAAAGGTCGTTCAAATCGGACGTGGCGAAACGTCCTCCGTCCAGCGGGACGAGGGGGCGCAACTCGGGCGGGATGACGGGAATGTCTTTCAATATCATCCATTCCGGTTTGTTGCGCGGACGCGATGCACGGAACGATTCTATCACCTGCAGACGCTTCAGCGCCTCGCTCTTCCTCTGCTGCGAACCGTCGCTGCCGGCACGGTCGCGGAGTTCGTACGAAAGCGAGTCGAGGTCAAGGCGCACCAGCAGGTCGTAGACGGCCTCCGCACCCATTTTGGCTATGAACTTGTTGGGGTCGGAATCGTCGAGCGACTGGTTTTCCTTGGGCAGGGTGTCGAGTACGGCAAGGTACTCCTCCTCGGTAAGCAGGTCGTAGGTAGCCATAGTATCGCTCAATACGCCGGGCTGTATTACGACATACTTCTCATAGTATATTATGGAATCGAGTTTCTTGGTGGGAAGCCCCAGCAGATACCCTATCTTGTTGGGGAGCGAGCGGAAGTACCAGATATGCGCCACCGGAACTACAAGGTGTATATGGCCGGTACGTTCGCGGCGCACCTTCTTCTCGGTTATCTCCACACCGCAGTGGTCGCACACTATACCTCTGTAACGGATGCGTTTGTATTTTCCGCAATAGCATTCGTAGTCCTTTACCGGACCGAATATTCTTTCGCAGAAAAGACCGTCGCGTTCGGGCTTGTAGGTACGGTAGTTTATGGTTTCGGGCTTGAGAACCTCGCCGCGCGAATTACCGGTTATCTCCTCGGGAGAGGCCAGACCTATGGTAATCTTGGAAAAGTTGCTCTTGACCTTGGTATCTTTTTTGTATGCCATATGTTTATTTATAACAGATTACTAATTTTTACCTGCCGTGCGCCGCACCGCACCGGATGCGGCGCACGGCATGGATATTACGGGGTTTTAGTCTAACGTGATGCTCAATCCCAGACCACGGAGTTCGTGCAGGAGGACGTTGAGCGATTCGGGAATGCCCGGCGTAGGCATCTTGTCGCCCTTGACAATGGCTTCGTATGCCTTGGAACGCCCAACCACGTCGTCGCTCTTTATCGTCAGTATCTCCTGGAGGATATGCGCCGCACCGAATGCCTCGAGCGCCCAGACCTCCATTTCTCCGAAACGCTGGCCGCCGAACTGCGCCTTACCGCCCAGAGGCTGCTGCGTGATAAGCGAGTACGGGCCTATCGAACGGGCATGCATCTTGTCCTCTACCATGTGGCCGAGTTTAAGCATGTATATCACGCCCACCGTAGCCGGCTGGTCGAACCGCTCGCCGGTATGCCCGTCGTAAAGGTAGGTCTTTCCGTAACGCGGAAGGCCGGCCTTGTCGGTCCATTCGTTGAGGTCGTCGAGACGCGCGCCGTCGAAAATCGGCGTCGAGAACTTTTCGCCCAGTTCCTTTCCGGCCCATCCCAGTACGGTCTCAAATATCTGGCCGAGGTTCATACGCGAAGGCACACCCAACGGGTTAAGCACTATGTCTACAGGCGTACCGTCTTCGAGGAATGGCATATCCTCCTGACGGACAACCCTCGATACGATACCCTTGTTCCCGTGGCGGCCGGCCATCTTGTCGCCGACGCCAATCTTGCGTTTCTTGGCGATGTAGACCTTGGCCAGCTGCATTATGCCCGAAGGGAGCTCGTCGCCTATCGATATGTCGCACTTCTTGCGGCGCAGCTCGGCATCTATCTCTTTCGACTTCTTCAGGTAATTTATTATCGTGGCGCGAATCATGTCGTTCTTGTCCTGGTCGGACGTCCACTTGCTTACCTGAACTATGTTGTAATCTATTTCGGCAAGGGCCTTCTGGGTAAACTTGACCCCTTTCGGTATTATGTCTATTCCCAGATAGTCCTTTACGCCCTGCGATGTCTTGCCCTTGGTAAGGGTAACCAGCTTCTCCAGCAAAAGGGCCTTCAGTTCGTCCTGCTTTGCGGCATACTCCTCGTCCAGCTTGGGGAGGATAGCCTTGTCGGCAAGTTTCGATTTCTTCTTGGTTGCCTTTGCAAAGAGGTTCGTGCCTATTACAACGCCCTTGAGCGACGGGGTGGCTTTCAGCGACGCATCCTTTACGTCGCCGGCCTTGTCGCCGAATATGGCGCGGAGGAGCTTCTCCTCGGGCGAGGGGTCGGACTCCCCTTTGGGGGTTATCTTGCCTATCATTATATCGCCCGGGGCTACATGCGCTCCGATGCGGATGATTCCTCTTTCGTCGAGGTCCTTCGTGGCGTCCTCGCTCACGTTGGGGATATCGGCGGTGAGTTCCTCCACGCCGCGCTTGGTCTCGCGCACCTCGAGCGTGTATTCGTCCACGTGTACCGAGGTGAGAATATCTTCCCGCACCATACGCTCGTTGAGAACTATGGCATCCTCGTAGTTATACCCCTTCCAGGGCATGAACGCTACCTTGAGGTTGCGTCCCAGAGCCAGTTCGCCGTTCTCGGTCGAATACCCTTCGGTGAGTATCTCGCCCGCAGTTACGCGCTGTCCCTTGCGGCATATGGGCCGAAGGTCGATAGTCGTGCTCTGGTTGGTCTTGCGGAACTTGGGTATGTGGTATTCCTTTACGGCCGACTCGAAGCTTACGAACTCCTCCTCGGGCGTACGGTCGTAGCGTATCCGTATCGTAGTCGCGTCCACATAGTCGATGACACCGCTCCCTTCGGCGGTAATCTGCGTACGCGAATCGCGTATCAGCTGGCCTTCCAGCCCCGTCCCTACGATAGGGGCTTCGGAACGCAACAGCGGTACTGCCTGGCGCATCATGTTCGAGCCCATAAGCGCGCGGTTCGCGTCGTCGTGCTCGAGGAACGGAATCAGCGATGCCGCTATGGAGGCTATCTGCGTAGGCGATACGTCCATAAGCGACACCTCACCCGGAGCCACAACGGGGAAATCGGCATTCTGACGCGCCTTTACACGCGTGCGGCGGAATGTCCCGTCATCGTTCAGCGGGGCGTTGCCCTGGGCTATTATGTGCCCCTCCTCTACTTCGGCGGTAAGGTACGTTATGCCTTCGTCCGACAGGTCTACACGCCCGTTCTCCACCTTGCGGTACGGCGTTTCTATAAATCCGAGGTCGTTTATCTTCGCATACACGCAGAGCGACGAGATAAGCCCGATGTTGGGGCCTTCAGGCGTTTCGATAGGGCAAAGGCGGCCGTAGTGCGTATAGTGCACGTCCCTCACCTCGAACCCTGCGCGCTCGCGCGACAGACCGCCGGGACCGAGGGCCGACATACGGCGTTTGTGCGTCATTTCGGCCAGCGGGTTGGTCTGGTCCATGAACTGCGACAGGGCATTCGTTCCGAAGAACGTGTTTATGACCGACGATATGGTCTTGGCGTTTATAAGGTCGATAGGCTCGAACACCTCGTTGTCCCGCACGTTCATGCGGTCGCGGATGGTACGCGCCATACGCGCCAGCCCCACGCCGAACTGGTTGTAGAGCTGCTCGCCCACCGTCCTCACGCGGCGGTTGCTGAGGTGGTCTATATCATCCACGTCGGCATGCGAGTTTATCAACTCTATCAGGTATTTTATAATCTGTATTATGTCCTCCTGGGTAAGCACCTTTACATCGGACGGGGTGGAGAGGTTCAGTTTCTTGTTTATCCTGTAACGTCCCACTTCGCCGAGGTCGTAGCGTTTTTCCGAGAAGAAGAGGTTGTTGATCACCTCGCGTGCACTGGTATCGTCGGCGGGCTCGGCATTGCGCAGCTGACGGTATATGTAGAACACGGCCTCCTTCTCCGAGTTGCTGGTATCTTTCTGGAGGGTATTGTATATTATCGAGTAATCCGACGAAGACTGCTCGTCCTTGTGCAACAGGACGGTCTGCGTACCCGAGTCGAGAATATCCTGTATGAACGACTCCTCTAGTACCGTCTCGCGGTCGAGGATTACCTCGTTGCGTTCAATCGAAACCACCTCGCCGGTATCTTCGTCCACGAAATCCTCCACCCATGTCTTCAACACGCGTGCGGCGAGCTTGCGCCCTACGGCCTTCTTGAGGTTGGTCTTCGTAACCTTAATCTCCTCTGCAAGGCCGAAAATTTCAAGGATGTCCTTGTCGCTTTCAAAACCTATCGCCCTGAGGAGCGTGGTTACGGGCAATTTCTTTTTACGGTCGATGTATGCGTACATGACATTGTTTATGTCCGTAGCGAACTCAATCCACGACCCCTTGAACGGTATTATCCTTGCCGAATAGAGTTTTTTGCCGTTGGCGTGCATGCTCTGTCCGAAGAAGACGCCCGGCGAACGGTGCAGCTGCGAAACCACAACGCGTTCGGCCCCGTTTATCACAAACGTACCTTTCTCGGTCATGTAGGGGATAAGGCCCAGGTACACGTCCTGTACTTTCGTTTCAAACTCCTCGTGGTCGGGGTCGGTGCAATAAAGCTTGAGTTTTGCCTTCAGGGGGACACTGTAGGTCAATCCGCGTTCGAGGCACTCGTCTATGGTATACCGCGGCGGATCGATGTAATAGTCAAGAAACTCCAATACGAAATTGTTCCTCGTATCGGCTATGGGGAAGTTCTCTGCGAAAACCTTGTACAACCCCTCGTTCTTACGTTTTTCGGGAGGGGTATCTAATTGAAGAAAATCTTTGAAGGATTTTAATTGCACTTCCAAGAAATCCGGATAAGCGAGCGGATTCTTGATAGAGGCGAAATTTATTCGGGATTTTTGGTTGGAAGCCATGTACGCAAGAATTAATTGAACTTAAAAAATATATGCACAAAAAGGTAAAGAGCCCTCTTCAATGAGGCCTCTTTACCGTAACCCTGATATCAGGAAGTGGCTATTTAAGTTCAACTTCTGCTCCAGCCTCTTCCAACTGTTTCTTCAAACCTTCAGCGTCTGCTTTTGCAAGGCCCTCTTTCATTACGCTGGGTGCGCCGTCAACGAGTTCCTTGGCCTCTTTCAAGCCGAGACCGGTAAGTTCCTTAACCAGCTTAACGATAGCGAGCTTGTTAGCGCCGGCCGATTTGAGAACTACATCGAAAGAAGATTTCTCCTCAGCTGCTGCTGCGGGACCTGCTGCTGCGGGACCTGCTACTGCAACTGCGGCAGCTGCCGGTTCGATACCGTACTCGTCTTTCAATATTTGTTTGAGTTCGCTGACTTCTTTAACTGTCAAGTTTACTAATTGTTCTGCTAAAACTTTAACGTCTGCCATTTTGGTTATAATTTAATGATGATTTACTGATTTGATTTGTTTATTTTTTCTCGAGTGTCTCAAGTACACCGTGAATTGTATTGGCGCCCGATTCGAGAGCGGATATGACACCCTGCATCGGAGCTTCGAGCATGGCGACAACCTCGGCGATGAGTTCGTTCTTGCTCTTTATTGCAACCAATGTCTCGAGTTGGTCCTCGCCGTAAAAAGACTCTTCTACGTATGCAGCCTTGTACCTTACCTTGTCGTTCTTCTTGGAGAACTCCTTTATAAGTTTGGCGGGGGCGTTGCCCGTATTGGAGAGGAACAGGGCCGTCGAACCCTTGAGCGAAGCATAAAGGGGAGAATAATCCGTTTCCAGGTTCTCCATGGCCTTATGCAGGAGCTTGTTCTTAACGACCATCAACTTTATGTCCTGGCCGAAGCATGCGCGGCGCAACTGGCTGGCAGCCTCTGCATCGAGCGATGTGGTATCGGCGAGGTAGAAGTGAGAATACTCCTTGAGGGTATCCTCTATCTTTCCGATTATAGTAGCTTTATCTTCCTTTTTCATAATGCATTAGTTTTTAAATCTCATCGATTGTTTTGGGATCGACTTTGATACCTTTACTCATGGTACTCGAAAGATATATGCTCTTGATGTAGGTACCCTTTGCAGTGGCAGGTTTGAGTTTGATTATCGTCTGGATGAACTCCTTGGCGTTCTCTGCAATTTTCGATGCATCGAACGAAACCTTGCCTATCGATGTGTGAACGATACCGTTTTTATCGACTTTGAAATCGATCTTACCCTGTTTAACCTCCTTGACGGCCTTACCAATTTCGTTGGTAACCGTTCCGCTCTTGGGGTTGGGCATCAGGCCGCGGGGACCGAGAACGCGTCCCAGTGCGCCGATTTTACCCATTATGGCGGGCATCGTAATTATAACATCTATATCCGTCCACCCTCCTTTGATTTTCTCGATATACTCGTCAAGTCCGACATAATCGGCGCCTGCGGCCTTTGCATCGGCCTCCTGGTCGGGAGTACAGAGAGCCAGCACCTTTACCTGCTTTCCGGTTCCGTTGGGGAGCGACACTACGCCTCTGACCATCTGATTGGCCTTGCGGGGATCGACACCGAGGCGGACATCAATATCGACAGAAGCATCGAACTTGGTATAGGTTATCTCCTTCACCAGTTCGGAAGCCTCCTTGAGCGAGTATGTCTTCCCAGCTTCAATCTTTTCGGACGCAATCTTTTGATTTTTTGTCAGTTTACTCATTTCAATTGAAGTTTATTAGTTATTTACCGGGAATTCGCCTGTTACGGTGATACCCATGCTTCTAGCCGTACCCGCAACCATGGTCATAGCCGACTCGAGCGTAAAGCAGTTGAGATCGACCATTTTCTCCTGGGCGATAGTCTTTATCTGATCCCAGGACACAGAGGCAACCTTCTTGCGGTTAGGTTCGGCGGAACCGCCTTTTACCTTGGCCGCTTCCAAAAGCTGAATGGCAACCGGAGGAGTCTTAACGACAAAGTCGAATGTCTTGTCGGAATAATAAGTGATCACTACCGGGAGCACTTTCCCTGCTCGTTCCTGTGTGCGGGCATTGAATTGCTTGCAAAACTCCATTATGTTTATACCCTTGGAACCGAGAGCGGGACCTACGGGAGGAGAGGGGTTTGCTGCACCACCTTTTATCTGCAACTTGATTTGTCCAGCAATTTCTTTAGCCATTTCGATTGTTTATTTTTATTGTTAAAACGATGAACAGGCCACGTTCGTAACCACGCGCCTATTCTTTCTCTACTTGCATGAAATTCAACTCCAACGGCGTCTTTCGACCAAAAATCTTGACCATCACTTTCAGTTTCTTCTTCTCCTTGTTGACCTCCTCGATAACGCCGCTGAAACCGTTGAACGGCCCGTAGGTTACCTTCACGTTGTCGCCAACGATATACGGGATAACCGGAGCGTCGGCGTCCTGAAGTTCATCAACCTTGCCCAGCATACGGCTAACTTCGCTCGGCCTCAGGGGGTCGGGCGTAAGGGTGCCGCCGAGAAACCCGATTACGTTTGTGGTATTGCGCAGGATGTGGGGCACTTCGCCTACAAGCGTCGCCTCTACGAACACATAACCGGGATAGAGATTTCTTTCTTTGGTGATTTTCTTTCCGTTTCTTACCGTATATACCTTTTCGGTAGGAATCAAAACCTGATAGACATGCTTGCCCAAATCGGTCTTTTTTATTTCCGCATCGAGAAATTCCTTGACCTTGAGCTCTTTACCGCTGATGGCACGCAACACGTACCACCCTCTTTTTGCTTCTGCATCAGACATCTCTTCCGACTTTTAGTAAATAAGTTGGTAAACGAATCTCAGAATATGCTCAAAACATTGGTCCATCGCGAATATTACCAGCGCAATTATGAGGGAAGCAGTCATAACCACAACAGTACTATTGCTTAACTCGGACTTGGTCGGCCAGGAAACCTTATGAATCAACTCATCGTAGGAATCCTTAATGTTAGCAAGTAATTTTTTCATTGTCGTAGATCTTTTGCACGGGACGAGAGACTCGAACTCCCGACACCCGGTTTTGGAGACCGGTGCTCTACCAACTGAGCTAGACCCGTAAATCTGCCGGTTCCCTCAAAGGAAACCGGCAGCATATTGACTTGACTAATTAGTCGAGTATTTCGGTTATCTGACCGGAACCTACCGTACGGCCACCTTCGCGGATAGCGAAACGCAGACCTACGCTGCAAGCAACCGGGTAGATGAGCTTAACCTTGATATTAACGTGGTCGCCCGGCATAACCATCTCAGTTCCTTCGGGAAGGGTAATCTCACCGGTAACATCCAAGGTACGGATGTAGAACTGGGGACGGTAGTTGTTGTGGAACGGAGTGTGGCGTCCACCTTCTTTTTCGGTAAGCACGTATATCTGAGCCTTGAACTCCGAGTGGGGTTTAACCTGTCCCGGGTGGCATATTACCATACCGCGCTTGATTTCGTTCTTGTCGATACCGCGGAGCAACAGACCTACGTTGTCGCCGGCCTCACCCTGGGCGAGGAGTTTGCGGAACATCTCGACACCGGTTACAACAGACTTCTTGCCTTCTGCACCGAGACCGATTATCTGAACTTCGTCGCCGACCTTGATAACACCGGTTTCGATACGGCCGGTAGCAACAGTACCGCGGCCGGTAATCGAGAATACGTCCTCAACCGGCATCAGGAACGGTTTGTCAACGTCGCGCTCGGGCAGCGGAATCCACTCGTCTACGGCGTTCATGAGCTCCATGATCTTCTCTTCCCACTGGGGTTCGCCGTTGAGGGCGCCGAGAGCGGAACCACGGATAACCGGGGTGTTGTCGCCGTCGTATTCGTAAGAAGAAAGGAGGTCTCTCATCTCCATTTCCACGAGTTCCAATATCTCTTCGTCATCAACCATATCGCACTTGTTCATGAACACAACGATACGGGGAACGTTCACCTGACGGGCCAGAAGGATGTGCTCGCGGGTCTGGGGCATCGGACCGTCGGTAGCAGCAACCACAACTATTGCACCGTCCATCTGGGCAGCACCGGTAACCATGTTCTTTACATAGTCGGCGTGTCCCGGGCAGTCAACGTGAGCGTAGTGGCGTTTTTCGGTCTCGTACTCAACGTGAGCGGTGTTGATGGTTATACCTCTCTCTTTTTCCTCCGGAGCGTTGTCGATCTGGTCGAACGACTTCTTTTCGGACAAGCCCTTCTTTGAAAGAACTTCGGTTATAGCAGCGGTCAAAGTAGTCTTACCATGGTCCACATGACCTATCGTACCGATATTTACGTGGGGCTTAGTACGTTTAAATTCTTCTTTAGCCATAGTTGTTATTGTTAAATGATTAGCTTCTAAAATGTTAATTCAAGCAAATAAAAATATGCTCCGACATACTCCGAGCATAGAGCCGATGACGGGATTTGAACCCGTGACCTCTTCCTTACCAAGGAAGTGCTCTACCACTGAGCTACATAGGCAATTTCAAAAAAAGAGCGGGAAACGGGACTCAAACCCGCGACCCTCAGCTTGGAAGGCTGATGCTCTATCGACTGAGCTATTCCCGCAAAAAAATCCGTGGGCGAAGATGGATTCGAACCACCGAAGTCGTAAGACAGCAGATTTACAGTCTGCCCCATTTGGCCACTCTGGTATTCGCCCTCGAACCTGCCTTCCGGAAACTCCGCATCCTTCTTGCAGGCGCATATCCGTCCGGACCTTGTCCGCAGCACCCCGCCGCCCCGTACGCCGGCTCTCCGGCAGGCAGCATCGTTTTTTCTACTGCGAAACGGGTGCAAATTTAGACATAAAATCCGAACTGAAAAAATATTTTGGTGTTTTTTTTATTTACCCCTTGTTTTTTCCTTGTTCTTCTGCAACTGTTTGACAAGCGCATCTATCGCATTATCAATGGCTTCCTCAAACGTATCGGCCACTTTCTGCGAGTAGATGTCATCGGCGCGCGGAACCAATAATTTTATCGAAGCCTCCTTGTTCATCGACGTCTCGGGCTTCACCACCTTCAAAACCACCTCTGCCGAAGTTATCCCGTCGCAGTATTTTTCCAACTTGTTTACCTTTTTCTCGATAAAAGCCTGCAGTTGGGCCGTAGCATCGAAATGAATCGACTGAATCTTAATATCCATAATTACCTCCTTTTTTTATCGCCCTCGGATGGGCATGTTTATAATTCGCCTTCAGCTCCTCGAACGTAATATGCGTATACACCTGCGTAGAGGCCAGCGAATCATGGCCCAACAGTTCCTTTACGCTGTCCAGCCCGGCACCGTTGTTGAGCATGGCCGATGCAAACGTATGCCTCAGCACATGGGGGCTGCACTTTGAAAGCGTGGTCTGTTCGCCGAGCATACGCGTTACCACCCTGTAAACCAGCCCCGGATAAAGCGGTTCGCCGTTATCCCGCACGAACAGGGTACGGCATGCCGCCCCGCCGGTTACCTTGTCGCGCGCCCTCAGATACTCTTCCAGCTCGCGCCGCAGCTCCTCGCCGAAAGGCACAATACGCTGCTTGTTGCGTTTTCCGGTTACCCTCAATGTGTTCGATGCCAGGTCCGCATCCCCGTCGCGGAGGGCAATCAGTTCGGCACGCCTTATGCCTGTATGGTACAGCAGCGACACTATCAGCCTGTCGCGCACTTCGGCGAACGACGGGCCGTCCTGCGGAGCATCCAGAATGGCATCCATGTCCGACTGCTTTACGAAAACCGGCAGCGTCTTGCCCCCCCTCGGCTTGCTCACCCCTTCGGCCGGAGAAGCCTCCATGCGCCCCTCCTTTACAAGGTAACGGTAGAATGCACGCAGCGACGAAAGTTTCCGCCCGGCCGACCTGGCCGTTTCGCCCGCCTCCATAAGCGACGAAACGAACCCGCGCACAAGCGGCGTATCGGCCGAGAGCAAATCGGCCTCGCCCCCCGTTCGCGCTTCAAGGTAGGCAGCGAACTGCTTCAGGTCGTTTCCATAAGACAAAACGGTATGAGAAGAGTAATTCTTCTCATACCGCATATACTTTAAGAAAGAATCTACACACATCACAGCGTCGCTTCTAAACATCGGACGCTACGAATGTAACCATAAATTCTTAACCGTGCAATACTTTGCAGACTTTTTTAATCCTCCTGCTGCTGAAGTTTCTGGACATAGATGGCACGCATCATCTTCTTTCTGTTGGTTACAGAAGGCTTCTCGAAAGCCTGACGGCTGCGCAACTCCTTTACGATGCCGGTCTTTTCGTATTTCCTTTTGAATTTCTTCAACGCCCTCTCGATGTTGTCGCCTTCTTTTACAGGTACTATAATCATGGTATTATCTTTTAAATAATTGTTTTTCGCACAAATGCGGTGCAAAATTACACATACTTTCGCTAAATCCAAATCTTTTCAGCTATTTTTTTTCAGAACCAGCAGGTTCGGCCCGCATCCGGACATGCGGCCGAAGGGGCAACGCAAATCGCCGCCCTTCGGCTGCACACGTTTCCTCCAGGGCTGACCGATACACTAAGTCAGCGCAAAACCACCTTCTTCACGCACTGCCAGCCATCGCCCGAAACCCGCACTACCGCCAGCCCGCCGCCATTTCCGGCATAGCCTCCCAGGTCGATACGGGCATCTGCCGTCCCGGCTGCATACGCACGCGACACTATTATCCGCCCGTCCATGGAGCAAACCTCAACACCCGTAATCCCGGCATCGGCCGAAAGGACCGTAAGCACACCGCCTGACACAGTTACACCAACCTGACGATCTGCTCCTGCCGCCGTCTGCACCACCCCCGACAAATCGGGTTCGAGTGCAATAACATCGGAAAACTCCCCGTTCTCGAAGCGATAAAGGACATCGTCCGTGCTGTAAACCCAGACGACATCCCCCTCGCAATAAATCGACCGCGCATTATCGTACCGCGGAGAAGTGTATGCAGTAAACCCCGTCCCGTCGTATTTCAACAACACGTCGGCAGAAGTAAACCATATGTTCCCCGATGCATCCGCCTCGCAGGCCGTATAAAAGGAATCGGGTATATCGTCGCGGTTCCCCGACCAGTACCAGGTATCCGTTGCCGAGGACTGGTTATAACAATGTATCCCGTTGTCGCGCACATACCATATGTTGTCGTTGTCATCTACCGCAAGCGACGTGGCCGACACCTTCTCTCCGTCCTTCTCCATACAGAGCACGAACTCCATATTCTCCTCGGGCGTAAGTTTCATCAAATACGAAGGGTAACCCATGGCACCCGGGACATCAGCGTGTTGCCCGTTGCAGGTCATCCAAAGAGTCCCGCTGCTGTCGAAGGCCATATCCGTTATATACCAGCCTACAGGTGCGGACATCATACAAAAGGACTTGATATCCCACTGATAATACTCCCCCCCATAAACCGGATAAGGCTTTGCATACCTCTGGTTTGAACCCATATAAACCTCTTCGCCGTCGAAAGCTATTGCATAGCAGAAGTCAAGATAAAGGGTGGTAAGGGAATTGCCGAGCCTATACAGGCGCATCGCCCCGTCGCTCTCCTTATACAGATACGCTCCGTATTCATAAGTAGAGAACCAAAGGGCGCCATTCTGCGACGCCACCGATATTATAGTGGCATCTTCCGGAATACCGACCTCCGTATTGCAAAGGTACACCTTGCCGCTCCCCCTGTCGTAGCGCAACAGCCCGTCGCTTCCTGCAATCCAGAAACACCCGTTCCTCTCGGCTATACGGTTTGAATACTCTTCAAACTCCATTTCAAAAATATCGGCATAGTTATAAACCGGGTCATGACTCCACTCCGAACCTTGTGCCTGCGCCGAAAAACAGGCAACGATAGAAAAAAATGCAGCAAAACAAAAAGTATAAAATGTTTTCATAGGCTATATATTTTATAAATTAAAATCCAACGTCGGGAACACAAGTTACAAACTTATTTTGCTAAGATAACACTTCTTTTAAAAAACAAAATAAATAAGCATTTTTTTAACATTGTTTCTAAAAACCGCCGCTGTCGATTATCTTTTATTCCCTGGCCGGGCTCGTGCGTTGGCCGGGATTTACACTCCGCCCGAACAAAAATTTGTCTCGCTCCCGCCTTTCACTTCTTTGACTTGCCGTCGAAGACAGGATGCGGCTCGGCATAGACAAATAAATTTGTCTCTGCTCTCGCCTTTCACTATCTTTGACTTGCCGTCGAAGACAGGATGCGGCTCGGCATAGTCAAATAAATTTGCCTCTGCTCTCGCCTTTCACTATCTTTGCCGTAGAACGGCGAAAACAAGCTGCACTCGGCATAGCCGAACCTTATGGGTTGTCTCTGCCCTCGTTTGCATTGTCTTTGCCGTAGAACGGCGAAAACAGGCTGCAACAACGAGCATATACGGAAAAATGGCAAACTGCATTATAGAGGAAAGGCTGGAAAGGCTACGCACAGAAATGAAGAGGTGCGGCATCGACACATATATAGTATCAGACCGCGACCCGCACATGAGCGAATACCCGCCCGAAAGGTGGAAGACCCGAAAATGGATTTCGGGATTCAGCGGTTCGGCAGGCACGGCGGTAATAACGCACGGCAAAGCCGCCGTATGGAGCGACTCCCGCTACTTCATACAGGCCGAAGCGCAGCTCGCCGGCACAGAATATCACTTTTTCAAAGAGGGACTCCCCGCAACCCCCGACATGTACGAATGGGCGGCATGCGAAACCGAGCCGACGGGGACAGTTGCAATAGACGACAAGACAATCTCCTACACCGACGGAGAAAAAATAAAGGAATATATGGCAACCAAAGGGATAAAAACAGTATTCGGATTCGACCCGTTCGATACGATATGGGACGGACGCCCGACAATCCCCGACGGCAAAGCATACGAATACCCGCTCCAATACTCGGGAGAAGAATTTTCCGACCGACGCCTGCGACTTTTAAGCGAAGCAGAAGCAAAAGACGCCGATGCCGTACTTCTCGCCACCCTCGACGACACGGCATGGAGTTTCAACATACGGGGATGCGACATCCCCTACAACCCGGTAACGGTAGCATACGGCTATATAAGCCGCTGCGAAAACGTACTCTTCATCGACGAAGCGAAAACCGACGCCGCACTGAAGGAATACCTCAACCGCAACGGCATAACAACCATGCCGTACGCGGCGATAGAAGAGTACTTGCAAAACCTGCCGGAAGGGGAACATGTCCTTGCCGATCCCGACCGCACCAACCACCGGCTCGCATCGATACTTGCAGAAAAAGGAGCGGCAATCTTCGCCGCATCGCCCGCAACCCTAATGAAGAGCATAAAAAACGATACGGAAAACGACGGGATACGCAACGCCGTACGGCGCGACGGAGCCGCAATGAGCCAATTCCTCTGCTGGCTGGACGAGAACATAGGCAAAACACCGATAAGCGAAACAAGCGCAAGCCGCAAACTGCACGAATTCCGTGCCCTACAACCGCTCTTCACCGACGAAAGTTTCGCCACGATAGCAGGGTATGCCGAGCACGGAGCGATAGTCCACTACTCCGCCACCGAAGAGAGCGACAAAGAGTTGAAGCCCGAAGGTTTCCTGCTGCTCGACAGCGGAGGGCAATACCTCGACGGCACCACCGACATAACCCGCACCATACCGCTCGGCCCCCTCACCGACGAAGAACGGCGCAACTTCACGGCAGTACTGAAAGGGCATATCGCCGTAGCCACGGCAGTATTCCCCGCAGGCACGCGCGGTGCGCAAATCGATACGCTGGCAAAAACGGCATTGTGGAAACTGGGATTGACCTACATGCACGGCACGGGACACGGCATCGGGCACTTCCTTAACGTACACGAAGGGCCGCAAAACATCCGTCCCGACTTCAACCCCACGCCGTTACGAGCCGGCATGACCATTTCCAACGAACCGGGCGTTTACATAGAAGGAAGCCACGGGATAAGGATAGAAAACATGATACTTGTAAAAAAGCGCGCCGATACGGTATTCGGTGAATTTTACGAATTCGAAACGCTTACCCGCTGCCCGATAGACACGAGAGCGATAGAAGTGTCGCAACTCGACGAAGCCGAAAAAGAATGGCTCAACAACTACCATGCGGAAACATACACGCAGCTCGCCCCGCTGGTGGACGAAAAAACCCGCCTGTGGCTTGCCGAAAGGTGCGCACCCGTATAGCATACCCAAAAGAAAGAAAACGACAAATAAAAACAAAACGATATGGCACTAATAAAATCAGTAAGAGGGTTTACCCCGATAATAGGAAAAGAGTGTTACCTCGCCGACAATGCCACCATAATAGGCGACGTGATAATAGGCGACGAATGCAGCATATGGTTCAACACGGTGCTGCGCGGCGACGTAAACTCGATACGCATAGGAAACCGCGTAAACATACAGGACGGTTCGGTAATACACACGCTGTACGAGAAATCGGTATCGATACTCGGCGACGACGTATCGATAGGGCATAACGTAACGATACACGGAGCCACGATACACGACGGCGCGCTGATAGGAATGGGTTCGGTCGTGCTCGACCATGCCGAAATTGGAGAAGGTGCACTTGTAGCGGCAGGGTCGGTAGTCCTCGGCAAGACAATAATAAAACCCGGGGAGATGTGGGGAGGCACGCCGGCCAAATTTATAAAAATGGTAAACCCCGAACAGGCAAAAGAGATAAACCAGAAGATAGCGAAAAACTATCTGATGTACTCGAAGTGGTACGAATAAGCAAATACCGCAGATGAACCCCAAAGACAAACTGTCGATAACCGACTGGGCACTGGAAGACCGCCCGCGCGAAAAAATGATGACGAAAGGCATCCGCGCCCTCTCCGACGCCGAGCTGATAGCCATACTCATCGGGTCGGGCAACAAGAACGAAACAGCCGTAGAGTTGTCGCAGAGAATCCTCAACAGCGTAAACGGGAAACTCTCCGACCTCGGGCGAATGACGGTACAGGAGCTGACGGCCGGATTCAACGGGATAGGGGAGGCGAAAGCCATAAGCATCCTTGCAGCGGCGGAGCTCGGACGCCGTCGCAAGGCTGAGGATGTATCGCTGCCAAACAGAATCTGTTCCAGCCGCGATGCCTATTCGTACATATACCCGAGGCTTGCCGACCTGCCGCAGGAAGAGTTCTGGGTTATCCTGCTCAACAACGGCAACCGCATAACCGACTCGTTCAGGGTAAGCCAGGGGGCGATAAACGCCACGCTCGTGGATATAAAACTTATAATGAAACCGGCAATAGCCAGGCTGGCCCGTTCCATAATGGTATGCCACAACCACCCGTCGGGAAACCTCAACCCGAGCAAAGCCGACATGGAGCTTACCGGGCGGATAAAGGCCGCAGCGGCACTGTTCGATATAAAGCTGCTCGACCACATCATAATAGGGAACGAAACCTATATGAGTTTCGCCGACAGCGGCATGCTGTAAGCCCGGCGGCAGGGAAGGCGCATGCCGCCAGCAACCGGGAACGGCGCGGGCGGCGGAAGCTGCGGCAGGGAGGGTACGGCGAGGTGTCAGCCGGGGTACTCGTTCCTGTAATAGCGGATAAAGGCTCGGTTTACGCATATCATGCCGCCGCGCGTAGGATAGTCGCCCGTAAAATACCAGTCGCCCGTATGGTTCGGGACGGAGTCGCGCAACGACCGGGCAGGGGGAAATACAATATCCACCTCGGGTTCCGTACCGGGGGGCGTAAGCATCCGCACAATCTCTGCCGAAATATCTTCGGGCGTAAGGGCATCGTATAGCTCCGACACGTAATTCACATACTGTACGGGCATCACGCGCTCCTGCTCTTCGCATTTGCGGCATATCTCTTCCAGACGGCTTCGGGGCGTAAGGGCAACCGCAGCGCGGAAAGCCGCCAGTTCTCCCATATCGGACATGTCTATGCCGTAAAAATCGGGATAGCGTATTTGCGGCGCAGACGAAACGATAACCAGTTTCGCCGGCTTCAGGCGCGCAAGGATGGAAATGATGCTCTCGCGCAGCGTAGTGCCGCGCACTATGCTGTCGTCTATCACCACGAGGTTGTCCACACCGGGGCGCACCACCCCGTAGGTAACGTCGTAAACGTGGTTGGCAAGGTTGTTCCTGCCGGAACTCTCGGCAATGAAGGTCCTCAGTTTTATATCCTTTATGGCTACTTTCTCGCTCCTTACGCGCCGTCCCATTATCATCGACGCCTTTTCGGCATCGTACGGCACGGGCAGGGATTCAAGAGCGGCAAGTTTCTCTTTGTCCAGGCGGCGGTTCAGTTCTTCTACCATTCCTATGAATGCGACCTCGGCCGTATTGGGTATGAACGAAAATACGGTATTGTCCATATCGTGTCCTACCGATTCCAGCACCTGCGGCACAACGGCCGCCCCGAGAGCCTTGCGCTCGCGGTATATGTCCTTGTCGCTGCCGCGCGAGAAATAGATTCGCTCGAACACACAGGCAGACCGCCTCTGCGGTTCCATTATGCGGGATATGCGCGGCTCGCCGTTACGTCCCACAAGCAACGCCTCGCCGGGCTGCAGCTCTTCCACCTGCAACGCATCCACATTCATTACCGTCTGGATTACGGGCCTCTCCGAGGCCAGCACAAAAATCTCGTCGTCTATAAAATAGTGCGCCCCCCTGATACCCCACGGATCGCGCACGGCAAACATCTCCCCGCTTCCGCTCATGCCGCAAATCACGAATCCTCCGTCCCACATGGGGGCGCACTTTCGCAGTATATTCTCAAAACGAATCTCTTCCTCAATCCTGTGCACGGACTCCAGTTCCCCCGCCGCCTCGCCGTAACGGCTGCGCATGGCGGCCGTTTCGCAATCGAGGGCGTGCCCCAGCTGTTCGAGCAGCAGCGCCGTGTCGGCTTTCCTGCGGGGGTGCTGCCCTTCGTCGGCAAGCGTACAGAATATTTCATCTATATTGGTAAGGTTGAAGTTCCCGCACAACGACAACGTATTAGCCCTGTAATTACTCCTCCGCAAAAAAGGGTGCACGTTCGAAATTCCGCTCCGTCCCGTTGTGCTGTATCTCAAATGACCCATATAACACTCGCCCAGAAACGGACTATAACCAATATCGGGATTATCACCTATCTGCCTGTAAACCGAAGCGAAAATCTCGGTTATGGCATTGCTCCCCTCGGCGCGTTCGCGAAACATGAACTCTTCGCCGGCAGGCGCCGACAGTTTCACACACGCAAGACCTGCTCCCTCCTGCCCCCTGTTGTGCTGCTTCTCCATAAGCAGATAAAGTTTCGACAAGGAATAAAACGGCGAACCGTACTTTTCGATATAATATTGCAAAGGTTTGCGCAAACGAATCATCGCAACCCCGCATTCATGTTTGACAGGCTCCATACCAGAACAAAAAAAAGCCCTGTTCCGATATTATCAACAACAGGGCTCGTATTAAAGTTTTACATCTTCAGAAATTTATCAATCGCGGCCGCAGCCTGCCGTCCCGAAGCAATCGCCCTTACCACGAGCGAAGCTCCGTTTGTGGCATCGCCGGCGACAAACACCTTACCGGCAGACGTCGCCATGTCCGAACCGGCAAGAATATTCTTGCGCTCGGTAAGCGAAAGTCCGAGTTTGCCTACTATACCTTCATGCTCCACGTGGACGAACCCCATGGCGAGCAGAGCCATTTCAGCCTTTATCACTTCCGTTTCGCCCGTAGCGGTATCCTTTACCTGAACGCCGACAAGACGGCCGTCCTCGCCCAAAAACCTGTCGGTGGCTATGCACCAGCGTCGGTTACATCCCTCCATGTGCGAGCTCGATGTTTTCAAAATCATCGGGTAATAAGGCCACGGAGTAGCCGGATTCTCATTCTCAGGCGGTTTAGGCATTATCTCTATCTGGGTAACAGAGAGCGCCCCCTGACGGATAGCCGTACCGACACAGTCGGAACCCGTATCGCCGCCACCTATCACAAGCACGTTCTTTCCTTTTGCCGACAGCGGGTCGTCGTCATCGACCAGATGACGTGCGGCAAAAGCCCTGTTCTGATGTTTAAGGAACTCGAGTGCAAAATAAACGCCCTGCAACTGACGCCCTTCCACCGGCAGGTCGCGCGGTACGCCGCACCCTATTGCCAGACAAACGGCATCATATTCAGCCACAATCTCGTCGATACGGTCTGAAACATCGCACCCGCAACGGAACTCCACCCCTTGTTTAGCCATAACCTCCATACGACGGTCGATAACACTCTTGTTAAGTTTAAAATCAGGTATTCCGAAACGGAGCAGACCGCCAATCGACTCGTCGCGCTCGAAAAGCACCACCTTGTGCCCTTTCGCGCTGAGGCGGTTTGCACATGCCAGGCCTGCAGGCCCCGACCCTATAACGGCCACCTTCTTCCCCGTCGGCTCGTGCAACACGGGATGCACGTACCCTTCGGCAAAAGCCTTTTCTATAATAGAAGCCTCAGTTTCGCGGATAGTTGTGGCTTCGTGCGTAATATTCAATACGCACCCCTTTTCGCAGAGAGCAGGACAGACACGTCCGGTAAACTCCGGAAAATCATCCGTCTCCTGCAAGTTCTCGTATGCCTTGCGCCACTCCCCCTTAAATACAAAGTCCTGCCACTCGGGCTGACGGTTTCCGAGCGGACAACTCCAATGACAAAACGGAACGCCGCAATCCATGCAACGCGACGCCTGAAGCATGCGGTCCTCATCGTTGAGTCGCTGCTCCACTTCGCCGAAGTCGAGTATTCTCTCCTCAACAGGGCGATATCCGCCCTCCTTGCGTTTTACAGTCAAAAATGCTTTAGGATTTCCCATAACAAAAAACCTCCCATAAATTAAAAGTCGCGTTGAACATTTGCTATCTTCTGTTGCAGTTCCTGCATCTCCCTGTCGTGCAGAACCTTCTTGTACTCTATCGGCATAACCTTTATAAAGAGGCGCATGCACGACGGGTCGTCGAGGATACGGCGGGCAGTTTCACTACCCGTATGGCGGTAATGCCTCTCTATAAGGTCGCGCAACTCATCCACATCCACCCTGTTATCCACAAGCGAAAGTTCCACCATCTCCATATTGCAATGCGAATCAAAATCGCCCTTTTCATCATAAACGTAAGCGATACCGCCGCTCATACCTGCAGCGAAGTTACGCCCCGTCTTTCCGAGAACCACCACACGGCCGCCTGTCATATACTCGCAGCAATGGTCGCCCACGCCCTCAACTACAGCCGTCGCACCGCTGTTCCTTACACAGAAACGCTCTCCAACCGTACCGCTTATATAGACCTCGCCCGAAGTTGCCCCGTACAACAGCGTGTTACCGGCTATCACGTTGGCTTTCGACCTGAAATAGCTCCCCTGCGGAGGGGTGATGATAATCTTTCCGCCAGAAAGCCCCTTACCCACATAGTCGTTTGCCTCGCCCGAGAGAGCGAAAGTCAAACCGGGTGTAAGGAACGCCCCGAAACTCTGACCTGCCGAACCTGAGAAGTTTGCCGTAAAAGTATCCTGCGGCATCCCTTCCGCCCCGTATTTCAACGTCATTATTCCGGCGAGGGCGGCACCCATCGAACGGACTGTATTGCTTATATTGAAATCGGCCGTAACCTTCTCGCCGCGTTCGAGCGACGGAGCGGCAGCCGCCATAACTTCGCCCGTCAGGGGCGATACGGCCAGCGGCTCCTGCGAAATGGAGTGATGCAGTTCGGCCTCCTTTACATAATTTGCGCCATAAAGGATTTTCGAGAAATCGGCCTTGTCGATTTTCGCATCGCCCGTAGCAGGCTTTACTTCGAGCAAGTCGGTACGGCCAATTATCTGTTCGAACCGGGTAAATCCCATCTCGGCAAGAATCTCCCTTACCTCTTCGGCAAGAAAGCGGAAGAAGTTTACAAGATATTCGGGTTTGCCCCTGAAACGCTCGCGCAGTTTTTCATCCTGCGTTGCGACACCCATGGGGCAAGTATTTACATGGCATTTACGCATCATCACGCATCCGAGGACGATAAGCGCGGACGTGGCGAATCCGAACTCGTCGGCACCGAGAAGAGCTGCAATAACTATATCGCGTCCCGTCTTCAACTGCCCGTCGCTCTGCAACACAACGCGCGAACGGAGATTGTTCAAAACGAGCGTCTGTTGTACCTCCGACAACCCTATCTCCACCGATACTCCGGCATGACGTATAGAGCTCATCGGACTTGCACCCGTTCCTCCTTCGCAACCGCTTATTATTATCGAATCGGCCTTTGCCTTCGCCACACCGGCGGCGATAGTTCCGACACCCGATTCGGAAACAAGTTTCACGCTGACCTTGGCGCGGCTGTTTATGCTCTTCAAGTCAAATATCAACTGCGCGAGGTCCTCGATAGAATAAATATCGTGATGAGGCGGCGGCGATATAAGCGATATGCCGGGAATCGAATGGCGGGTCTTGGCTATCACCTCGTCCACCTTGAACCCGGGAAGTTGTCCCCCTTCGCCGGGCTTTGCACCTTGCGCTATCTTAATCTGAATCTCGTCGGCATTGACAAGATATTCGGCTGTAACGCCGAAACGCCCCGATGCAACCTGTTTTATCGCGCTGCGTGCCGACGTTCCGTCCTCGCGGGGTTTGAAACGTTCGGGGTCTTCCCCCCCCTCGCCTGTATTGCTACGGCCGCCCAGCATGTTCATTGCCACCGCCATAGCCTCGTGCGCCTCCTTGCTTATCGCACCGAACGACATGGCTCCGGTAACGAAACGGGCGGTTATTGACTCTACCGGCTCCACCTGCGAAATATCCACGGGCGTACCGCAGACATACTGCAACCTGTCGCGCAGGAATATGGGATACGGCTTGTCGTTTACCAACGATGAATACTCCTTGAACTTCTTGTAACTGCCCAAACGGGTGGCAATCTGCAAAGCCGCAATAGTTTCGGGCGACCACGCATGTTTCTCGCCCAGCTTGCGGTAACTGTACTGACCGAGGTCGCCGAGCGATTCCTCGCCGCGGAAAGCCTTGCAGTTGAAATATTCTATGTCGCGTACTATGT
Organism: uncultured Bacteroidales bacterium; assembly: GCA_949297125.1. Lineage (GTDB taxonomy): Bacteria > Bacteroidota > Bacteroidia > Bacteroidales > G3-4614 > Caccoplasma_A. Next base: position 29,649 of record CASFRS010000002.1, read on the forward strand.
CGTCGAGCGTTATGCCCCCTATTGCCGAAGACGTACCGCTGAAATAAGCATCCACAAGTTCCTTCGACAACCCTTCGGCTTCGAACAGTTGCGCACCGCGATAACTGCCGAGCGTAGAGATACCCATTTTCGAGATTATCTTCAACAGACCTTTGTCGGCAGCCTTTATATAGTTCTTCTCGGCCGTTGCGTAATCCAACGAAAGCTCGCCTTTCTTAACCATATCGTCGAGAATGGCAAATGCCATATACGGATTCACGGCACTTGCTCCGTAACCCGACAACAGTGCGAAGTGCATTGTTTCCCTTACCTCGCCGCTCTCCACTATCAGAGCCGTCTGCACACGGAGACGCCGGCTGATAAGGTGATTGTGTACGGCAGCAACGGCAAGCAACGACGGCACGGGAGCCATATCGGCAGTTACCGCACGGTCGGACAATATCGTATAGTTGTATCCTGCCGCAACAGCAGCCTCGGCCTCGCGGCACAGGCGCGCGAGCGCATCTTTCAGGCCTTTGCTCCCTTCGCGGAGGTTAAAGGTCATATCGAGCGTTTTGGTACGGAACCCCTTGTAATCGATATGTCTCAATATGTCTATGTCGCGGTTTGTCAATATCGGCTGCTTGATGTTTACCATTTTGCAGAGTTCGGGCGACGGCGACAGCAGGTTGTGGTTAATCATGCCTATATACCCTTCGAGCGACATGACAAGTTCCTCGCGTATAGGGTCGATAGGCGGATTGGTTACCTGCGCGAACTGCTGGCGGAAATAGTTGAACAGCAGTTGCGGTTTATGCGAAAAGAGGGTAATCGGGGTATCGTTGCCCATCGAAGCCACCGGCTCGTTGGCATTCTGCGCCATAGGTTTGAGGATACGCGCAATATCCTCGTCGAAGAATCCGAACAGTTTTTTCATGCTGTCGAAATTCTCCACTTCGGGTTTTACCTTGCGTCCCGAAACTATCTTGTCGAGGTGGATTCGGTTCTTCTCCAGCCACTCCCCGTAGGGGTGTTCCTCGGCAAGCATCGCTTTCAGTTCGTCGTTGCGGTATATCTTGCCGGTCTCGGTATCGACCATAAGTATCTTGCCCGGATGCAAACGTCCCTTTTCGGCCACATTCTCGGGGTCGAAAGGCAAGACACCGGCTTCGGAGGCTATCATCAGCACTCCGTCGCGCGTAATGGTATAGCGGGCGGGACGCAAGCCGTTGCGGTCGAGCATGCCTCCGGCATAGCGGCCGTCGGAGAAAAGCACCGTTGCAGGGCCGTCCCACGGCTCCATCAATATACTGTGGTATTCGTAAAAATCCTTCAGCGATTTGGGTATCGGGTTCTTGTCGTTGAAGCTCTCCGGTATCAACATGGCCAATGCGTGAGGCAGGCTCATGCCGGCCAGCATGAAAAATTCCAATACGTTATCGAGCGACGCGCTGTCGCTCATTCCCGGCTGTATGACGGGGTTTATCGCCGACATGTCGCCCAATTCCGACGAGGATAGAACGCTCTCGCGAGCCTGTGTCCACAAGCGATTTCCGCGTATAGTGTTTATCTCGCCGTTGTGTCCGAGCAGACGGAACGGCTGCGCCAGCGGCCACGACGGGAACGTGTTGGTGCTGAATCGGGAATGGACAAGCGCAATACCCGAAGTAAAAGTCTTCTCCCTCAAATCGGGGAAATAGCTGCGCACCTGCGGCGACGACAGCATCCCTTTATAGACTATGTTCTTGGACGAGAGCGAAACGATATAAAAGTCGGGCATCGACGCAAGTTGTTTCTCGGCCTTGCGGCGCATCCTGTACAGACGTGCGTCGAGCGACAGAGGCGAACGCTCCTGTTCTACGACGAATATCTGCTTTATCGTCGGCTCGCAGCTTTTCGCCCCGTTGCCGAGCATCGAGTTGTCGGTGGGAACATCGCGTACCGCCATAATCTCCAGTCCTTCGGAGAATGCGGTTTCGCGTAAAATCTTCATGGCATGTTCCACACTCTCCGCATCGCGCGGCAGGAATACGAGTCCTGTTCCGTATGTTCCTTTTTCCGGAACGGCAATTCCCTGCAGCAGTATAAATTCATGCGGTATCTGCACCATTATCCCGGCACCGTCGCCGGTATGTGCATCGGCGCCTTCCGCGCCGCGGTGCATCATGTTTTCGAGTATCTTCAGAGCATCATCGACTATCTTGTGCGACTTTTTTCCGTGAATATCCAGAATCAGTCCCACGCCGCAGGCGTCGTGCTCATTGGCAGGGTCGTAAAGACCCGCCCCGTAATTTTTAATATATGCCGGGGTTTTCATTTCTTCTTCCATTTTAGCTGGTAACTACCTTATAAACAACAGTTCGCGATATTTGGGAAGAGTCCACATACGGTCATCCACTATCAATTCGAGCTTGTCGATATGATAACGAATCTCTTCCATAAGCGGAATAATGTTATCGTGGTATGCAATAGCCTTTTCGCGCTCCGAATCGATGCGGTTGGCTTTCTTGCGTGCCTCTATCATATCTTTGACGTCCTTGGTTATGACGCTTATATGCTCGCAGATGTCCTTGATTATGGTTTTGTCCTGGGCAACCATATCGGCAGCCTCTTCGTCGGAGAAGATCTCTTTTATTTTCGTTACATTGTCGAGCAGTATCGACTGGTAGCGCGATGCCACAGGCACGATATGGTTCATTGCCAAATCGCCCAATACGCGCGACTCGATTTGTATCTTCTTCGAATACATCTCCCACTTAACCTCGCAGCGCGACTGCAGTTCGGTAAGCGACAACACATTGCACTCGCCGAAGATTTTTATCGATTCGGGCGATATGTATGAATCGAATATCACCGGAACGGATGTTTCGCAATCCAGACCGCGACGGGCAGCCTCTTTCTTCCACTCTTCGCTGTAGCCGTTACCGTCGAAGCGGATAGGCTTGCACTCGCTGATATACCTTTTCACTACCGAAACTATAGCTTTTTCCTTAACCAGACCGTCAGCTATAAGCGCATCAACATCCTTTTTAAATTCTCGCAACTGGTATGCAACGGCAGTATCGAGCGTAAGCATGGCTTCTGCGCAGTTGTCGGACGAACCTACGGCACGGAACTCGAAACGGTTACCTGTAAATGCGAACGGCGATGTACGGTTACGGTCGGTATTGTCGAGCAGTATTTCGGGTATATGTGCAACGCCGAGTTTCAGACCGGCCTTTCCGTCAAACTTGATTACGTCGTCGGTGTCGGCCGATTCGAGATGGTCGAGCGCTTCGCTTACCTGTTTGCCGAGGAACGACGATATTATTGCAGGAGGAGCTTCGTTTGCACCGAGACGGTGGGCATTGGTTGCCGAACTTATCGAAGCCTTCAACAGCGAGTTGTGCTTGTAAACGGCCATCAGCACGTTTACGAGGAAGGTAACGAAACGGAGGTTTTCCATGGGGGTCTTACCCGGCGACAACAGGTTTATGCCGGTATCTGTACCGATGCTCCAGTTGTTGTGCTTGCCCGAACCGTTTATACCCTTGAAGGGTTTCTCGTGCAGCAGCACTTTGAAGTCGTGGCGACGGGCTACCTTTTTCATCAACGACATTATAAGCAGGTTATGGTCGTTGGCGAGGTTGGTCTCTTCGTATATCGGAGCCAGCTCGTACTGGTTGGGGGCAACTTCGTTGTGGCGCGTCTTTACCGGTATGCCGAGCTTGAGAGCTTCGTTTTCGAGTTCGGTCATGAAAGCCAGCACACGCGACGGGATAGAACCGAAATAGTGGTCTTCGAGCTGCTGGTTCTTTGCGCTTTCGTGTCCCATAAGAGTACGCCCCGTCATAACGAGGTCGGGACGTGCAGCCCACAACGACTTGTCGGTAAGGAAGTATTCCTGTTCCCAGCCGAGATACGAAATAACCTTGTTTACATCATCGTAGAAGTATTTGCATACGTCCACTGCGGCCTTGTCGAGAGCAGATATGGCTTTCAAAAGCGGAGTCTTGTAGTCGAGCGCCTCACCCGTATAAGAGATGAAGACGGTGGGGATACAGAGTGTGTCGCCCACAACGAATGCGGGAGATGACGGATCCCATGCCGAGTAACCTCTCGCCTCGAACGTATTGCGTATTCCGCCGTTGGGGAAGCTCGATGCATCGGGTTCCTGCTGAATAAGCAGTTTCCCCGAGAACTCTTCTATCACACCGCCCATTCCGTCATACTCGATAAAGGCATCGTGTTTCTCTGCCGTACCTCCGGTAAGGGGCTGGAACCAGTGGGTGTAGTGGGTTGCGCCCATATCCATTGCCCACTGTTTCATTCCTGTTGCAACGCCGTCGGCAATATCGCGGTTCAGAGGGAGTCCCTTGTCGATAGAGTCGGTCAGCACCTTATATGTATAGCTCGAGAGATAGCGTTGCATTTTCTCCCTGTTGAAGACGTATTTGCCGAAATCTTCGGCAGGGCGTCCGTTGGTTATAACCGGAGAAGCCTTACGCATTATCGCTTCTTTAAGAAGGTCGAATCTTATAATGTTATCCATGGCGTTGATATTTTACTGTTCTGTATTTATTTAAGTATAATGTTGTTTTTACGGCATATTTCAATCATCTCATCGGGCCACAGCGAGGCTTGCACTTCGCCTATGTGGGCACAGCGCAGGAAGAACATGCACAACCGCGACTGCCCTATTCCGCCACCTATCGACAGAGGTATCTCGTCGTTGAGCAATGCCTTGTGGAAGACGAGTTCTTTTCTTTCGGGACACCCTTCGAGTTCGAGCTGTTCGAGCAGGGCTTTTTTATCGACCCTGATTCCCATAGAGGAGATTTCGAACGCATCCTGCAAAACAGTGTTCCACAATATTATGTCGCCGTTAAGTCCGCGATGCCCCTCGGTAGTGGGAGTCGTCCAGTCATCGTAGTCCGGAGCGCGTCCGTCGTGCTTCTTCCCGTCGGCAAGCTTACCTCCTATTCCGATTACAAAGATAGCACCATATTTTTTAGCAGCAGCACGTTCACGCTCTTTAGGTGTCAAATCGGGATATTCGGCCAGCAAATCTTCGCTGTGGATGAATGTTATCTTCTCCGGCAAAACCGGTGTTATATGCGGATATGAGGCATAAACGAAACGCTCAATCGACAATAACGCCTCATATATCCTGTTCACTATCATTTTCAAAAAGTCGAGGTTGCGCTCCTGCTCCGTCATACTGCGTTCCCAGTCCCACTGATCGACATAGAGCGAGTGCAGGTTGTCCAACTCTTCATCGGCACGAATGGCATTCATGTCGGTATAAAGGCCGTATCCGGCAGGTATGCGGTAAGCTCCCAGTTTCATTCTTTTCCATTTGGCAAGCGAATGAACCACCTCGGCCTTTACTCCTCCCATATCGGAAATATTGAAACTTACGGCATGTTCCACACCGTTCAGGTCGTCGTTTATACCCGTTCCGGAAAGAACGAACAACGGTGCCGTAACTCTACGCAAATCCAACTTGGAGGACAACTCTTCCTGAAACTTCTGTTTCAACATCTTTATTGCCTGTTCCATAGTTTCGGGAACCAACTGCGGGCGATATGCCTCAGGAATCATCACTTTCATAAATCTCAACAATTAAATAAGTTCGTATTTTATATTTTCCATTCTTTAATTCTCTCTACTGCACGGCAGACATTGTCGTAATCTCCGAATGCCGTCAATCGGAAATACCCTTCGCCCGAAGGCCCGAATCCCACGCCCGGCGTACCAACAACGCGACATTCGTCGAGCAGACGGTCGAAGAACTCCCACGACGACAAGCCGCACGGAGTTTTCAACCAGATGTACGGAGCATCCACACCGCCGTAAACTGTAAATCCGGCGAATTCGAGCCCCTTGCGGATAGTATCGGCATTACGCATATAGTAATCTACCGTAAGGGCCGTCTCCTTCTTTCCCTGCGGCGAATAGACCGCCTCGGCTGCACGCTGCACTATATAGGCCGTTCCGTTGAACTTGGTACTCTGATGCCTGTTCCATAGCGCGTTGAGCGAAACCTCGCCTTCCGAATCGCGTCCTTTCAACTCCTTCGGGACGACGGTATATCCGCACCTCACGCCTGTAAAACCTGCCGTCTTGGAAAAACTGCGGAACTCCACCGCCACGTTTCGGGCACCTTCTATTTCGTAAATAGAGCGCGGTACACCCGGGGTTCGCACGAAAGCCTCGTAAGCAGCATCGAACAGAATCAGCGAACCGTGCTCTGCGGCATAATCGACCCACGCTTTAAGCTGCGAGCCGTTCAATGCTGTACCTGTAGGGTTGTTCGGTGAACAAATATATATAATATCCGGCACTTGCAGAGGGATTTGCGGTATAAACCCGTTCTCTGCCGGAGAATCGATATAAACAATATCGCTCCACTTTCCGTCGCTCGTCAAAACACCGCCGCGGCCGTCCATTACATTAGTATCGATATAAACAGGATATACGGGGTCGCATATCCCCACCTTGTTGTTCCCGCCGAGAATATCGCAAAAATGCCCCAACGCGCTTTTTGCACCGTCGTTTACGAATATTTCATCCGAATCGACCCTTATCCCGCGGGAGATATAATCGTTCGTCCTTATCGCTTCAATCAGGAAATCATACCCTCTGTCGGGAGCATACCCCCTGAATGTTTCAGCTCTCCCCATCTCGGCCACGGCAGCGGACATAGCCTCGATGACGCTGTTGCAGAGCGGCCGCGTAACATCGCCTATACCCAGCGAGATTATATCGGCATCGGGGTTCGCCTCTCGATAACTCCGCACTCTTCGCGCCACCTCGCTGAAAAGGTAATTCTGCGGCAACTTTCTGTAATTATCATTTACCTGAACCATAACAAATAATCATTTAACAAAATACACACCTTCAAACACCCATTCCGCACCGCCGGTAAGATATACCCTGCCGTCGGATTCGCGCCATTCCACATCGACATCCCCGCCGAGCAGATGCACCCGCACCTTACGTCCGCACCTCCCGCCGAGTACGGCGGCAACCACCGACGCACAAGCACCTGTACCGCAAGCCAGCGTTTCGCCCGAACCGCGCTCCCAAACCCTCATGTTAATCTCCTCGGGCGACAAGACCTGCACAAACTCCACGTTTGTCCGCTGCGGGAAAAGCGGCAGATTTTCGACATACCGTCCTTCGCCCTCCACATCGAAACCTGCCGTTTCCGATACGAACGTTACGGCATGAGGATTTCCCATCGACACGCAGTTAAAAAACCGCTCCGTACCGTTTACGGCAACAGGGATATTCCGCGTATATGGGACATTTACCGGAATATCGGCACTCTCCGTAGAGGGGCAGCCCATATCGACGGTAACGCTTTTTACCTCACCGTCCTCGACATGCAAATCGAGAATCTTTATTCCGGACTTTGTTTCCAGCGAAATCACGGTCTTGTCGGTAAAACCCTTTTCATAAAGATATTTCCCCACACAACGCGAAGCATTTCCGCACATGCCGGCCTCGCTGCCGTCGGCATTGAACATGCGCATACCGAAATCGGCCGCATCAGAGGGGGTTATAACCACCAGACCGTCGCTCCCAACCCCGAAATGCCTGTCGCTGATCCTGACGGCCAGGCTGGGATAATCCACGTCCTTCACGAAAGCGGAATCGACATATACATAGTCATTGCCAGCTCCTTGCATCTTGCTGAATGGAATTGTACGCATCATCATCTAACAATTTTTAAACGGCCACGCCCAATAACGGCCGGGACAGATTCAAAACCTGAGTTCGGAAAGCCGCGATGCGGCAAGGACCACCTTGCCCTGGTTTGCAAAGGAACTCAACCTTACAAACCCTTTGCCCCGCGGGCCGAAACGCTCGCCCGGGGAGGAGAGGATATGGCACCCGTTCAACAGACGGTCGAACAAATCCCACGACGAACCCGTAGGGGACTCCACCCACAAGTACGGCGAATTCACCCCGCCCCAGAAATTGAGCCCGGCCCGGCGGAGAGCCTCCCTCAAAACGGCCGCATTCTCCATGTAATATTCCACATTGCCGGCAACCTCCCTGCGCCCCTCGTCGGAATAGAGCGAAGCGGCCGCACACTGTATTATATAAGACGGGGCATAGCTCTTTATCGTCTGGCGGCGCATCCACAAGGTATTGAGCCGCGCCGATGATTCGGCGCTGAATGAATACCCCTCTATATCGTCGGGTATTACCGTATACCCGCAATGCAGCCCTGTAAATCCCGCGCTTTTCGAGAACGAACGGAACTCTATCGCCACGCGCCGCGCCCCCTTTATTTCATATATTGAATGCGGAATGTCGGGGTCGGTTATAAAAGCCTCGTATGTAGCATCAAACAGCAACAGTATTTTGTTTTTGATTGCGTAATCCACCCAGCTTTTCAATACCGGCTTTGTCATTACGCACCCGGTAGGGTCGTTCGGGTAGCAGAGATATATCACATCGGGCCTTACCACCGGGAACTCCGGCATGAAACCGGTCTCTTTCCCCGACTTCAGGTATATTACGTGGCTCCACTGGCCGGACTCGGACATCTCGCCCGCACGGTTGCCTATGACGTTGCTCTCTACATACGTCTGGAAAACCGGGTCGATAACCCCCACACGGTTGTCCCGGCAGAGAATGTCGCCTATCCCAGAAATATCCTCCTTGCTGCCGTCGTTGATGAAAATCTCATCGGCATCGACTTTTATTTTTCTGCTGCGGAAATCGTGTTTCACAATGGCGTCGATAAGGAAAGGATACCCTTGCGCCGGCGCCCTGCCCTTGAATGTGGAAGCGTTGCCCATCTCTTTCGAGGCCTTTACCAGTGCATTTACGGCACAGGGAGGCAGCGGGCGCACCACATCCCCGCTGTCGAGGCGGATCAGGGAGGCGTTACGGTTCAGCGTCTTGAAGATATTTACCTTATGCTCTATCTTGCTGCCTACTTCGTCTTTTACAACCTTCAAAAACTGCGAATTGATAAGAGTCATCTTTCCTCAACGGTTTCGTTTACGACGCAAAGGTAGACATTTGCATTACACAACAACGAATAATGTAGCAAAAAAACATTTTATTTTGAGGAAAAATTTCAATTTGCTACAAAACTGCATATATACATTTCTTTTTGCTATATATGACTGCCGTTTTGTTGAAATTTTAAACCGAAGCCGGTCGGAAAAATTAAAAAAAGCAGGTATTCCACTCCATATTCTTACAATAAGAAGAATATACAGGGATAAAAATCACAAATAAAAGATATTTGTGCTGAAATCCGGACAAACGCCGCAGCATCCGGGCGACCAGCCCGATAACAGCGGCGGCGCTTCCCCCGTCCGTTCTTCTCGCCGCACAAGAAGAATGAACAAAAAAATGCACGGCAGAGCAAAAGCCCTCGCATTAAACAGTTAAAACAAACAATGGAAAAAGCAAAACCGCACTATCGGGCAGCAAGGGCGGCAGCCGAGGAGGGAAAAAGGCGAGGAATGTTTGAGCAAAGCGAGTTCCGCAGCCCCCGAACGAGGCGTCGGCGTCCGAGCGAAAAGCCCGATAACCGCGGCGGCACTTCTTGGTTCGTTCTTCTCGCTGTTGAGAAGAATGAACAGAAAACATATTACGAAGCAAACCGCATTTATCGGGCAGCAAGGACGACAGCCGAAGAGGGAAAAGGGCGAGGACTGTTTGAGTGGAACGAGTTCCGCAGCCCCCGAATGAGGCGTCGGCGTCCGAGCGAATAGCCCGATAACCGCGGCGGCGCTTCTTGGTTCGTTCTTCTCGCTGTTGAGAAGAATGAACAAAAAACCATATTGCGAAGCAAACCGCTTTTATCGGGCAGCGAGAGCGGCAGCCGAAGAGGGAAAAACACTATATCGACCTAATAACCTTTGCAGGCACACCACCCGCAATGACGTTCGCGGGGATGCTGCGCGTTACGACAGCACCAGCGGCAATTACGCTGTTATCCCCTATCGTTACCCCTTGCAGTATAGTAGAGTTTGAGCCGACCCATACGTTCTTCCCGAGCGTAATGGGTGCGGGATACGTAAACGGACGCTCTTCGGGAGCGATACCGTGGTTCAGCGTGGCGAATACAACGGCATGGCCTATCTGGCAACCGTCGCCGATTGTTACACCGCCGTGATCCTGAAAATGACAGCAGGCATTTATGAACACATTCCTGCCGACGGTTATATTTTTGCCGAAATCGGTATAGAACGGGGGAAACAACCGGAACGAGGAATCCACCTCCTTGCCGATGAGGCGCGAGACAAGAGCGCGCACCTTGTCGGGCGTATGGTATGCCGAGTTGAGTTCAAACGTAATACGCCTCGCCTCTTCGCTCATTTCGTGCATGAAGGCGCAGATATCGGGAGCGTCCAACACCGCTCCGGTCTTTACATAATCGAGAAAATCAGAAAGTTCCATATAGCAGTACAAACCATAACCATTTTTACGATACCGATGCACTCACCGCTCGGGAAGGACGGAATTGCGGCAATCATGCCTTCATGCCTTTTTCATACGCCTCCTGCAATGCCTTGTGCCCGTTTATTTCGCCGGGGCCGTTCACTCCTCCTGCAAATACGATACCGGCAAGATGCGAATTCTCAAAACACACTATCCACCCGCCGAGCCCCGAAACCGTGCGTTCCGGCACATCCGGCCCCTCTTCTGCGGCAGAGACAAGCAGATAGATTTCGCGGAACCGATAGTCGGAAGCATACAACGGGTTTGCCCTGTCGAGCAACGTTTTCATCTGCCCGCACATCCCATAATAATATACCGGAGTGGCAAATGCGACGACATCGGCATCGTGCATTTTCCGCACAATGGACGCGGCATCATCGCCGATAACGCATCTCTGCGTCTTCTGACACACGAGGCATCCCCTGCAAAAGCCTATCTCCTTGCCCTTAAGGGAAATACTCTCTACCTCATTCCCCGCCTCCGCCGCACCGCGGGCAAAGGCCCCCGCCAGCGCATCCGAGTTGCTCCCCTTGCGCAGGCTTGTAGATATAACCAAAACCCTTTTCATACTACTTGGTATTTATATATCAGGGCCGATAAGCCGTCCCTTTACGCCGGGTAAAATTACAGTAAAAACAATTCCTGCATATTGCCGAAAAGGCCTAATATTATTGCCTTAAGGCCCGATACGGTTTTTGAACGCACAACACGCCGTTTCACCGGAGCAAGGAAAACAGATAAAGCCGGACTGACGGGCAAAAGATCAGGAAGGAGTTAGCGCAGTAGGCGCAACACCGTACTGCTTCTTGAATGCAGACGAAAAATGGGACTGGTTCTTGAAACCTACCTGCAAATAAACGTCGGCCACCTTTTTGCCCCCTTCGCGCATCATGTCGTAAGCGGCCTCCAGGCGTCTCCTTATCAGCCATTTTTCGGGTGTAAGGTCGCTTATCTTCTTGAAATCGCGTTTGAATGTCGTAAGGCTGCGACCCGTATAATGTGCCAGTTCCTCCATTGAAAACTCGTACATGTAATTCTTGTTCAGGAAATCGAGTATATCAATCTTCCACGGCTCGTTGAAATCGAACAGAATCGAGGCGAAACGCGCGTCCACGTGAAGCAAGGCCAGCAACCCTTCCTGCAATTTCAGATGCATGAAATCATCGTGCGGCCTCACAGCCGTATCGAAAAAGGGCACAAGGGATGAAAAAAGGCTGGCAAATTCAACCGTCCGGGGGAGCTTGAAAACACCCCTCTTCAATCCATACCCGGTTGGAGCACCCTTGGCCTGCCCTAATTTTGCATACATTTCCCGAAGAAAATTACGGGTAAACGACAGAAAGATGCCGCAATAGCGTTCTCCCCCGGCAGGTCGCTTATACATGGTAATATGGTGGTCGCGCGGAATAAACGCGCACTCGCCCTTGCACACGCGTATCTGTTCCTCTCCCGTATCGAGAAGCATCTCGCCGGAATGGACATAGTTAATGGCATACTCGCGCGAACGGTGTATACACCCGTCGCTGTCATCATAAAAACAACTGTAAATTACATTATCGTAATTGAATATTACCTTCTCCCCCATTCTCCCTTAAAGTTTTGCGTTTTCCATAAACCGGTTCTTTATCACATCTCCGCACCCGGCCATACCGATGCCGAAACACAGTGTGAAGATAGGCAAAAAGCCCGGCACAGCCAAATTGCGCATCCCGATACCGGCATCGCCGCAACCCGCACCCCTAAAACACCCCGCGCGATCAGCCCGATAACAGCGGCGGCGCTTCCCCCGTCCGTTCTTCTCGCCGCACAAGAAGGATGAACAAAAAAATGCACGGCAGAGCAAAAGCCCCGCATTAAACCGTTAAAACAAACAATGGAAAAAGCAAACCGCATTTATCGGGCAGCAAGGGCGGCAGCCGAATAAGGGAAGAAGGCGAGGACTGTTTGAGCAAAGCGAGTTCCGCAGCCCCCGAATAAGGCGTCGCCGCCCGCGCGAACAGCCCGGTAACAGCGGCGGCGCTTCCCCCGTCCGTTCTTCTCGCCGCAGAGAAGAATGAACAAAAAGGGGTTATACCTGTCTGTACAACCCCTTCAATATATCGGACAAGAAAAATAGCAGCCCGAAAAATGCCTGTCGCCATGCGAACCACCCGCTGCATGGAAACCGTCTGTACGCACTGCCGTACCGGACGATTCCTGCAATCCGTTACACGCTGGCTTTGATTGCTTTTATAACAGCAGCCGCGAACCCTTCGGCATCGAGGGTATTCACCCCCTTTATCGTCAGGCCGCCGGGCGTCGTTACCTTGTCTATCTCAACGGCCGGGTGCGTATCGCCCGACAACAGCAGCTCCGCCGCCCCTTTGGCCGACTGCGCAACCATCATCATCGCCTCGTGCGGATAGAGGCCCATTTCCACGCCCGCTTCCGTTGCGGCGTATATGTACTTGAGCACATAGGCTATGCCGCATGACGAGACGGCCGTCCCGGCCTCCATTTTCGACTCGGGCACCATCATGGCCAGTCCGAGGCGGTTGAATATATCGAGCATCAACTTTTCCTGTTCCTCGGTTGCCCCCATTGAGGCTATAAGGCTCATGCTCGCCCTCTTGCGAATGGCGGTATTGGGGATAATCCGGAACATTGCCAGCGACTTGCCTGTATACGACGCCAGTTTCTCGAACGTTACGCCTGCCGCTACCGATGCGAGAATCTGGGTCTCTTCCAGTTTCAGCGACGACAACAGCGGCTCTACGAGCCACGGTTTGACGGCTATCAGAACTATATTGGCATCCTTGACGGCTTCGGCATTATCGTCCGTCCCTTTCAGTCCGGGATAATCCTCTACAAGTTTCTTCACCTTCATCTCTTCGGGGTCGGAAACGACTATGTCGGCCAAAGCCGAGTACCCGCTCTCCATAAGGCCGGAGGCTATCGCGCCTCCTATGTTCCCTGCGCCTATTATCGCTATTTTCATAATCAAAGCAGTTTTTTGAATCTTTCCAGAAATTCGGCAGCCTCGTCCATGCTCAACACAAGCGGCGGAAGCAGCCTTATTACATTTGTCCCCGATACGCCGGTAAAGACATGTTGTTCAAACAAGAGGCGTTTCCGCAACTCCTTTATTTCGTAGTCGAACTCCATGCCTATCATAAGGCCCCGGCCGCGCACCTCCTTTATCTGCGGAATACCGCGCAGGTTCTCCATAAGGAAGTCTCCCACTTTCGCCGCATTCTCAACCAGGTTCTCGTTCTTTATTATATCGAGTACGGCCATTGCGGCTACGCAGCCGAGCTGGTTGCCGCCGAACGTAGTTCCGAGCATTCCGTAGACCGGCTTGAATATGGGGCTTATCAGTACGCCGCTCATGGGATACCCGTTTGCTATACCTTTTGCCACGGTTATAAGGTCGGGGCGTATACCTGCGTACTGGTGCGCGAAGAACTTCCCGCTACGCCCGTAACCCGACTGTATTTCGTCGAGTATGAGCACGGTGCCGGTCTCTTCGGTAAGCTTCCTTACGGTACGCATGAACTCGTCGTCAGGGATACGTATCCCGCCTACGCCCTGTATCCCTTCCATTATTACCGCACAGACGTCTTTTGCGGCAAGTTCCTTTTCCAGAGCCTCCACATCGCCGAACGATACGAACGTAACATCCATCCCTTCATTTACCGGCGATATTATTTTAGGGTTGTCCGTAACCTCGACAGCGGCCGAGGTACGCCCGTGAAAAGCTTTCTTGAAAGACACCACGCGTTTCCGTCCCGTATGGAACGAAGCCAGTTTCAGCGCGTTTTCGTTTGCTTCAGCACCGGAGTTCACGAGAAAAAGCGAATAATCCGCGTAGCCCGATGCCTCGCCCAGCTTCTCGGCCAACTTGCGCTGCAGCGAGTTTATGACCGAATTTGAATAGAATATCAACTTGTCGGCCTGTTCCTTGAACCGGGCGAGATAGTACGGGTGCGAATGCCCCACCGATATTACGGCATGGCCGCCGTAAAGGTCGAGGTATTCCGTCCCGTCCGTATCATATACTTTACACCCTTTGCCCGAGACAATCTCGATGTCGAAAAGGGGATAAACATCAAACAGTTTCATTTTGCAACTTTATTAAAAGGCCGAAGCTTTAAGTCGCAGACCGACATCTTCCTTCAGCCCGAACAACAGATTCATATTGTGGACAGCCGTACCCGAAGCCCCTTTCAGCAGATTGTCTATCACTGAAGTTATCAAAAGCTTGTTCCCTTCCTTCTGCAGGTGCAGCAGGCACTTGTTGGTATTGACCACCTGCTTCAGGTCGACGGGCTTATCGCTGACGTGCGTGAACGAATGGTCGCCGTAATACTCCTTGTAAAGCGAAACGAGTTCATCTACCGCAACAGGGCAGTCGGTATATGCCATGGCAAAGATTCCGCGGGGGAAACCGCCGCGCACGGGAATGAAGTTGATCTCGTCGGTAACGCTTTGCTGGAGCGAAGCGAGGCTCTCCTTTATCTCGGCAAGGTGCTGGTGGGTAAACGCCTTGTATATCGACAGGTTGTTGTCCCTCCAGCTGAAATGCGACGTAGGGGCGAGTTTCTGCCCTGCTCCCGTCGACCCGGTTATTGCCGTAACATGCACCGGTTTGTGGAGCAGCAGGTTCTTGGCAAGCGGAAGCAACGCCAGCTGTATGGCAGTGGCGAAGCACCCGGGGTTGGCTATGTGCCTGGCCCGTATAATGCGCTTGCGGTTCAGTTCGGGAAGCCCGTAAACGAAATCGTGCGATTCGTCGGCAAGCCGGTAATCCATCGACAGGTCCACCACCTTCAACTCTTCGGGCAGCGTATGCTGCTGCATGAACTTGCGGGTATCGCCGTGCGCCGTACAGAAAAAGAGGACATCTATTTCGTCCAGCGGCAACTTGTCGGTAAACCTGAGCGAAGTTTCGCCGTACAGGCCCGAATGGACATCGGTTACGGCATTCCCCGCATTGCTGCTGCTGTTAACGAAAGCCACCTCCACGTCCGGATGATTGATCAGCAAACGCAACAGTTCGCCTGCGGTATAACCGGCACCGCCTATTATTCCTGCTCTTATCATAGACTATTCGTTTTTGCCGTTTTTCTTCTGTACGGAGTGGTATATCTTCATCTGGTTGCCCAGTATCTTGGTAAATCCCTTCACGTCGTCGGCATTCCATGCCTTGTTTACTTCGCCGTACTCGCCGAAATCGGACTTCATGAGGTCGAAGTCGCTCTCAACGCCTACCAGCACGTAACGGTAAGGTTTCAGGTCTACAAGTACGCGGCCGGTAACGTTGCGCTGCGAACTCTGGAGGAACGCCTCCATGTCGCGCATAACGGGTTCGAGGTACTGCGCCTCGTGCAGAAACATTCCGTACCATGTACCTATCTGGTCCTTCCAGTACTGCTGCCACTTGGTAAGGGTATGTTTCTCCAGCATCTTGTGCGCCGCTATTATCACCATAGGTGCGGCTGCCTCGAAGCCTACGCGCCCCTTGATTCCGATTATGGTATCGCCTATGTGCATGTCGCGGCCTATCGCGTATTTCGATGCTATCGCCTCGATATCCTGTATTGCGGCAACCTTGTCGGCATACGGCTTCCCGTTTACGGCAGCTATCTCGCCCTCTACGAAATCGATGGTCAGGCGCTCTTCGCCCCCTGCCGTCATCTGCGAGGGGTAAGCCTCTTCTGGAAGCGTTTCGTTGCTCTTCAACGTCTCCTTGCCCCCTATGCTGGTACCCCAAAGCCCTTTGTTTATGGAGTATTCCATTTTCTTGAAATCGGCCTCAAAGCCGTGTTTCTTCAGATAGTCTATCTCATACTCGCGCGTAAGGGTCATGTCGCGGGTAGGGGTAAGAATCTTTATCTCGGGAGCGAGAATCTGGAACGTAAGGTCGAAACGTACCTGGTCGTTACCGGCCCCCGTACTTCCGTGCGCAACGTACTGCGCACCTATCTCCTTGGCATAGTTTATTATGGCTATAGCCTGGAATATCCTCTCGGAACTTACCGATATGGGGTATGTACCGTTACGCAGGACATTCCCGAATATCATGTATTTTATGCTCTTGTCGTAATATTCGCCGGTAATATCGAGAGAGGCATGCTTCACTGCGCCCAACTTGTAGGCCTTCTCCTCTATCAGTTTAAGGTCATCGGCGTTGAACCCGCCGGTGTTGGCTATTGCTGTATATAACTCGTATCCGCACTCTTCAGTAAGATACTTTGCACAAAACGAGGTATCGAGACCTCCGCTGAAAGCCAAAACAACTTTTTCTTTTCCCATTTTATTTATAGTTATAATTATTTATTCTGTTCATTATCGCTCTTTTCCTGCCCATTCTCTTTTGCCTTCTCGGCCGCCGCCTGTTCGGCCAGGGCCTTTTCGGCCGCGGCTTTCACTATCGCATCGTTCTTATGCTCGGCCGGGTCGTACAGCATTCCGGTGCAGAGGCACATTTTGCGTCCCGTCCGTTGCAGTATGTCGTAATTGACGCATGTCTGACACCCCTTCCAGAAAGCGTCGTCGTCGGTCAGTTCGGAGAACGGGACAGGACGGTATCCGAGTTCGGTATTTATCTTCATAACCGCCAACCCGGTAGTCAAACCGAAAAGTTTCGCTTCGGGAAACCTTTCGCGCGAAACTTCAAAAGATTTCTTCTTTATCCGCTTGGCCAGCCCGTGTCCGCGGTACTTGTCAACGACTATCAGTCCCGAGTTGGCAACGAACTGCTTGTTGCTCCAGCTCTCGATATAACAGAAGCCGGCGAACTTGTCGCCGTCCATTGCTATTATCACCTTACCCTCCAACATCTTCTGCCTTACGTAATCGGGCGAGCGGCGTGCTATGCCCGTGCCGCGGATCTTGGCCGCCTTCTCTATCGTATCGAGGATAGTCTCCACAAGCGGCAAATGCCTCTCGTCGGCAATCATTATCTGAATATTGTCTTCCATATTCTCCTTATTCGGTTTTTTCTTCTATTGACGGTATTATATTTTTAAGTATTGACATAACCTGCTGCTTCGATTCGTTCTCGCGCAATATTACCAGTATCGTATCGTCGCCTGCTATGGTGCCCATTACTGCGTGCGAATCGAGAGCGTCTATATCGAGGGCGATTCCTCCGGCATACCCCGGACGCGTCTTTATAACGCAGAACTGTCCGGAAAAGTCGATTGAAACGAACCCTGCCGACGGTGCGGTGCGATGAATGCCGTGAACGTGTCCGGCTGCCGTATTGCGTGCCGACTCCGGAAGAATGTAGACATACCCGCCGTTCCCGTCGCCCACCTTGGCGATGCGCATGCGCTTCAGGTCGCGCGAGAGGGTAGCCTGCGTCAGATCGAACCCGCTTTGGCGCAACAGTTCCAGCAAACGGCTCTGCGAGTCTATTGCACCTCCCGAAACGAGTTCTTTTATCTTCTGTATTCTGGCCGTCTTGTTCTTCACACCTTTAAGAATTGAAATTTCCTGCAACCGCATGCAACAAATATGCAATTTTTATGCACCGTATGCGGAATAGTGCCGCAGGGGAGGCGCAATGTCGCACCGTTACAAACGACAAGGTGTGCAAAGATAGAGATTATTCTGAATATATATACCGTATTATTGGAATTTTTTTCATTCGCACAACAATATATTTGCATAAATTTTCATTATATACACGATTTATGCAAACAGCCGCCCTTTGCGGAACAGATTCCGCCAAAGGGGGAGACGGCTTGTTTCCGCCGTCTATGTCAATGACAGAAGATTCTTTACGGCAGGGAACGAGGAGAGGGCCGTTCTGTCGCATGCCGTGGGGACTACCGAAATATAACCGTTGGCCACGGCCCACGAATCGGTATCTTCGGCATCGGGTTCGGTATTGACGAAACGTCCGGTAACCCAGTAGTATGCCTGGCCGCGGGGATCGGTACGCTTCTCGTACTCTTCGGTCCAGTACCCGAGAGCCTGACGGCTGAGACGCACCCCCTTTATATCGCACTTATAGGGGATATTGATATTCAGGCAAACCGAATCGGGCAGGCCCGATACCAGAAGCGCCGAAACAGTCCGCCGTACCATGTTGCGGCAACACCCGAAATCCGGTTCGAGCTCGTGCGTGCAGAGAGAGAAACCGGCCGAGGGGACGCCGATTACGCTCCCTTCATAGGCCGCCCCCATTGTTCCGGAATAAATGGTGCTTATTGCGGTATTGGAACCGTGGTTGATTCCCGAAAGAATCAGATCGGGACGCCCTCCGAGCAATTCGTTAATGGCGAGTTTTACGCAATCCACCGGTGTCCCGTCGGTTTTATAATATGAAACATCCCCTTCGCCACCCACGTAGGTAAGGCGCAACGGGCGGCTTACCGTAAGGGCGCACGACTGTCCCGACCGCGGGCCGTCTGGGGCTACCACCACAACGCGCCCCAGATCAGAAACCATATCCACAAGCGCACGGATTCCGCCGGCATCTATGCCGTCGTCGTTAGTAACAAGAAACAGGGGACGTTTATTTTCCATATGGCAGAATTTGAAATTATATCGCGAAGATAGCTATTTGCCCGAAAACAGAAAGCGCAGGCGCGACAGAAAAACCGACCTTTCCGCCGACAGGACCGTTTACTGGTACGGGAAAGCGGGAGGCTCACTCCTGCCCCGGGGGTGTCGCACCCTCCTGCGGCGGAGGAATCTGATAAGCTCCCGCATCGGGACTGGTCCCGTACGGGCGCACCGTGCCGTACATGTCGCGGCGGAGGGACTCGTCGAGGAGTGTCTCGTCTCCCGCACGGCAAGCCGGAGAAGAGGGTGAGGAGATTCTGTAATCATAATAGAAGATATCCCCGCCGACACAGTTGAACATGGGGTCTCCTCCCCATACGCAGTTTACGAAATTATCATCGTCGCTCCCGGCAACCGTAAACAGCGTATTGCGGAACGACACGGCAAGCTGCGTTACATCCGACGGGAATATTACACCTGCATTCCCGGCCACTATGCAGTTGCCGAACGATACACTCGCGGGGGCGGCAAGTTCGGGATCGTCGAAACGCGACAGGTAAATCATCGGCAACTTCGCGCTTTCAAAAAGGGCGTAGTAATTGGCCAGTGTACATTGCAGGAATTCGGCTGCACCCCCTTCCATATATACCAGCGCGCCTACTGAGTTCGAGAGTTCGCTGTTCCGCACGACGGCACGGCACTGCTTTACGGTAAGGACGTTATTGGTTGAATTATGCAATACGCTGTTGGTTATCGTAATCTTGTTGCGGGCCATATCGGCCGAATCGAGGACCAACCCGTCCACCGTACCGCGCATCACGACATGCTCGAACACATTGTCGTAGCTCTTTTCCTTGACGTGTACTCCACCCCACTGTCCTGCAAGGCGGTCGTACGGAAGGTACGAGAACATGTTGTCGAGGCGATCGCCCCGCATCACTACGGGTTTCCCCTCTTCCCCCTTTGCCGATATCTTCCCCTCCACAACCAGGCGCGAACCGGAATGGAAACAGAGCTCCGTGCCGGGCTGCAGGACAAGCTCCGCATTCTCCCTGACGATAAGGGAATCATACACGATATACGGTTTGTCGGCATTAAGGGTATGCACGCCTTCGGCATATTCCGCTTTCCGAAGCGGGACCGCATCCTGCCCGAAAGCCTCCAGCTTCACATCCTGCCTCACCCCGTTGACGACAAACACTACAGAGTCCTTTATAAGCAAAGGGGAGTTCTGTCCCGAAACCGGGGCGGTAATCTCCACCAGCACGTAAAGGCTGTCGCCCGCCGAGATTTCCATGTTGTATATATCCGGCCCTTTCATCCCGTCCACGTTTATGTAAAAACCGCTGTTGCCGGCATCGGCCAGGTTTATGGAACTTATCATCAGGGCCTTCCCGTTACGGTTATAGACCATGAAGTTGCGCGTTGCCGTACCCTGGGCGGTAAAGACTGTATCGAAACGGAGCGAGTCAGTCGAAAACGAAAGCACATCCGACGGAGAAGTGGAAAACTCCTCGTCGAAGCACCCCGGCAACAATGCCAGCGACACCACGGCGGCGACAACGGACAATATGTGCTTTACCCCTTTCATCAGAAATATAACGGCCGCAGGCGTCAAAAATTGTGTCCTCCCGCACGCTCCACCACAAGGGCGGCGGCACGGCATGCGGCACCCGGCCCGCCGAGCCGCCTCTTCACTTCGGCATACCCTTCGGCAATCTTCTCCCTGACGGCGGGGTCGAGAATCCTCTCCAGCTCCCTGCGGGTATCGCGCGGGTTGAAGTGATGAGCCAGAAGTTCCTTTACCACCGGACGGTCGGCAATAAGGTTAACCAACGACACATAACTGATATTCCTCAGCACATATTCAAAAACCTTATGGGCAACGCGCCCGCCGAAAACATGGTAGCAGACCACCTGCGGCACGCCTATGACGGCCGCCTCGAGCGTAGCCGTTCCGGAAGTAACAAGTGCGGCACGGGCCTGTTTGAGAAGGCGGTGCGTCTTCCCGTACAGCACCGTTACCGGCATGTCCCCGATAATGGAAGCATACAGCGACGGAGATATTCCGGGAGCCCCGGCAACGACAAGCTGGTAATCCGAAAGATGCCGCGCACTGGCTATCATGCGGGACAACGCCCCCTTTATTTCCCCTACCCGGCTCCCGGAAACGAGCGCTATTATGGGTTTGCCGGGCAGCGAACACTCCCGTATGAAATCATTGAAAGTCTCGTCGGCATACGGCCGCACGGCCAGTTCGTCTACCGTAGGGTTGCCCACATAGTCGACCCTGTAGCCGAGACGGGCGAAATAGTCCGGCTCGAACGGCAGTATGGAATACATATAATCGACATACTTCCTGATACCCTTTATCCTGTATTCTTTCCACGCCCATATCTTGGGAGCTATATAATAATGCACCTTTATTCCCAATGCCTCCTTTACATAGCGGGCAATCTTCAGGTTGAACCCCGGATAATCCACCAGAATCACAGCATCGGGGGAAAACTCGCGTATATCGCGCCTGCACTCCTGCATAAGTTTCATTATAGTGCGCAGGTTGCGGGCCACGTCTATAAACCCCATAAAAGCCATTTCGCGATAATGGCGGACGAGCACACCCCCTTCGGCCTGCATAAGATCGCCGCCGAAAAACCGGAAACAGGCATCGCCGTCCAGCCGTTTAATCTCCCGCATAAGCCGCGAAGCATGCAAATCGCCCGAAGCTTCGCCGGCAACCAAATAGTACTTCATATATAGAAAAAAATAATATCCTTAAAAAGACACCGCTACAAGGCTACTCCGTATCCGCCCGGGATGCGGGAGGAAAGGGAGTGTCCAGCATAAAGCGCATCGCACCAACATCGAAACGGAGCCCGCACCCGTCGAATATCTCCTCCAGCGCACCGCTCCCGACAGCCTCGCGCACCGTACAGCAACGGAGCCCCGACCGGGAAAAGAGCAGCAGCCTGTCGGCATACGGCAGCGCCTGCTCTATATCGTGCGTTGAAAACAGCACAGTCTTACTCCGCTCGGCAACCAGCCTGCGCATAAGGGCAAGCATTTCCAGACGGCTCGGCAAGTCGAGGAAAGCCGTAGGCTCGTCGAGGAGTATCACATCCGATTCCTGGGCAAGAGCCTTGGCCGTCATCACTTTCTGCCGCTCGCCGTCGGAAAGACGCGAAAAATACTCCCGCTCCTTGTGAAGCATTCCCACTGCCGACAAAGCCTCGCGTACAGCCCGGCGGTCGGCATCCGACAGACGCCCCATAAACCCCGTATAGGGATAACGCCCCAGCGACACCACCTCGTCAGTCCTGAGCCCTCCGGCAAACGTCTTGTCGGTGAGAACAACCGATACCGAGGCGGACAGACGTCTGAGGGAAACGCGCGATACGTCGTTCCCGCATACCTCTACCCTCCCGGCAACAGCCGGCTGCATGGCCGACAACGTACGCAGCAACGTGGACTTCCCTATCCCGTTGCGGCCGAGCAGCAGCACCAGTTCCCCTTCGTACAGGGCGAAGTCGATTCCGCCTGCCACGCACCTCGTCCCCTTTCCTTTACCGTAACCTATTGAAAGGGATTCGGCCTTTACCGTTACCCGTTTACCGGCCTTCATCAGTTAAAGTACTCTATTTTTGAACGGTTCACAATTACATATATTATAACCGGGGCGCCGAACACCGGGGTTACGGCATTGAGCGGTATAACCCCGCCCTGCCACGGCAGAAAGCAGAGAAGGTTGCACAGCAGGGCCGTCGCCGCCCCGATAATGGCAGTAACGGGAAGCAGGACGTTATGGTTTGACGACCCTATCGCCAGTCGGGCAATATGCGGGACTGCAAGGCCCAGAAACGAAACAGGGCCGCAGTACGACGTTACGATAGCGGTAAGCAGCCCCGTGCAAAGGAGCAGGAACAGGCGCGTACGCCGCACGTTCACGCCGAGATTCGCGGCATACCTCTCGCCGAGCAACAGGGCATTGAGCGGTTTCACCAGCAAAAACGAAAAGGCCAGACCGGCTGCCGAAACCGAAACGAACAGCGGCAGTTCACCGAGCGTAACGCCCGAAAAATCGCCCATACCCCAAAGCGTATATGCAAATACATTCTGCGCCGATGCAAAAAAATTCAGCAACGTAATGGCCGAATTGGCCACATACCCCACCATGATTCCTACAATCAGGAGCATGACGCTGCTCTTCACGACAGAAGAGAAGAGGATTATTATGCCGAGCGTAATTACCGACCCGGCAAATGCGCCAGCCACGGCCGTCAGGGAACCGGCCAAAGCCCCACCGGCAAAAGAACCTGCGGCAAGCATCACAGCCGCAACGCCCAGGGAGGACCCCGACGTTATGCCGAGAATTGAAGGACCGGCAAGCGGGTTTCCGAAAGCCGTCTGCAACATCAGCCCTGCAACTGCGAGCGATGCGCCCGCCAGCATGGCCGTAACTCCTTGCGGAATCCGCGACCTGGTTACTATGAAGTTCCATGTCGGATCGGTCGCCCCGCCGTTACCGGAGAGAATATCCACTACGCTGCCGAACGGGACGGAGACCGACCCCCAAAAAAGGTTGGCAGCAAAGAGCAACAGCAGCAACAGCGACAATATCAGCCACCCGACAGGTTTCATTTCTCAATACGTTTAAAATAACAGGTAGTATCATCGGCCGAGAAGAGTTCGGGGTGCGCCATAAGCATGAAATCGCGCAGGACGCGGTCGGGCGAAACAGCCAAATCCTCGAAAAACGGGTATTTTACGCTGTTGCACCCCCACACGCCGCCGTTATTGAAAGCATCGAACTCGGCATAGGGGGCGAACTCGCGGTACAGGTCCGACAAACGGCGGTCGCGCGTCTCGTCGGCATATTTGAACACCCACAAGTCGGCTCGCGCCGCACGGGAAAGCACCTCTTCGAACGACAGCGAAAGCGAGCCTGTCCCGGGAGTGTCGCTCCAAAGGTAATCTATTCCGGCATCGCGGTAAAGCGCGGCCATATAGCTGCCGCCGCAGGGTTGATACCATACCCCGCCCGTTTTCAACTCTCCGAACAGAGTAGGGCGGCTGTCCGCCCCTTTCGCCATTGCGGCAAGGGAATCATACCGCGAACAGGTTGCGGAAAAGAGCGAATCGGCCATGCCCGCACAGCCGAACAGTTCGCCGAACACCTTTATCCATTCGGCGCGGGCAAGAGGCGTATTCTCCATATAATCGGCAATCTCCACCAGCGGGATGCCCAGTTCGCCCGCCTTGCCATACGAGCCGTCCTTGTAAGGGGAGAGTATTATCGCCTCGGCCGAGAGGGAGACAAGGCGTTCCATATCGGGGAGGAACGAAGAGCCCAGATCGGCAATCTCCCCGCTCCCCAGCCTTGCTTTAACGGCGGTATCGGCAACATAATAGGCATCGCAGATGCCTGCCACGCTCCCTACTGCGCCGAGCCGGCCCATAACGGCGCAATGCTGCGATGCATATACCGCAACCCGGCCGAGAGGCGTACGCAGCAATGTCCCGTCTGGCATTGAATCGGGGAGTACGGCATCTTTCGGCACCAACAGGTAACGGTGCAGGAGCCGCACGGTGTCCCACGGATTGCGGATATCCAGGATTTTATAACCGCCGCAATCGGAAAGGGAAAAGCCGCGGGCATACCTGTTGCCCCCTGCCATCAGCGCCTCCGGCGTGCGCTTCCCGCACGAAACGGAGGCAAAGAGCAAAAAGGCCGACAACAATATTATTACAATATTACGCATACTCGAAAAAAGAAATACAGCACTCCGTCCCGCAAAGAATCACCCCTCACCGTACCGTGAACCCTGACGCGTGCCGCGACTCTTCATCTCGGCTGCGAGCATGGCCGTAAACGCGTGGTTCTTCACGCCCCAACGCGGGGCTACGAGCAGTTCCGGCGGCGATTGCGAAACAAACCTGTCCATTACCATGTCGGGACGTACCCGCTCTATAAAATCGGCAACCAGCCCGACGTACTCCTGCAGGCCGTATATGTGTACGCACTCCCTGTCCTGTTCATACATGCGGGCAAGGGGCGTACCCTTTATTATCTGAAGCTGGTGCAGTTTCAACGTTGCAACCGGCAGGCGCGACACCGTTGCCGCACTTTGCAGGAGCGTCTCCCGCCCTTCTCCCGGCAAGCCGAGTATCAGGTGCAGGCCGCAGGGAATACCCCGCTCCGCCGTCCGCTTCACGGCATCTTCCGTATCGCCCCATGTATGGCACCGGTTTATCCTGCGCAACGTCCCGTCATTGCAACTCTCCGCCCCGTACTCCACAAAAACGAACCTGTGCTGCGCGACATCGCACAGGTAGTCGAGCAGTGCGTCGGGCATGCAGTCGGGACGCGTAGCGACAATCAGCCCCTCCACGCCGCTGCACGAAAGAGCCTCTTCGTAAAGCGACCTTACCTTCTCCTCTGCCGCGTATGAACCGGTGTACGACTGGAAATAAACCAGATAACGCATATCTGGATATTTGCGGGCAAAGAACCCGCGCCCCCGGGCAATCTGTTCAGTTATACCCGCACCTCCGCTGCAATACGCCGGGGTAAAGGCCGCATTGTTGCAATATATGCAACCTCCGTAACCTTTGCTTCCGTCGCGGTTCGGACAGGAAAACCCGGCATCGACCGAAATCTTCTGCACCTTGAAGTGCGGGAACCGTCTGCGGAAGAACAGCCCCATATCATTGAACGGGAGAACCGACATACGCTACGGGCATCTTCAGATTCTGGAACTGCGGGACATCAGGTAATTGTCGAACACCACCATTGCCGCCATG
Source organism: uncultured Bacteroidales bacterium (assembly GCA_949297125.1). Taxonomy (GTDB): domain Bacteria; phylum Bacteroidota; class Bacteroidia; order Bacteroidales; family G3-4614; genus Caccoplasma_A. Next base: position 55,383 of record CASFRS010000002.1, read on the forward strand.
GCTTCCACCACGGGCACTGCACGCGGCAGAACGCACGGGTCGTGCCGGCCGCGCGCCACCACTTCGGCAGGGTCGCCGTTCACGTCGAGCGTCTCTATCCGTTGCAAAAGAGTTGCTACCGGCTTGAACGCCACCCTGAAATATATATCCTCGCCATTTGAGATGCCGCCCTGAATCCCTCCGGAGTTGTTGGTTGCCGTCCCTATCCTGCCGTCTTTCAGCGTAAAGCGGTCGTTCATTTCCGAGCCGCGATGTGCAACCCCGTCGAAACCCATACCGTACTCGAACCCTTTCACGGCATTTATTCCCAGCATCGCATACCCCAAAGCGGCATGCAGTTTGCCGAAAACAGGTTCGCCCAACCCCGCCGGGACTCCGCTTATGACACATGTAACCACCCCGCCGACCGTATCGCCGTCTTCCTTTACGCGCATAATCAGTTCGGCCATCTTCGCGGCTGCATCCGGGTCGGGACAGCGCACCGGGTTGCTCTCGATAAGCGAAAAATCGTATTCCGTATAATCCTTGTCCAGTTTTATATCTCCGACCTGCGACGTATAGGCGGTTATCTTTACGCCCATGGAGCGCAATGCCAGTTTGGCGAACGCCCCCCCTACGCAACGCGATACCGTCTCGCGGGCCGACGAACGCCCGCCGCCGCGGTGGTCTCTCCTGCCATACTTCTCGAAATAGGTGAAATCGGCATGGGACGGGCGGAATACATTGCGCAGATTATCATAATCGCCGCTTCGCATATTGCTGTTGTAAACCACGAACCCTATCGGAGTTCCGGTAGTCGTCCCCTCGAAAACACCCGAAAGGATCTCTACCCGGTCCTCTTCGCGGCGTTGCGTTACCAATGCCGACTGTCCCGGACGGCGGCGGTCAAGTTCGCTCTGTATGAACTCAATATCCACGGGTACGCCGGCAGGCATACCGTCTATGACACCCCCCACGCCCTTACCGTGCGACTCGCCGAAAGTGGTCAGTCTGAAAATATTTCCGAACGTATTCATTTACGGTAATGTTATATAACTGTGCGAAGATAATGAAATTTTGACTATCTTTACATAGCATATAAGGCATGGAAAAGGCCGTGCCCTGGAGAAAGGATTTCACAAACCGCAAAAAATACCGATAATATGAAAAAGAGTTTTGTTTTCATGGCAGAAGGGTTTGAAGAGATAGAAGCCCTTACAGTTGTAGATATGCTCAGAAGAGCGGCCATGCCGGTAAGCATGGTTTCCATAACCGATGAATACGACGTGCAGGGAGCGCACGGAGTAACAATCCTTGCCGACGAAACGATAGGCGAAGCCGATTTCTCGGAAGCCGAATGGCTTATCCTGCCGGGAGGGATGCCGGGCTCGGCCAACCTCGGGGCATGCGCCCCGCTTGTGGAGATTCTAAAGGCCCAGAACGAGGCCGGGGGCAATATAGCCGCAATCTGCGCAGCCCCGTTCGTACTGGGCGAGAACGGCATACTCGAAGGGAAACGCGCCACATGCTACCCCGGTTTTGAAGACCGCCTCACCGGAGCGGAATATACCGCAGCACAGGTTGAGCGCGACGGCAACATAATAACCGGGAACGGCCCAGCACAGGCAATGTCGTTTGCTGCGGCAATAATAGAGAAGAGCCTCGGCGCACCCACGGCACGCCGCATACTTGAAGGGATGATGCGGGTATAACCCCTCCGCCCTCCGAAATTCAGGCAACGGCAGAAGCCGCCCCGGTTTTGCAAAGCGATTCCGGGACGGCTTCTGCCATTTATCAGGGCCGGGGACAGGCCGACCCGGCAGGAAATACCGTCCTTTCCCCGCCGGACTACAACTCCAGCAGCGCACCGGCAGCCATATCGGCATACCGCGTACCGGGCTTCCCGTAGGCGGCACGCGGATGTATGGATATACCCCCGCGTGCGGTAAACTCGCCCGTTACCTCTATAAACTTCGGCGACATCAGCTTTACCAGGTCGTCCATAATAATATTCACGCACTCCTCGTGGAAGGCCCCATGGTTCCTGAAACTGAACAGGTATATCTTCAGGCTTTTGCTCTCCACCAGGTAACGGTCTGGGATATAGCGAATCACTATACGGGCGAAATCGGGTTGCCCCGTAACCGGGCAAAGCGATGTAAACTCGGGGCAGTCGAGTTTTACCATATAGTCCCTGTCGGGCGTCTTGTTCCCGAACGCTTCAAGATATTGCGGCGCATACTCCGACGGGTAATCGCTCTTCCCCCCGAGCAGCGTAAGCTTATGCTCCATAATTAAAGGTCTCTTATTTTAAGGATATTGTATGATATGCTGTTGTCGTAGATATCGCTCTTCTCGTACTTCTTCATGAGTTTTACCACACGCACCGTAACGGGAAGGACGGCAATCTCGTAAAGGGTCTTTATCAATGCCTGGGCTATTATCAGGTTCAGTATTGTCCGCTCGGGAAGTATGCCCCAGAAAGCGGCCGGGAAGAAAATAAGGGAATCTATCCCTTCGCCGGCCAAAGTCGAGACTATGGCACGGAGAGAAAACCTCTTCCCCTTGCTCGCCACTTTCATGCGGCTCATTATGTAGGCATTGACGAACGATCCGGCAATAAAGGCAACAAGGCTTGCCAGCGTAATGCGCGGCGTAACGGTGAATATCGCCTCGAAAGCCTCCTGTCCGTCCCATACCGGGTCGGGAGGCAACACCACGGCTATCCACGTAAAGAGCGCGGCAATCAGGTTGGCGGCAAAGCCGAGCCATATAACAAGGCGGGACTTCCTGTATCCCCACACTTCCACAATGCAGTCGTTCAGGATATAGGTAACGGGGAAAAGCATCAGCCCGGCCGTAACTGTAAAATATCCGGACTTTATGATTTTGACTTCCAATATGTTCGCCAAAAGGAGGCAGGAACAGAAAATTACGCTCAACAACAGGAAGCGTACAGAAACACGGCTATTCATAACTTTTGTTTTTAACGTGGTTATCAACTACACGGGATGCGCCGCCTCCGGCGGCAGCCGGCACGGCGCAAGAGTGGAAAGCCTCCGCTGCCGTTCCGCGCCGCAAAATTAAGAAAAGGCGCGGAATAACAAACATCCTGCATTACCGCTTTTGAAACAAAATGCGGTACGGGAATAAAAGCCCGGCAGAAAACGGAATGTGCGGGGGCATGCTGCCGTACCCCCGCACACTCCGCATCATTTTCTTTTGGCGATTCTACTGCCGAAGGCTGCCGTACACCTCGTCCGTTACAGGCTCCAGCCATTCGTTGACTGTTTCTTCTCCGGGTACTTCAATGGCCAGATGCGCAAACCAGCTGTCGGCTGTGGCGCCATGCCAATGTTTCACTCCGGCAGGGATGTTGACTACATCGCCGGGGCGAAGCAGGCGCGCGGGTTTTCCCCATTCCTGATACCAGCCTGTGCCTGCCACGCACACCAGCAGTTGTCCGCCGCCATTCCTGGCGTGATGTATGTGCCAGTTGTTGCGGCAACCCGGCTCGAACGTTACATTGTTGATGCCGACCTGTTCCGAAGATACAGGCGCCAGATAGCTTTGACCGATAAAGTATCGGGCATAAGCATCATTGGGCTCGCCTATGGGGAAAATCATTTCCTGCCCGAATCTCGCTTTCTCATCCGCGGCCGCCGTTTCTTCCGCCCATACGTCTTTAGCCAGACGGAATGCCGCCCACGCCTTCGGCCAACCGGCATAAAACCCTATATGCGTCAGAATCTCGGCTATCTCCGTACGGGTGATTCCGTTCTGTTTGGCCGACTGAAGATGATACACCAGCGAGTTGTCGGTAATCCCCTGGCTTATCAGCGACGTTATCGTAACAAGGCTGCGGTCGCGAAGGCCCAGCTTGTCGGTACGGCTCCACACCTGGCCGAAGAGGACATCGTCGTTAAGCTCTGCGAACTTGGGGGCAAAATCGCCCAACTGGTCGCGTCCGGCCGTTTGTACAATTTTTTCCTGTGCCATGATATTCAATGTTAAGATAGGGAATAGAACAATTAAAAAAAACTTTTTCATAAACGTCTCATTTATATATGAAATTACATATCCTGCTTGCCGGGTTAAGAGGCGTCTGGTCGGAAAGGAGCAGGCTCTTTACCATATGCAGCGTACCGGTCTTGTAACGCCTGAAATGCTCCGAAGCTATATGCTTTTCATAAGCCTCGCGACTTGAATAGGTCTCCAGAATCGTTATCCGGCAGGGGTTCTCCTTCCCGGCCATGGCATACATGGTTATCACACCCGGCTCGGTACGCAGCGAAATCTCTCCTACCTCAACCGCATAACGGACATATTCCCCGACATACTCCGGATACACCTCTACCACGGAAAGCCTCACTATGCCGTCGGGAGAAAGCGGAAGCTTGGCGCATCCGCCGGTTTCCGGTACGGGACAGACACCCGACACCGTTCCATTATCGTTTTTTTCCATACTCGTCGCATTTGCATTTCCGGTTTGCGCCACCGCGCTGTTCCCGTCCGACATCAAAGCCAACAGGAGGCAAACCGCACATACCGCCAATCTTGTCATTTCGCTGGTTTTTTATCTGCCCGGAAGAGTCTCCCGGCATTTTTCCACAATATATCATCCGCATAACGGGCAACGCGCCTGTCCTGACTCAACATCCTGCGAAGCCTCCCCATATTCCCGACCAGAACCCCGGCGGGCTGGTACGGATAATCCGAACCGTACAACAGATGCGTCGGGGGTGTAACGGCGAGCAGGGCATCCAAGACTTCGGGAGTCAAGCCGCCGGCAAGGTCGTAATAAAAATTTCTCAAGTTGTTGTCCCAGTCTATTGCAGGAGTCCCTCCTGCGGCCGCCATTGCCCCGTAAACCGACTTCATGCGAGGAAGGGCCAAAGGCAGGAACGAGCCGCAATGAGGTATCACGAACCTGATATTCCCGTAACGGGTCGGCACATTGCGTATAATCATGTTTACAACGGCGCGGGTAGTCTCTGCGGGGTATTCGTATACAGCCAACGGCGCAGCGGATATGATAGTTTCATTTACCGGAACGGGTCTGTGCGGATGCAGCACCACTACAGCCCCGCGCCTGTCCAGAACTTCCATAAGAGTATCGAGAGCGACATCGCCGACATAAAGTCCGCGGGTATTGGTCGCAATCTTTATCCCGTCTGCACCAAGCGTATCCAGGGCATAAACAGCCTCTCTTACGGCAGCCTCCACATCGGGCAAAGGCAGTGATGCGCAGAAAAGGAATCTTCCGGGATATTCCGATTTGAGCCGGGCGCACTCCCGGTTATATCTGCGCACAATACTGCGGCACTCTTCCATATCGCCGTAATAGGGATGCGGGGCAGGCATCGACAACAACGACATTTGTATTCCGGCCTCGTCCATAAACCGCAAATGCTCAGTTTCATTCCATTCGGGAAGCGGGAAGGTCTCTTCCCTGGAGGCTCCGTGCACTGACATGAAATCCCTGAGGAAAGGGAAGATGTTGTGCGAATGCACATCTACCGCATTTTGGGATACCGCCAATACCGCAAACATAAATGCCGACATAAAAGACAAAACTCTTTTCATTTTCCGTTCCGATCATTAAAACAAACCGCCGGTATGCACAAACCTACACTCCGCACGACATTGCCATATTCCGCAAATCACCTGTCGGCCGTATGCTCCAATCCCTGCATCAAGCCGCGCAGCATGGCCGTTTCATTCTTTTCCAGCCGCAGGACCGATACCGCACCGCCGGCAACGTACCCCTCCTGTACAAGGAAACTCTGCAATACCCTCTCCGGCGAGGTACGGTAACGCCCGGCAAGGAAGGAGACAATCTCATCGTCGCGCAACCCCCGAAGTATATCATCCTGCATATTCATCGTTCCGACATTTTCACACAGCAAAATTATTCCGGTATTTACTCTCCCGGCTTATCATGAAAACGGATATATCTACCTTTTTTACCGATTCTGCCCGTCCGTTCGCCAAAATACATTACCTTTACGTAACCGGTACAAGGAGACGTCAAAACACAGCAGAAAAATGGAAAACAGGATACTGAAAGTAAGGAACGTAGGCGACTACTGCCGACACATAGGATATGCCGCAAGCCACCCGCAGGTGGCCGTAATAGATTACGCCAGGGCTTCGCCCGTCCGCCACAGCCTGAACAATTACGGCGTATACGGAATCTTCTTCCACGATGAAGCCGACATAGACCTGTCGTACGGATGCGGGAAATACGACTACAACAAGGGAACCGTAATATGTGTCGCCCCGGGTCAGATAGGGGGCAAGGAGGACAACGGCGAGGAGGTTATGCTGACAGGATGGGCGCTGCTGTTCCACCCCGACCTGCTGCACGGCTCATATCTGGAAAAGAAAATCAGGGAGTATTCGTTTTTCAATTACCGCATAAACGAAGCCCTGCACATGACCGACGAAGAGCACGATATTTTCGTCTCGCTGATGCGGCAGATTCAGGACGAAACGGAAAAACCGCATGACGGGATGCAGGATGCCATAATAGTCGGATACATCGGAATTCTCCTTAACTTCTGCCAGCGTTTCTACAACAGGCAATTCCTTACCCGCAAATTGGAAAACTCAGACATCCTGATGAAATTCGACTCGCTGCTGCGCGAATATTTCGAGAAAGAACTCCAGCAGAAATACGGCATACCCACCGTACAATACTGTGCCGAACAACTCTGCATGTCGCCCAATTACTTCGGCGACGTAATAAAAAAGGCGACAGGCGACACGGCGAGCAACCATATCAGGCAGTACGTGGTACAGGCAGCCAAGGACCTGATGGCGACAGGAGCTACCATAACGCAGGTTGCCGACACCCTCGGCTTCGAGTATCCCCAGCACCTCAGCCGCCTGTTCAAGAACCTGTGCGGCTATACCCCCATGGAATATATAAAGCAGATAAAAAAGAGGTAGCCGTCCGGCAGGAAGGCCGAAGACGGCTGAAAACGATACAAACGGAGAGCGCGGGAAAATCATCTCCCGCGCTCTCCGTTATATATGGCCGGCCTCGGTACGGCTTTGGCCGTACCGAGCATGGCACACAATCCTTTACTTGACCTCCCAGGTCTCTTCGCTCAGCAACAGGTCGCGGAGCGTCTTTCCGGGGTTTTTGCAACGTACGCTTTCAACCTGCTCCTTGACCTCCTCATCGTATACGGGAGCTTCTGCGGCACGTATAACACCCACAGCCAACGGCAGGGAGTGGCCGTCCATCATGGCCAGGCGGTGATGCAGGAAGTTGTCCTGCGTCGTGGCGTCGTGTACCAGAACATCATCCAGCGTTACGCCGTCCTCGCCTATCGTAACGGCCTTAAGCTGCAGGCCGTCGAGTACGAGCCCCTTGTTGTTGTCCTTGCCGAAGAGCATCTTCTCGCCCTGGCGCAGGTGGATTGTACGTTCGGCGCGGAATTCGCGGTCGGCAACGTATTTGTGTATCTGGTCGTTGAAGATGACGCAGTTCTGGAGCACCTCTACAACGGCTGCACCCTTATGGCGTCCGGCAGCGACCATGACCTCCTTCGATACGGCCAGGTCCACATCGAGTGTACGGGCGAAGAAATGCCCTCTTGCTCCGAAGGTAAGCTCGGCCGGGACGAACGGGTCTTCCACCGTCCCGTACGGCGACGATTTCGTTATTGCGCCGCGGTCGCTCGTAGGTGAGTACTGCCCTTTGGTCAAGCCGTATATCTTGTTGTTGAACAGCAGGATGTTCAGATTTACGTTACGGCGCAACGCGTGTATGAAATGGTTACCGCCGATAGCAAGGCAGTCTCCGTCGCCGGTTGCCAGCCATACGGTAAGGTCGGGGTTTGCCGTCTTCACGCCTGAGGCTATTGCCGCCCCGCGTCCGTGTATTGTATGGAAGCCGTATGTACCCATATAGTACGGAAGGCGGGAGGAACATCCGATACCCGATATTACCGCAATCTTGTGCGGGGGTATCCCCAATTCGGCCATTGCCTTCTGCAGCACATTCACAATAGCGTGGTCGCCGCAGCCGGGGCACCAACGGACGTACTGGTCGCTCTTATAATCTTTTGCTGTATATTCCATAGTTATTTCTCCTCCGATAATTTAGTGAAACAATCCACAAGTTCGCTAACCATGAACGGTTGTCCCTGAACTTTGTTGTAACGCTCTACCACAAGGCCGGGCACCTTCGATACGAGGTGTGTGGCGAACTGTCCGCTGTTAAGCTCGCAAACGACTACCTTCCTGTAGTTGCGCAGCACCTCTGCAGTGTTTGCCGGCAGCGGGTTTATATAACGGAAGTGCGCAAGCGCGGTCTTCATCCCTTTGGCGTTCATCTCCTCGACGGCCGTTATAAGGTGTCCGTAAGTACCGCCCCATCCTACTACGAGCAGGTCGGCATCCGGATCGCCCTCTACCTTGAGCGGTTCTATGCAGTTCGCGATATAATCGACCTTCGCCTGACGCAGCGACACCATTTTCTGGTGGTTCTGCGGATCGGTGGAGATTGCGCTCGTTACCGAATCCTTTTCGAGCCCGCCCAAACGGTGCATGAACCCTTCGGTACCGGGAAGCGCCCAATAGCGCACTTTCGTCTCCTCGTCGCGCAGATAGGGACGCCATCCCTGCTCCAGCATTTCGGGTTTTACGTAGTTGGGCCTTATCTCCGGATATTCGTCCGTTTCCGGGATACGCCATGCCGACGAACCGTTTGCAATAAACGCATCGGTAAGGAGTATTACCGGGGTCATATGCTCGAGTGCTATTTTGGCGGCATTGAATGCCATGTCGAAACAGTCGGTGGGGGTAGTGGCGGCAACCACTACGGCAGGCGACTCGCCGTTACGCCCGTAGAGAGCCTGCAACAGATCGGTCTGTTCCGTCTTGGTGGGCATACCGGTAGAAGGCCCGCCGCGCTGCACGTCTATCACCACAAGCGGAAGTTCGGCCATTACGGCCAGTCCTATCGCCTCGCTCTTCAGCGCAAGGCCGGGGCCCGATGTGGATGTAGCTGCAAGGTCGCCCGCAAATGCCGCACCTATTGCGGTACATACTCCCGCTATCTCGTCCTCGGCCTGAACCACCTTGACGCCGAGGTCCTTGCGTTTCGCCAGTTCGTGCAGTATATCGCTTGCGGGGGTTATCGGGTAACTGCCGAGGAAAAGGGGAAGCCCCGACTTTTCCGATGCGGCTATAAGCCCGAGAGCCGTTGCACGGTTTCCGCTTATGTCGGTATATATGCCCTTCTTCACGCTCTTCGTTTCGATACGGTAAGTAGAGACGGATGCGTGTATGTTGTTCCCGTAGTTGTAACCGTCGGTCATAACCTTTATGTTGGCCTCGAGAACGGTAGGTTTCTTCGAGAACTTGTTCTGGAGCAGGTGTGCAGCCTGGTCCAGGGGACGGTCGAAGAGCCAGCATACCAGCCCGAGGGCGAACATGTTCTTGCAACGCATTATCGACTTGTTGTCCATTCCCGTATCGGCGAGCGATGCAGCGACCATTGACGAAATGGGTACGGGCACTTTCTGTATCGAAGCCGCGCCTATCTCGGCAAACGGGTCGTCGGTCTTGAAAGCCGCCTTGTCCAGATCGCTCTTCGCGAACGAATCGGTATCGAATATTACAACTCCGTCGCTCTTTACGAACTTGATATTCGTTTTCAATGCTGCCGGATTCATTGCCACAAGGACATCGGCCTTGTCGCCCGGCGTATGAACTCCGCTGCCTATATGTACCTGGAATCCCGATACGCCGCCGAGAGTCCCCTGCGGGGCGCGAATCTCGGCAGGATAATCCGGGAACGTGGAAATTTCGTTACCTATGGCAGCCGATATATTGGAGAAGATGTTTCCTGCAAGCTGCATTCCGTCGCCGGAATCGCCCGAAAAGCGAACAACCACTTTCTCCACTTCTTTTACTTTTGTTTGTGCTGACATTTCCTGATTCAGATTTATTGTAGAAAATAATATTGTTTTTGATTCCTGTTGTCAGTTCAAAGGGGGCGATACGCAATAAAAGGACGACACCCCTTCGGCGACAGGCCGCCGGACTCAGCGGTTACATATTGCAATACCATGCAGTTTTTATGCAACTATTTTAATCCATTAGCGGGCTAACGCAGTGCAAAGGAACAAAAAAATACGCATATACGCAACCATTTTATAAAATTATGTATACAAGTTGCAGAATTATGCATAAACTTGCATAATATACACAATTTTATACACTGCCGGGAGGTGGATTGAAATCTATATGCACAATAAAAGGCAAAGGCGCTCGAGCGCATCCTGTACGTCGTCCCTGTTCATCAACGCCCCCACATCGAAACGGAGGGTCGCCATGTTGTAGAATTTTTCCCTCCGGCCGAGGGTTACGGCAATATATTCGCGCAGCTCGTCGCGGCTTTTCCCTTTCAAAAGCGGGCGCGAGCTGCTGTATTTCTCCACGCGCCGGAGAAGTTCTTCCTGCGTGCTGTAAAGGTAGACCGACTTTCCACGGGAATTTATATACTCCATATTGTCGAAAAAGCAGGGAGTCCCGCCCCCGGCGGCAATAATGGCCCGCCCTTCGCTTTCGGCCATTTCATGCAATGCCCTACGCTCAATCTCGCGGAAGCCGGCTTCGCCGCATTCGTCGAAAATAGCGTTTACGCTCTTCCCCTGCTGTTCCACTATATATTCGTCGAGGTCGACAAACCCGCATCCTGCGCGTTCAGCCAGCAGGCGTCCCAGGGTCGTCTTGCCGGAACACATGAATCCTATCAAAAAAATTCTCTCCATATCAAGAAGTTGCAAAAGGGACACATACCCGCCCCAAAGCGGGGGCAAAGATAATACTCCACCGCCAAGATTCAAAAAGGGGGAGTTCTGACAACTCTTTTTTATCATCGCCCCATATCCCCACCTTTTCTGAACAGGAAACAATACAGCACTGCTTACAGTTACCGAAGTTTTGCCTGTAGCGCCGTTTGATGTATCTTTGCTGCAGGACGGCAAAAAACTAAAGGAAGCATGGCCTCTAAAAACAGATATTACGTAGTATGGAACGGCGTCAATCCGGGGATATACAAGACCTGGAACGAATGCCAGTTGCAGATAAAAGGATTCAAGGGGGCCGTATACAAAGGGTTCGGCACGCTGGAAGAGGCCGAAAAGGCATATTCCGAAGCCCCTTGTTTCCGGGGGAAAAGCGCACCGGAACAGAAAGCCCCCCATAAAATACCGGAGAACCTTGCCGATGCCGTAGCCGTCGATGCATCATGCCTCGGCAATCCCGGGAAAATGGAATACCGCGGTGTTTGGGTGGCCGACGGCGCACCCGTCTTCAAGGCCGGGCCTTTCGAGGACGGGACAAACAACATCGGCGAGTTCCTTGCCATTGTCCATGCGCTTGCATGGATGGAACAGAACGGGGCGCATTTTACCGTATGCAGCGACAGCCGCAATGCAATATCGTGGGTAAAGCAGAAAAAATGCAAGACCAAACTCGGGCGCACGGGCCGCAACGACAAGGTTTTTGAACTGATTGCCCGGGCCGAAAGGTGGCTCGCAACACATCCGGTAAATGTCCCCATAGTAAAGTGGGAAACGAAATTGTGGGGAGAGATTCCCGCCGACTTCGGGCGCAAATAGCCGCGTTGCGGAGAGCGGGAAATGCGTAACATATCAGCAACAGACAATACAACCGGAAATATGATAATAGGATTCGACGGAAAAAGGGCGGTGTTGAACTTTACCGGTTTGGGCAATTACAGCCGGTTTATAATTTCGGCCCTCAACCGCAATTACCCCGACAACACGTACAAGGTCTTTTCGCCTGAAGCGAAAGGGAGCGGCGAGTTGGAGAGCATGCTGCAGGCGAACACCTCCGTACACCTGCCGCAGCGTTTTATCGACAAAAAACTGCCGTCGCTATGGCGCACCAAACGGATTGTCGCCGACCTTAAAAATGAAGGGGTCGGACTCTACCACGGCCTCAGCAACGAAATACCCGTAGGGATAGAAGAGAGCGGCATAAAAAGCGTTGTTACAATCCACGACCTTATTTTCCTGCGCTACCCGGAATATTACAAGCCGGTAGACCGGAAAATCTACGACCGCAAGTTTCGGAGCGCATCGGAGAGGAGCGACCGCATAATCGCCGTAAGCGAATGCACCAAACGCGACATAATATCGTTCTACGGTATCCCCGCCGGAAAAATAGACGTCGTTTACCAGGGATTCCACCCGATATTTTCCGCCGCTCCCGGCGAAGTGGAGCAACTTGAGATAAAGAAATTGTACTCGCTGCCCGAACGGTTCGTCCTGTGCGTAGGGACGGTCGAGGAGAGGAAAAACCTGATACTGCTGGCCAAGGCTCTTCGCCGTCTGCCGGAAGATATCCACCTCGTTGCGGCAGGCAAACGCACGCCGTACGCCGAAAAGGTTGAAAAATACTGCGCGGAAAAAGGCTTGTCGAAACGCCTCCATATTATAGAGGGAGTCCCGTTCCGACTGTTGCCGGCGCTCTACTCGCTGGCATCGGCATTCGCATACCCGTCGCGGTTCGAAGGATTCGGCATACCGATAATAGAAGCGTTGCAAACGGGAATCCCCGTACTTGCCGCCACAGGGTCGTGCCTGGAGGAGGCCGGAGGGAATGGAGCGTTGTATGTAAACCCCGACGATGCGGAAGCCGCGGCCGATGCGCTTGAACGGCTGCTGTACGACGCCGGCCTTACGGCAAGGCTGAAAGCCGCAGGGAAGGAACAGATACGGAAGTTCTCTCCCGAAAACATAGCAAACGGGGTAAACGGAGTTTACAGGAAAGTAACGGGAAAATCGCTCTAATTTCCGAGCATATCCAGATAGAGTTCAATATAGCCGGAAGCACATTTCTCCCATGAAAAACGGCTGCTCCAGCGACGCACCTCGTCGGGCGACCCCGAAACGCGCCACTCTTCCAACCCTTTCTTTACGACTGAAGCCATAGCCTTCGGTTCAAGCTCGTCCCAATAACAGGCATATTCCCCTCCCACTTCGGGCAACGAAGTAAGGCGCGACAGGAATACCGGCTTGCCGAAGCGCATCGCTTCCAGCGGCGGCAACCCGAACCCCTCGCACAACGACGGGAAGAGAAAAGCCTTGCAGCGGGCAAACAGCAGGCTCTTGACGGTATTGTCCACATTTGCCAGCGGTATAACATTGGTTATCCGCTTTCTCGCAATCTTGTCCTTCAGGTAGTCGCCGTACGGCGTATTCCAGTTCCCCGCGAGAAGCAGTTTCTCGTCGGGCAGGTAACACATCATATCGATAAGCAATTCGGGGTTCTTCTTCGGCTGGAGGCTCGAAATGTGGAACAGGAACCCTTCGCCCGTTTCGGGATAGAGCGATGCAGCAGCGGCAGCTTCGGCTGTAAGGTCGGAAACGCCGTTATAGATAACCGATAGCGGTTTGTCCAGATCCGGATAGAGGCGGCGCACGTCATTCTCCACAAAGCGAGAGATAACCACCACGCGGTCGGCCTCCGATATGCGCCGCGCTATTTTCCGCCTGTACTTCTCTATCTTCCGTCCTGTCTTCTCGTATATGAAATTTATGTCGTGCAGCGTAAGGAGCGATTTTTTTGACGACCGCATGAATTTTACCAGACAGAACTGGTGTACGGCATGGAAAAGGTCGCACCGATACGGGAAATAGCGGTAAAGCGTCCGGGTAAACTTGTTCCCGACAAGATATTCCACGTCATCGCCGAAATGCCCCACAAGTTCGCGCGGCACTATATAACAGAGCGTAATGCCGCTACCTTTAAGGTCTGACGCCCGGGCATACAACGCTTCGGCCAGTTTGTACGAATACTCCCCAACTCCCACGTTCCGGTTTCCCGCCGTATAAAAATCGATGATTATCCTGCGTCCTCGCATACTTCCTGACTGTTAATCAAACTGTCGAGCGCATCCCTCCACTGCCCCACCGTAATATCAATAGAAAAGCGGGACAGGTTTCCGGCAGCGCATTTCCGTATCCGCTCCCTCAATGCGCCGTCCGTCATCAACTCCGACAAACGCAGCGCATATTCGTCTTCATCGAACGGCTTTACCAGTACGCCGTTCACACCGTCGGGCGACAGAATCTCCTCTACTCCGGCGCTGCAATTGAAAGCTACCGGCACGCACCCGTAATTCTGCGCTTCGATAAGTACCATAGGCCACCCTTCAAAGAACGAAGTGAGGCACAAAATTTCGGATGCTCCATAGTAAGCCGAAACATCTTTGGCATATCCGCAAAACTCGACCCTTTCCAGACCCAGGTTGCCGGAAAGGGTTTTAAGCGTGTCGCCCTCGGGCCCTTCGCCCACTATCCTTACGCTCCATTCGGGGAAACGCGGCTCCAGCTTCGCCCAGATGCGCAACAGCCTGTCCACCCGCTTGTCGGCATAAGTCAGCCGACCCACATACAAAAGCGTCTTTTCGCGACGGCATTGCAAGTTGTCCGCAGGCAACAGGGGGTTGGTAAAAACGCGGAACTTGGACCCGGCATACTCCACGCCGATACCTTCGGCTATAACTCTCCCGTAATTGCCGCACAGCACCCCGAACATATCGACACTGTCGTACAATGCCCGGTACCTCTTCCTGAGCGAACGGCCGAACAGTCCGGACGAAAATTTCCACGCCCTGAGCAGATACCACTCCAGCCACTTGCCGGCCGATTCCGAAGCCTTGTGGCGTCCGTTTTCCCTTTTGAAATCCGTTTCCCAGAACGGTGGATTATGGCTTACGAACAGGGTTTTGCACCCTGTCGTTTCCTTAAGCTGCCGGAAGTACGGCAATATGAACCCTGCCGAAACGAATACCGAAACTGAATCGGACTTTACGGCTTCGCAGACAAACGGCAGATTCCGGCCGTCGTTCGCCCCGTAAGGGAGAATACGGTATTTTACACGGCTTGCCGACGGCGGGAGTTTTTCCTTATCGACACGGTGGGCGAATACGAAGACTTCGTATCCTGCGTTTTCAAGATAAGGGACAAGGTTAATCGTAACCTGCTCGCCCCCGCCCTTGGGAAACTCATCGTGCAAAAAGGCTATCCGCATATTCATACCGTGCAAGTTCCGTACAGGACATTACATACACAAACGCCGTTTATCCGAAATATTCCTCGACGGTATCGCAGATATAATCCACCTGCCCGTCGGTCAGTTCATAGAAAAGCGGCAGGCGCAGCAGAGAATCGGCAAAACGGTCGCAGTTGGGCAGCTCGCCGCCCCTGTATTTATCTTTGTAGTATTCGCTCTTGTGCAGCGACAGATAATGCGATACGGCCAGGATACCGTGCTCTTTCAAATGCCGCATCAGTGCGCTGCGCTCTTCCAGCCCGTTGCACACGATGTAGAACATGTGGGCGTTGTTTTCGGCATAGTCGGGAATGACCGGCATACTGAAACACCCTTTGGCCGAAACAGGGGCAAGCCTTTGGTAATACCGCTGCCATATCGCCTTGCGTCGCGACTGTATTTTATCCGCCTGCTCGCACTGCGCCATAAGGAATGCGGCAATGACTTCCGACGGGAGGAACGAACTCCCCGTATCGACCCAGCCGTACTTATTCACCTCGCCCCTGAAAAACTCGGCGCGGTTTGTCCCTTTCTCCCATATTATCTCCGAACGGCGAACGAACCTCTCGTCGTTTACGGCCAGCATACCGCCTTCGCCCGAAATTATGTTCTTGGTTTCGTGAAACGAAAATGCAGCCAAATCGCCTATGCTGCCCAACGGCATCCGCTTTCCCGTTGCGGGCGACGTGTAATGCGAATCTATCGCTTGTGCGGCATCCTCAACCAACAGAAGCGAATATTTGTCGGCCAGCGAGCGGAGCTTGTCCATGTCGCATGCCACGCCGGCATAGTGGACTGGCACTATGGCCTTGGTCCTTTCGGTAATCAAACCTTCCACCGCATCGGCATCGATATTGGGATTGTCGGGATAACTGTCGGCAAAGACTATATCCGCCCCTTCACGCACAAAGGCCAACGCCGTTGACACGAACGTATAGGAGGGGACTATAACCTCGTCGCCCGGTTTCACGTCCGACAGAATGGCGCACATCTCCAGCGCATCGGTACACGATGTTGTCAGCAGCGTCTTCAAAAAGCCGTACCTGCTGCAGAACCACTTCTGGCACTCCTGGGTAAAATAGCCGTTTCCCGAAATTTTTCCGGTACTCACGGCTTTCTCTATATACTCTGTCTCTTTCCCCGTCAGGAAAGGTTTGTTAAACGGAATGCTGATACTCATGATTATTCTGATTTTATCTCTTTATCCCTAATATTTTTCTCAACCAAAACAGCACTTTTATACATTTCCGCGTATAATGTTGCATCCACGACGAATCGAGGAATTCCTGCGTACGGGCTTTCGTTATGTAACCGAACACGCACTCCCTCTCTCGCGCGCTGTCGTAAAGGCCGACAAAACAACGGTCGAAATTCTCCGTCAGGAATTTACGGTGTTCGTCCTCGGTAAGGGTGGCCATTTCGGGCTTGAGACTTATTCCGTAATCGTTGAAAAACGCGATATTCAAACCGATGCGTTTTACCGAACAACCGTTTTTGATTATCTGGGTAACGAAAAAAGCCCAGTCGGAAACTATACGGAACTCTTCATTGTACAAGCCCCCGTCGAAAAGCGTGCGCTTTATGAACGATGACGGGTGTCCGATAGAATATATCAGCAAATCGGTATATGTAAGGGGGCGTTTGTACTCCACCGGCAATAACGTGCCGTCTCTCTTCACATACGTAAAATTACCGTAAACTATATCGTCGGTAACAGGCTCGGCAAAGACTTTGGCCAACACGTCATCGGCCAGCCAGTCGCCGCTGTTTATAAACAGCAGGTATTCCCCTTTGGCCCTGACTATCCCCTTGTTCATCGCGCTGTAAATCCCCTTGTCGGGTTCGCTTACCCAATATGCGAGTCTGTCGGCATATCTTTTTATCACCTCCACGCTCCCGTCGGTCGATGCCCCGTCGATGACTATATGTTCAAAATCGGAGAATGACTGCCGCTCCCAGACAGACGAGAGGGTTTTCTGCAATCCGTCCGCGTCATTAAGGTTTATCGTTATAACCGAAAGTTTCATAATCAACCGTTTAAAATTCTCTCAACCTGATTCAACATGGAGAGTTCCTCGCTCTTCTTCTTGAACAGTTCCGCACAATCCCGATTAATCTGCCCGAAATCGCCGTTCAAAAGCAATTCGCCCATTTTGCTCGCCATATATTCATAATCGTACAACGGTGCAAGCACACCGGTTTTGCCGTCTATCACCAAATCGTTGGCTACACCTACGTTAAAGGCGGCCACGGGTGTTCCTGCGGCTATCGACTGGTTTACCATCAGGGGGCCGGAATCCTCTATCGAAGAGCTGACAAACAAATCGGCAGCCTTATAAACCTCCATTAGTTTTTTCATCGGCAGGTATCCGAAGCGTTTGACCCTGTAACCCATTCTGTCCAACACGCCTGGTTCGTTATCCCCCACAAGAAGAAGTTCCGCATTCTTTTTAAGTTCGGGAAACTGTTTCCCCATGGACAGAAGCGAGAGGATAAGATATTCAAACCCTTTGCGGTTGTCGCCGGCATTGAATGTAGTACACCCTACCACGATGGCCTTGGTTTCGGGTTCTATGCCGAGCATCCTGCGCAAATCGTATTTCGACTCAACCGGAAGTACCGCCTCGTTTATCGGGAAAATGACAGGCGCCACCGTGCGGTTGCGCCCCAGGGCGGAAGCTCTTGCCCGTCTGCAGTCGGAAGTCGTACCCCAGAACTCCAAATCGGCAGGGAGGTATTTCAACTTGCGTCCCAAATTTTCAACCGGGAAATCGGTAGGTATGGCAAACAGTGGGCACGACGAACAGTCCGTTTCATACCCCTTGCACGAAAACGGGTAGTGGCAACCGCCCGTTATCCCTGCATCGTCCATCATCACCACAGCAATTCTGGCTCCCGTCAGCCGTTTCAAACCGGCAATTATCTCGGGGGTAACGAAATTATGCACCCAGTGAACAAGTATCAGGTCGGGAATAAAGCCGGCCTGGCGCAGTATGCTTCGCGCGGAAGCCAAAGAATTGAGGTTGTCGAATACAATATTATTGTTGAACTTGTTGTCGCGGCACAGGTGGCGCCACCTCCTTGCACAGGCCGAATATTTATGTTTCCTTACCCTGTACTGTATATACGGGAAGGTCTTTTTCCTGTAATGTATTACTCCGGGCTTCTTCCCGTCGGTATCTCTCACCATAAGGGCGGAAGAGTATCCGGCGGCATTGAGATAATCGTTTATTATAACCGCCGCTATTCCCGCCCCTCCGTAATCGTACGAAGAGAGATTCAATATCCTGCCTTTGCCTTGGCCCTTCATATCCACAAATGGTATATATAGGTTGTCTTGCTTACAACGAATCCGTTTTTCCCGTAAAAGGCGCACGCCTCCGAATTAGCCTGTTGCGTTGCCACATCCAGACGCAGCAGCCCTGCATCGAAAAGCGTCCGCCTGCAACATTCCACAAGAGCAGTCCCTATCCCTTTTCGCCCAAAATCCTCATCGACGGCTATCAGGCCTATACTCCCGGAATTGCTGTGCAACGAAAGGGTTACGAACCCGGCTATTTCCCCGTCTACCCTGCGGACAAAGACCTTGTCGCCCATATCGCCGGAGAAAGAGTTGTCTACCCATATGCGGTACATCTCCCTGAATTTGCCGGCATCTATCATAGGGTCGGTAAAAAACCTGGAGTGGCGGCCGCTCCTGTATGCCAGTTCATACACTTTCGGTTCGGGACGCACCAATACCTCGCATTGGGGCAACACCGCCGCCGACGGGTCCACCTCCGCCGAATATATCAGTTTAACATCGGCCGGCTTTACGGGAAAATTTTCCAGCGGTTTTTCAGAAAAGATGTAGAGAAGGCGCACCCCCGTATTCCGTGCCTCTTCCACAAGAGCGCCATAGTCGGCGTCCTCATCTTCGGCTACCGTCTTGCGTCCGACAATAAAGCCGAAAAACTCCGAATCCCACAAACAAGGTTCTATCATAGCTCAGATGCAATCAGAATTTCTGCATGTCCACAAGGCGTTTGTAATACCCGTTGAGGGCTATAAGTTCCTCGTGCGTACCGCGTTCGACAATCCCCCCTTCGTGCATTACGCAAATCAGGTCCGCGCCCTTTATAGTAGAAAGGCGGTGCGCTATAACCAGTGTGGTACGGTTGCGCATAAGGTTCTCGAGGGCCTCCTGTACAAGGCGTTCGCTTTCGGTATCGAGCGCCGAGGTGGCCTCGTCCAGAATAAGGATAGGCGGGTTCTTCATTATTGCGCGGGCAATGCTCACGCGCTGTCTCTGCCCGCCCGACAGGCGGCACCCGCGGTCGCCGATAGGAGTATCGTACCCATGTTCGGTTGCCATTATGAAGTCGTGCGCATTGGCAATCTTGGCAGCCGCCACAACCTGCTCCATGGTAGCGTTCTCCACTCCGAACGTTATATTGTTGTAGAAAGTGTCGTTGAAAAGGATTGCCTCCTGGTTCACATTCCCCATAAGGGCCCGCAAATCGACGGGCGACATGTCGCGGACATCGACGCCGTCGATAAGTATTTTCCCCTTGTTGACATCATAGAAACGGGGGAGAAGGTCGGCCATTGTGGATTTCCCCGAACCGGACTGGCCTACAATAGCAACAGTCTGTCCTTTCTTTATTTCGAGATTTACCCCCTTCACCACATACTCCTCGCTGTATTTGAACCATACGTCGCGGTACTCTATGCTGTTCTTGAGTTCCCCTACCTTTACGGGGTTGGCCGGCGCCTGGATAGGGTTCACCGCGCTCAATATCTTGTCGACGCGCTCCATCGATGCAAGCCCGCGCTGTACGGCATACGCGCCGTTGGCAAAATCCTTGGCCGGATTTATTATGCTGTAGAATATAACCAGATAATAGACGAACTCGGGTGCGGTTATCATGTTGTCCCCGCCGAGGATAAGGGAGCCGCCGTACCACAGCACTATCGCTATCGTGGCAGTTCCCAGGAACTCGCTCATCGGGTGGGCGAGCGTCTGACGGCGGGCAATCCGGTTGGACATCCTGTAAAGCAGGTTGTTGGAGTTGTGGAAACGCGCCTTTATTTTCTCTTCGGCATTGAAAGCCTTGATGATGCGCAAACCTCCGAGGGTTTCGTCTATTTCGGAGAGCAATACCCCGCTCTGCTGCTGCGCCTCCATTGAGGAACGCTTCAGTTTCTTCCCCACGTTCCCCATGATAGACCCTGCAAGGGGCAGCAGAATCAGCACGAATACCGTAAGCTGCCAGCTGATGGCGAACATCATGGAGAGGTATACGATAATCATTATCGGGTTCTTGAATATCATGTCGAGCGACGCCATTATGGAGTTCTCTATCATTCCCACGTCGCCCGTCATCCGCGCCATTATATCCCCTTTCCTCTCGGTGGTGAAGAACCCTATCGGGAGCGTGGTAACCTTGTCGTAGACATAGTTCCTTATATCGCGCACTATACCCGAACGCATCGGTATTATGAAAAACGAACTGAGGTATGCCGACATGGTCTTGAAGAAAGTCATTACAACCAGCATCAGTCCCAGCAGCATAAGGGCCCACGAATGCCCGAACTTGTCAATCTGCTCGGTAATGAACCAGTAGAAGTTGTTTATCGCAACGTCCTTTATGTCGCCCAGCGACCCGGAGTCGAGCGTCATATATTCGTAGTTGGCCTCGTTTATGCCGAACAGGACCTGGAGTATGGGGATTATTACGGCAAACGAGAAGAGGCTCAATATTGTGGAGAGAATATTGAAGAAAATATTTAAGAAAAGGTTCTTTTTGTACGGAGAAACAAAACGAACCAGCATTTTGACAAGTTCCCTGAACATAATCTGAAAAAATTAAACCTGCATTGCGGCAGGCACGACCCGGACAGCAAACCTGCGCCCTTGCCCGAATGCACCTTTCCAACCTGCAAATATAATGCAAACCGCCGGCATTATCAAATTTATTTGACAACCGCGCAAAAACATCGGACACCCGGCACGGAGGGACGGAACCGGTAGCGCAAAAACACAAGGGCGGAGTGCCGCGGAAGTTGCACAAGAGACGGAATTGAAGTACTTTTGTTTTTCGGCAGCGGCAGTATCGGCCGCCCGACAGGACAAACAACAGGACAAATGGCAAGACTTTCCATAATAACCGTAAACCTCAACGATGCCGCAGGGCTGCATAAAACGCTCGTGTCGGTATGGGAGCGGCAGTCGTTCTCCGATTTCGAGCATATTGTAATAGACGGGGCCTCCACCGACGGGAGCGTGGAGGTGATAAAGGAATACGCCGACAGGCTTGCATACTGGGTGAGCGAACCCGACAAGGGAATATACAACGCAATGAACAAGGGGATAGCAGCGGCCAAAGGGGAGTATCTGCTGTTTCTCAACAGCGGCGACTGGCTGGAGGACGACTCCCTTGCGGAAGTCTTCGCCACGCCCCCCGAAGAAGACATAATATACGCCGACTACTACAACATAACGGAAAGCGGGGGCAAGGAGCGCGTACAGATGCCCGACAGGATAACGCTGCCGTGGCTGTTGCTCCATTCGCTCGGACACCCCTCTACCCTGATACGGCGCAGGACAATAGCCGGCAAGGGGTACCGGGAAGAATACCGGATAATATCCGACTGGGCATTCTGGGTTGAAGAACTGATAAAAAACGGACGCAGCAGCCGACACGCGGATATTGCAATGAGCTGCTACAACCTGCAGGGCGTCTCCGCAAAAAAGGAGAACGGCGAAAGGATTGTTGCCGAGAAGGACGATTTCCTCGGCAAGGCATTCGGGTCCCGATACTGCATGGCGGATATACGCCGCTGCATTTCCGCCCTCGACATAATAAGCAAACACCGCACGGGGGAACTCACCGCCTCGGAAAAACTGCAACGGCAACTCAGGCAATGCTTCAAGCTGCTTGCGAGATTCGGCCACCGGTAACCGCCGCAGGCGACAGGCCGGGAACGGACGGAGCATGGCCCGCAACCGCCGCCGGGTTATCAACAATAGTGCGGACTTATCAACAATTAGCAAAGTTTATACCCTCCGGACAAGGCGGGAATTGACAAAAATTGCTTATTTTGCAATCGATATGCAAAATAAGTGATATGGGTAAAACAATAGCAATAGCAAACCAAAAAGGAGGGGTAGGCAAAACCACCACCTCGATAAACCTTGCCACATCGCTTGCAGCACTGGACAAAAAGGTGCTGATGATCGACGCCGACCCGCAGGCCAACGCCACGTCGGGAGTAGGGCTGGACCACAAGAACGCCGAGATAACCACATACGAATGCCTGATAGGAGAGAAAAAGGCAAGCGAAGGGATTGTGGAATCGTGCGTGCGCAACATGTACGTGCTCCCTTCCAGGATAGACCTTGTAGGTGCGGAACTTGAACTGCTCAACATGCCCGACCGCGAAAGGATGCTGCAAAAACAGCTGGCCGGAATAAAAGACGAATACGACTACATACTGATAGACTGCTCGCCGTCGCTGGGGCTGATAACCGTAAACTCACTCACGGCGGCCGACAGCGTGATAATACCTGTACAGGCCGAATATTTCGCGCTCGAGGGAATAAGCAAACTGCTCAATACGATAAAGATAATAAAGTCGAAACTGAACCCGTCGCTGGAAATAGAGGGGTTCCTCCTTACCATGTACGATTCCCGCCTGCGGTTGGCCAACCAGATATACGAAGAGCTCAAGCGGCACTTCTCCGACATGGTATTCAAAACCCTTATACAGCGCAACATAAAGTTGAGCGAAGCCCCCAGCCACGGGCTGCCGGTACTGCTGTACGACCCCGATTCGAGAGGGTGCCTCAACTACATGCAACTGGCAAAAGAGATAATAGACAAGGAATAAAACGACAAATAAGACCCGTAATGAACAGACGCAACGCACTCGGCCGGGGATTGGACGCCCTGATAGCGATGGATGAGATAAAGACCTCGGGGTCATCGTCTATAAACGAAATAGACATAGACCTGATACGCCCCAACCCCGACCAGCCGAGACGCGAATTCGATGCCGACGCGCTGGAAGAACTCTCCAACTCCATCCGCGAGCTGGGGATAATCCAGCCCGTATCGCTGAGACAGGCCCCCGACGGCACATACCAGATAATAGCCGGCGAGCGCAGATACAGGGCAGCCCGCATGGCCGGACTGGAAAAGATTCCGGCATACGTCCGCACGGCCGAAGACGAGACGATGATGGAAATGGCGCTGATAGAGAACATCCAGCGCGAGGACCTGAACGCCGTAGAGATAGCCCTCACGTTCCAGAAACTTATAGAGCAGTACGGTCTTACGCAGGAAAAACTCAGCGAAAGGATAGGGAAAAAGCGCGCCACGATAGCCAACTACCTGCGGCTGCTGAAACTTCCGGCCGAAATACAGATGGGACTCAAGAACCGGACCATAGAAATGGGACATGCCCGCGCCCTCATCTCGATAAGCGATGCGGCAGCCCAACTGAAAATATACGAAGAGATAAAGGAGACCGGTTGCTCGGTAAGGCGTGTGGAAGAAATGGTGAAAGAGTTTGCCGCCCGGCAGGAGACAGGGAACGGTAAGGAGGCCCGTAAAGGGAGAACCGGCGAACGGGAAGAATGGAGCAGCCAGTACGACGGATTTAAAAGGCAGTTGAGCGGATTTTTCGGGGACAAGATAAAATTTACGTGCGACAGGAACAGAAAAGGGAAAATAACAATTCCGTTCAAGGGCGAGGAGGAACTGGGAAAGATAATGGAGATATTCGGGAAACTGCAATAAACTGTAACAACGGAGAGAATTGGCATATAAAAAAGACATAGAGGCAAGGAAACTGCGACGGGCGGCGGCAACAGTGCTGGCGGCAATCTTTATTGCCAATCTGTCTGCCCAGGACATTGCGGGAAAAAGGGAGTTTCCCCGCAACAGGGCAATAGAAACCGACACCGTAATATTCTCCGACACGACAAAGCTGTTAATGCGCACCGACTCCGCTGCAACAGCATACGCCGATACGGCCAGAGTATTCGTACCCGACCCCACGCGCGCCGTATGGTACTCCGCCGTATTGCCGGGGTTGGGCCAGATATACAACCGCAAATACTGGAAACTCCCGATTCTTATAGGAGGGTTCATGGGGCTTGCATACGGTATCTCCTTCAACAGCCGCTACTATGCCGACTATTCCACGGCCTACCGCGACAGTTACAGCAACGACCCCAATGCAAACAGCTACATAAACTTCCTCCCGTACAACTACCGGAACGACAAGGAGTGGATAGAGCAGAACATGGAATGGATAAGGAGTTCCGTAAAACGCAAGAAAGACTTTTACAGGCGAAACCGCGACCTTTGCATCATAGGAATGTTCGGGGTATATGCGCTGGCCATGATAGACGCCTACGTCGATGCCCAGCTGTACACGTTCGACATCTCCCCCGACGTATCGATGAAACTCTCCCCTGCCGTACTTGAACCTTCGTTCAGGACGCAGTCATCGCTGGGTCTGCAATGCTCCATAACATTCTGACAAAAATGAAAAGAAAAACCGCCCTCGCAATTTTGGCAACAGCAATAACGGCTGTCCTTAGCCCGGTAAAAGCGGCCCGGCCGCTCGAAGCCGCCCGCGACACGCTTACAGACGACTCCATGGTGATAATAGAAAGCGTCGAGAACGAGGCCGATTCCATTCTGGCCAACTGGTTTCTCCAGGAATACACCGACATGGACAGCCTCTGCATAAGCCGGAGCCATAATATCGAATACCCCGACTCAGTGTACATAGAACGTCTCGCCGCGCTTCCAACCGTAATAGACATGCCCTACAACCAGGTTGTAAAGAAGTACATAACGCTGTACACCGAAAAGAGGCGCAAGCTGGTAGAGTCGCTGCTGGGTTTCGGGATTTACTATTTCCCCATATTTGAACAGGCGCTTGAAGAGGAAGAGATTCCGCTGGAACTAAAATACCTGCCAGTAATAGAATCGGCCCTGCGCCCCAATGCCGTATCGCGTGCAGGGGCCACCGGGTTGTGGCAGTTCATGCTCGCCACTTCGAGGTCGCTGGGGCTGGAGGTAAACTCGCTGATAGACGAAAGGCGGTCGCCGATAGCTTCGTCGCGGGCTGCCGCAAAATACCTCAAGCAGCTCTACGGCATGTACGGCGACTGGCATCTGGCCATAGCCGCCTACAACTGCGGGCCGGGCAACATAAACAAGGCCATACACCGCTCGGGAGGGAAGAAGGACTACTGGAGCATATATCACCTGCTGCCGCGCGAAACCCGCGGGTATGTTCCTGCGTTCATCGCCGCCAACTATATTATGAACTACTACGACAAGCACAATATCTGTCCGGTAAGGCAGACCTCCATACCGCTTGTTACCGATACCATAGAGATGACCGAGCGGGTAAACCTCCAGCAGATTTCGGCCGTACTCGGCACGCCCATAGACATGCTCAGGGAGCTCAACCCCCAGTACCGCCACGACATTGTCCCTGGCGACATAAAGCCGTGCCACATCATAATGCCGCTGAACCTGACATACGCGTTCATCGACTCGAAGGACACCATACTGAACTACCGCGCAGAACAGTTTGCAAGGCTTAAAACCGTCCAGCCCTCCACTTACGAATCGTCTGCCGGCGGATACAAATACCACAAGATACGCCCGGGAGAGACCCTCGGCGGGATAGCCCTGCGCTACCATACCACAGTTACCGCCCTGAAACGGATGAACGGGCTGCGCGGCAACACAATACGCGCCGGCAAAAACCTGAAGGTAGGTATCGTATACGATACCGCATCGAAGGACGACGGCAGGACAATTACAAAAACCGGCGCAGACGGCAAAACGGGAAAATACTACAAAGTGGCGTCGGGCGACACCCTCGGCGGGATAGCCCTGCGCTACGGAATCAAAACGGAGAACCTGAAACGGGCAAACAACCTGCGCTCGTCGCTGATACGTGTAGGTCAGGTGCTGAAAATCCCAGTAACATAAAACATTTGTTGTATCATGAAAATCGGAACGGTATTCTCGCCCATAGGGACTAAGGCTCTCCTCTGCGGCTCGGGAGAATTAGGGAAAGAAGTAGCCATTGAACTGCAACGCTACGGAGTGGAAGTAGTGGCGATAGACCGCTACCCGAACGCCCCCGCCATGCAGGTGGCGCACCGCAGCCACGTGCTTTCCATGCTGGACGGCGACAAACTCAGGAAAACGATTGAGGCAGAACGCCCCGATTACATAATACCCGAAGTGGAGGCGATAGCCACAGATACCCTTGTGGAACTTGAGAAAGAGGGGTACAGGGTTGTTCCTACCGCAAACGCAGCACGCCTTACCATGAACCGCGAAGGGATAAGGCGTCTTGCCGCCGAAAAGCTCGGGCTCAGGACCTCGCGATACCGTTTTGCCGAAACCGGGGAAGAGTTCCTGCAGGCGGTACGCGAAATAGGCATCCCGTGCGTGGTAAAACCGGTAATGAGTTCGTCGGGACACGGGCAGAGTACCATAAAGGGGGAAGCCGACATAAAAAACGCGTGGAAAATAGCGCAGGAGGAGGGACGCAGCGGAGCAGGGCGCGTAATAATAGAAGAGTTCATAAAGTTCGATTATGAAATAACGCTCCTTACCGTACGCCATGTAAACGGGACAGTATTCCTCCGGCCGATAGGGCACAGGCAGGAAAACGGCGACTACCGGGAATCGTGGCAGCCGCACCCCATGAACGGGACGGCCGTAAAGAAAGCCGAAGAGATTGCAGGCAAAATAACCGAAGCTCTCGGGGGGTACGGCATATTCGGGGTGGAACTCTTCGTGAAAGGCGACGATGTGATATTCAGCGAAGTCTCCCCGCGTCCGCACGACACGGGAATGGTAACGATGATTTCGCAGGACATGTCGGAATTCTCGCTGCACGCCCGCGCCATACTCGGCCTCCCCGTACCTGCAATCCGCTACTACGGCGCAGCCGCATCGAAAGCCATAGTGGTAGAGGGAGACAGCAACAGGGTTGAAATAGGGAATATAGAAAAGGCCCTCGACGAACCGGATGTACAGATACGCATCTTCGGCAAACCCGAAGTGCGGGGACACCGCCGCTACGGGGTAATCCTCGCACTGGCCGACACGGTGGAAGAAGCGAAGGAAAAAGCCGAAAGGGCATACGGAAAACTGGATATCCGCATACTCCCGCGCGAATAGGGAGAGACGGACAGGTTTCGGCTACATAAAAAGGCGGAGCGCATCCCTGCTATGGGGATTGCCGCTCCGCCTCCATAATATCGGCAGGCTCCTCAGTCGAAAATCTTCGGCAAAGTATCATTCAGGATAACCGACAACTTTGCCGCACCGTCGGTACAAAGGTGGTCGCCGTCATAAAAATCGGCCGCCGCAAACCTCGGGTCGGTAGAAAAGTCCAATATGGCCGTGTTATCGGGGTGTGCAGCGTGCAGGGAATCCAATACCTCGTGCGTACGCCGCACCTGGACAGGCGGCAATGCCTCTCGGTACGTAATATATGTCGGGGTAATCAAAAACACGGTTTTCTTTCCGTGCTCCGCACAATCGCCTATGATGTCGCCTATCAAAGCGATATTGTCCCGGCAAAGGTCTGCAGTAGCCGCCGACATCAGCGAATGCCTTACCGCGGCGGAGACTCCGGTTTCATATAAATCTTTTCCGGAACCGCATTTGTACACCGTTCCAAATCCGGTATCGGAACACCCTACAAAATCTTTCCCCAGCAGATAATACCCCAAAACGGTCCTGTCCCCGAGCTGGAATTCGTATCCGTCGGGAGAAAACCAGTCGCGCCACGAGCCGAACCCCATATAAATGGAATATTTGCGCGATCGCCAATGCTCTTTGCCTAAGGATATTCTGCCCCAAAGAGTAGAATACGATATCGTCAGGACGACATACCGGGGTGCAGGTTTCCCTCTGAACCATGTATTATATATCATGGCGTCATAATCGAGCGTCTGCGAAACATTCGCGGCATTGAACGTCCTCAACGAAAGATACTCGGGATTGATGCCATAGTAAGAGTGCGAACTTCCCAATACCAGCACCTCAACGCTGTCAGCCATGGTATCGAGATACGCCTTTTTCAGGGAATAGCTGTTCGGGATATTACGGTAAGCGGCCTCGTAAGCTGACAGGAACAACACGGCCGGCAGCAAGGCAAACAACAAAGTCTTGCATATGAACTTCCAAAGC
Source organism: uncultured Bacteroidales bacterium (assembly GCA_949297125.1). Classification (GTDB taxonomy): domain Bacteria; phylum Bacteroidota; class Bacteroidia; order Bacteroidales; family G3-4614; genus Caccoplasma_A. The sequence continues at coordinate 83,699 of CASFRS010000002.1, forward strand.
GGTTTATTGTCGGATTCAGCGGACATGGCATGCGCGATGTTAGAAATTAAAATATATAAAGTTCTCCGATGTGCGGCCGAACAGGAATATCAACAGCAATACGGACAGGTAAATCCCCCTCCGCACCCATACCGGCCTTATCGCCCCCACATTGAAGGCGAACTCGTGCTTACGCCCGAGCCACTCTACGACAAACATGAATATTGTCAAGAGCAGGACTTTTATATCTATGAAATCCGGGATACTGAAAACAGAGGCATCGAAAATGCCGCACAGATACCCCACTCCTTGGGAAAGGGTTTCGCTGCGGGAAATTATACGCCCGAACACTACGGCCAGAAAAGTCATTATCACCCCCGCGACCTCCCTCAGTGAAGGAAAGGTGGAATTTTCGCATATAACCCCCTTGTAGCGTTTGTTCCCGCCCGTTAAGATCAAAAAGGAGCACAACAGCCCATGATAAATACTCCACACTATGAATGTCCACGAAGCGCCGTGCCATAATCCGCAGATGATAAAGACTATCATGGTATTGCGAATCGTAACCGGACGCGACACCCTGCTTCCGCCGAGCGGTATATATATGTAGTCGCGAAACCACATGTTGAGCGAAATATGCCACCTGCGCCAGAACTCCGCCACGTTACGCGAGAAATACGGGGTGGAGAAGTTGGGCAGAAGCCGTATGCCGAACAGCCGGGCAAGGCCTGTCGCCATATCGGAATATCCCGAAAAATCGCAATAGATTTGTATCGTAAAATAGAATGCCCCCAGCAACAATGTGGAAGCCGAATACTCCTGATAATTATCGAAAACCCCGGCTACAATCGCCGATATGTTGTCGGCTATCGCCACCTTCTTGAACAACCCCCACAATATTTGCCTCATACCCTCCACGGCCGAAGCGTAATCGAAAACCCTCACGCCCCGGAACTGCGGCATAAGTTGCGTGGCCCGCGCGATAGGCCCTGCCAAAAGCTGCGGAAAAAACGCCACGTACGAAAAGACCGTAAGCGGATTCCGTTCGGCCTTGAGCTTCCCCATATAAACATCCAGCGAATAGCTCAATGCCGTAAACGTATAAAAACTTATCCCTATGGGAAGCATCAGGTTGCGGGTAACCCACGTATACTCAAACCCCAACAGCTGGAATAAGCGGGCAAAATTCTCCCCGAAAAAATCGAGATATTTGAATACGCACAAAATGCCTATATTCAAGACTATGTTGGCAAGGCTGACCCACCACCGCCCGGTACGCTCCCCTCCTGAAGCATCGACATAAAGGGCCGTAAGCCACGCCGAAAGGGAAGTAAGCATTATCAACCCGAGAAAACGGGCATCGAGCCATGCGTAAAACACATAGCTCGACACTACTATTATCAGATTCTGCAACGACAGACGCCCTTTGGGCAAAAACCAGTACAGGCAGAATACTGCCGGCAGGAATATTATGAACTCAAAAGAATTGAACAACATAGTCCGGGGTCCTTCATCCTGGCACGACTGTTCAGCCTGCAACCTTCCCGTGCCGGCTTTCGCGTACAGCATCCACTACGTTCATGACATAGTCGCCGAGGCGTTCGCACTCCGAGATTATATCCATAAAGTGGATTCCTGCCTGATATTCGTATTTCTTGCTGTTTATATTCTCCATATTGGCCGCACGCATCATATTGCGGTAATTGTTTATTTCCATCTCCTTGTTGTATGCGGCATTTACGTCGGCATCGGTTATGTCGGACTTGGAAAGGATGGCATTCATGTTGGCCAGGGCCTCGCCCACGAGGCGGAACATGGCATCCAGATGCTCCGACATGTAATCGTTGAACTTTATATCCTCGCTGTTCTTGCGGGATACGGTACGCGCAATGCTGTAACAGCTGTCCCCGATACTCTCTATTTCGGTCGTCATCGTAATCATGGAACTTACCGTCAGTTTCGCCTCATAACTCAGACGGCCGTCCGCGACCCGGTTCAGGTATTCGGCAATTTCAATCTCCATGTTGTCGCTTATCTGCTCGTACTTCTGAATCCGGCTGTAGAGTTTGTTGAACGATTCGCTGTCGGGCTTTTCCGAAAGCAAAGTCCTGGACATTCCAAACATGCGGGCAGTACGCTCGCCGTAAACGGCAATCTCCCTTTTGGCCTGCAACAGCGACAGTTCCGATGTGGAGAGCATGCCGGAGGAGATATACTTCAACTGGAACTCCTCATCGTCGGAATGTTTCTGCCTGATAAGGAACGAGACAATCTTGGCGTACATATTAACGAACCATATCATTATCACCACATTGAGCGCATTGAAAATGGTATGGAACAACGCCAGGCCGTACGATACGGTGGTCTGCAGCTGCAAATACTGGCTTCGCAGGGCCATCTCCTGCGGTGTCAGCGATGCCGTATCGGACGAAGAAATCCGGGCCATAACCTCGGGACTCTGCGAATTGATGAACTCCTGCAACGAATCGGGGGCATAACCGGTAAGGCTCTCCGACAGGCCGCATATAAACCGGACAAACGGGAAAAACACGAACAGCATCCATATGACGCCGAACATGTTGAACACGAAATGGGCAAGGGCCGCACGCTTTGCCGACACGTTCCCCGACAGGGCGGCAAGGTTGGCCGTAATGGTCGTACCGAGATTCTCGCCGAGCACCATTGCCGTAGCCACTTCAAAGGAAATCCACCCCTTGCTGCACATGACAAGCGTAATGGCCACCGTCGCGCTCGACGACTGCACTATAATGGTAAGCAACGCCCCGACAAGGAAAAAGAGGAGTACCGACCCGTACCCCATATCGGAATACTCTTTCAGGAAAGAGAGGACTTCCGGGCTGCTCTGGATATCCGGAACGGAATCCTTAAGGAATGTAAGCCCCATGAACAGGAGCGAGAACCCTATGATGAACTCCCCTATGGAACGGCGCTTGCTCTTGCTCGAAAATACCAGAGGCATCGCAACGCCTATAAGCGGTATTGCAAATACGCTTATATCCACGGCGAACCCAAGGAACGAAATGATCCACACCGTCATGGTTGTCCCTATATTCGCCCCCATAATTACGGATATGGCCTGCGTCAGGGAGAGCAGGCCCGCGTTCACGAAACTTACCACCATAACCGTCGTAGCCGACGACGACTGGATAAGGGCCGTTATCAACAGCCCCGTACAAACTCCGGCAAACCTGTTTGCCGTCATTGCCGACAAAATGGTGCGCATTCTGTTGCCGGCTACTTTTTGCAGCCCCTCGCTCATAATCTTCATCCCGTACAGAAAGAGTCCGAGCGAACCTACAAGCATCAGGAAATCGAAAAACGAATAATCCATTTACCTCTTTTTATATTTGCAGAATTTACGAAAAAACCCTATATTTAGCCTCACGGATAGGGAGGAATAAAAACCTTACAAAATTAAATAAAAATGCAAAAACGGCAAAGTCCGGGAAAGTTTTGCCGCGCCGCAACAGGGGCGGCAGACCGGGTAAGGGAATCCGTCCTTGTCCGCACATACGCCTTAATGCCGTAACAGATGAACGACAAAGTTGAAATATATTGCCGCAACAACGGCAGGACAATAGCTGCCGAGAGAGGCAGCACGCTGCTGGAGATATACCGCATATCGGGGGTTGAACTGAAGGAAAAAGTCATGTGCGCCATAGTAAACAACCGCACCGAACGGCTCGATTACCGCATTTACAGCCCGAAAGAGGTGGAATTCCTCGACATTACCAACCCGTACGGGTTGCGCACATATGTGCGCAGCCTCTGTTTCGTCCTCAGCAAGGCGGTACACGACATAATGCCTGAAGCGGAACTGAAAATAGAGCACTCCATATCCAAAGGGTTCTTCTGCCATATTTCGCACCCGTGCGGCGAAAACATGGTACAGCGGATAAAATCGAGAATGACCGAGATAATAGCCGAAGACATGCCGATCGATAAGCACGAGGTCCGCACGGCAGAGGCCATAAGGCTCTTTTCCGAACAGAAGGCCGATGAAAAGGTAAAACTGCTCAAGACCTGCAACAACATCTACACCACGTACTACTCCATGGGCGGGCTTATCGACATGTACCCCTACAACCTGGTTCTCTCCACGGGGTATCTCTCTGTGTTCGACTTCGTCAAGTACAGCTACGGATACCTCCTGATACCCCCGTCCGACAGCAATCCCCGCATTCCGTATACGGTAGAGAGGCAGGACAAGCTGCTCGGCGCATTTGAAGAGCAGACCCGCTTCAACGAGATAGCCGGGCTGAAATACATCGGCGAAATGAACACCGCCATAAAAGAGGGGTACGCCCCGACAATGATAAAGGTTATGGAGGCGTTGCACGAAAAGCAGATTGCCCGCATAGCCGACGACATAACAAACCGTTTCAGACTCAACGGCAATGCGCGCATAGTGCTTATAGCCGGCCCGTCATCGTCGGGGAAAACCACTTTCGCGAAACGCCTCTCCGTGCAGATGCTCACCAACCTGCTGCTGCCCGTACCCATATCGCTCGACGACTACTTCGTAAACAGGGAGAGGACTCCGGTAGACGAAAACGGGGAACTCGACTACGAATCGATACATGCCCTCGACCTCGAGCTGTTCAACGAGCACCTCAACGCTCTGCTGCAGGGCAAGGAGGTGGAGATACCCGCATACAATTTCGAGAGCGGCACGCGCACATACAAAGGGAACAAGATAAAGCTCGACCCGTCGAGCGTACTGATACTCGAAGGGATACACGCCCTCAACCCCGAACTGACCTCGCAGATAGAAGAACGCTTCAAATACAAGATATACGTTTCGGCCCTTACCTCCATATCGATAGATATCCACAACTGGATACCTACCACCGACAACAGGCTGCTGAGACGGATTATACGCGATGCCCGGTATCGCGGCAGCAGCGCACAGGAGACCATCGCCCGCTGGAAAAGCGTACGCAACGGGGAAGAGAAATGGATTTTCCCATACCAGGAGAGCGCCGACGCCATGTTCAACACATCGCTGATATTCGAACTTGCAGTAATAAGCCGCCATGCTATGCCCCTGCTCGCCTCGGTACCGCGCGATGCAGAAGAGTACAACGAAGCGTACAGGCTTATGAACTTCCTGCGGCTCTTTACCCAGATACCCGAGCGCGACATTCCGCCCACATCCCTTGCCAGGGAATTCCTGGGGGGGAGCAGTTTCAAGTATTGAGAAACCGGAAGGATATTGTACGATTTCCGCGAATAACGTAATTTCGCGAAGAGTTCTGAAAACGCCATGAAACTTAAACAAGAACTGCAACAGCGCACGCTGCAACGCCTGTCGCCCCAACAGATACAGGTAATAAGGCTACTGGAGCTCAACGCCGTAGAACTTGAAGAGCGCATAAAGCAGGAGGTCATAGACAACCCCGCACTCGATGAAACCGACGATGAGAAAACGGCAAAGGAGACGGCGGCGGAAGAAGGAGGGGACAACAGTGAAGACGGAGGAGGCGGGGAGTCGTCGGACGATGGCGACATATCGCTCGGCGACTATCTCAGCGAAGACGACATACCCGACTACAAGATAGAGCAATACGAACGGGCGCAGGAAGAATCGCAACCGCGCGAGCTCCCGTTCGTTGGGGGGAGTTCCATTCACGAGCACCTGCTCCAGCAGCTGGGGATGCAGGAACTTGACGAGCAGGACGAGAAAATAGCCGAATACATAATAGGGAACATAGACGACGACGGGTATCTGCGCCGTCCGCTGTCGGCCATATCGGACGACCTGATATTCCAGGTAGGGATAGACGCCGATAACGGCAAACTGCAGGAACTCTTTTCCATGATACGCTCGTTCGATCCGGCCGGCGTGGGGGCAACCGACCTGCAGGACTGCCTCAAGTTGCAGATAGAGAGGGAAAAAGAGAGCGACACGAAGCGGAATGCCGAAAAAATAATTACGGAACATTTCGATGCGTTCATAAAAAAGCACTACGACAAGATACAGAAACAGCTCGGCATAGGCAGCCAGGAACTGAAAGATGCCATACGGGCAATAACTTTGCTCAACCCCAAACCCGGGAACATCTGGAACAGCTCGTACAGCGACAGCGGCAACCACGTCATTCCCGACTTCATAGTGGAGAGCGACGACAACGAGCAGAGTTTTACATTAAACAACAGCAATATTCCGGAACTGAAAGTAAGCCCCGAATACGTCAGGATGTACGAGGACTATCAGGGAAACCGGGAAAACCGTACAAAAGAACGCCGCGACGCACTCATGTTCGTAAAGCAGAAACTCGACTCGGCACAATGGTTCATCAACGCGATAAAACAACGACAGGAAACGCTGATAAACACATTCCGGGCAATCCTGTCGATACAAAAAGAATATTTCGCCACAGGCGAAGAACACGATCTGCGCCCCATGATACTTAAAGACGTGGCAGCCCTCACAGGCTACGACATCTCCACCATATCCCGCACTATAAACGGAAAATACGTACAAACCCCGTTCGGCATCTTTCCGCTGAAATACCTCTTCTCCGAATCGATGCAAAACAGTTCGGGCGAAGAAATATCATCCCGCGAAATAAAAAAGATACTAACGGAACTGGTCGCCGAAGAAGACAAGCAACGTCCCCTTTCCGACGACGAGCTCTGCAACAGACTTCAACAAAAAGGATACAAAATAGCACGCCGCACCGTAGCCAAATACAGGGAACAAGCCGGCATACCAGTAGCACGATTAAGAAAAGAACTATGAAAATAATAGCAGAAATAATATCACTGATTCTCTCCCCGGTACTAATACCGCTGTACGCATTCCTCACACTTGTTTACAGCACGTTTCTCGCGACATTGCCGCCCGAATTCATATCGATACTTATCGGAGTCATAGCGTTGTTCACCGCAGGAATCCCCGGAACGGCAATGTTGTGGCTGCACTACACCGGGAGGATGTCCGACATGGACAACCCGCGCAGCGACGAACGTACAATCCCGTACATAATCTCCGTAATAGGATACGCCGCATGCATATACATACTCCACCGAATGGCATTCCCGCTGTGGATGACCAGCCTGCTGATAGGCGGTGCAATAATGATAATCTGCATGACGATAATAAACCGTTGGTGGAGAATAAGCGCGCACATGGCCGGCATAGGGGCATACATGGGGCTGGTATTCATGCTCGGCAAATTAGGGTTCGTAATCAGGATAGAATGGCTTGTAACCATAATAACCGGGGCCGGGATGCTGGGCAGTTGCCGCATATATCTCGGCCGCCACACCCTCGGGCAGGTGCTTGCCGGCGGCATATTCGGCTTTGCATGGATATGCCTGTCGCTGTATATAGGAGTAATGATGATATAGACCAATATAGACCAATATAAACCTGTTAAACAAAAAGACATGGAACCGATAGTAAGCATAATAATGGGAAGCACGTCGGACCTTCCCATAATGGAAAAAGCGGCAAAGCTGCTCAACGAATTTGAAATACCGTTTGAAATGAACGCCCTGTCGGCGCACCGCACACCGGCAGAAGTAGAGAAATTCGCAAAGACCGCCGAAGAACGCGGCATAAAGGCGATAATAGCGGCAGCGGGCATGGCGGCGCACCTGCCTGGGGTCATAGCCGCCTCCACCACGGTACCCGTAATAGGAGTACCCATAAACTCCACGCTTGAGGGAATGGACGCACTTCTGGCAATAGTACAGATGCCTCCCGGAATACCCGTTGCCACGGTAGGGATAAACGCCGCTCTCAACGCCGCCATACTGGCCGTACAGATAATAGCCCAAAGCGACCAAAAGACAGCCGCAAGACTGAAAGAATATAAAAGTTCTCTTGCACAGAAGATAGTAAAGGCAAACCGCGACCTGTCCGAAATAAAATATCCGTTCAAGACAAACTGAAACACAAGCAGATGAATCTGTTCAACTACGAAAGGCGCAAAAGCGGTACGGTACAAATAGGGAACGTGCCGCTTGGGGGCATGTACCCGATAAGGATACAGACCATGACCGACACGTCAACGCGCGACATCCCCGCCAGCGTGGAGCAGATACGCCGCATAACAGCCGCAGGAGCCGAGTATGTCCGCCTTACCACACAGGGGACGATAGAGGTGGAGGCCCTGCGCCGGATACGCGGGCAGCTGCATGCCGAGGGAAACTTCACCCCGCTGGTTGCCGACATCCACTTCAACCCCAACGTCGCCGATGCGGCAGCAGCCGTTACCGACAAAATCAGAATCAACCCCGGGAACTTCACCGACAGCGCGCGTACGTTCAAACATATCGATTACGACGACGCCAGCTACGCTGAAGAGATAAAACGGCTTGAAGCCAGGTTCAAACAGCTGCTGGAAATCTGCAAGGAGCACAAAACCGCACTTCGGATAGGGGTAAACCACGGTTCGCTATCCGACAGGATAATGAGCCGCTACGGCGACACCCCTGAAGGGATAGTGGAATCGTGCATGGAATTCCTGCGCGTATGCCGCAAGGAAGAGTTCAACAACGTAACAATCTCGATAAAAGCCTCCAATACCGTCGTAATGGTAAAATCGGTACGCCTGCTTATAAAAGCCATGGAGCGCGAAGGGATGGACTATCCGCTGCACCTCGGCGTTACGGAAGCCGGCGAAGGGGAAGACGGGCGGATAAAGTCGGCCGTCGGGATAGGCGCGTTGCTGGCCGACGGCATAGGCGATACCATAAGGGTATCGTTAAGCGAACCGCCCGAAAAGGAGATACCCGTGGCACGCAAACTGGCGGAATACATAGCCGGCAGGGCGGGACACCCGCACATAAACGGGAAAGAACTGCCGGGATACGACCACTGCGCCATGGTACGCCGTAAAAGCACAGCAGTAAAGAATACAGGGGGAGACAATCCCCCGGTCGTAATATACGATGCAAGCAACGGCGGCACGCTCCCGTCGGCAGCCTCGCCCGACACGACACCGGACTATGTATATCTCGGCAACCGGCGTCCGTGCCCTCAGGAGAACGGAATAAAAAGCATAACCGACAGCACGGCATACAAAGGGGACAAAAACAACTTCCCTCTCTATACCGTTGCGCAGATTGACGAAATACCTGGGAGCAAGGCTGCATTGCGCTTCCTGGAAATAACCTCCGCCGACCTGGACGAAACCGTACTGAAAAGGGTTGCCGCCCTCAGCGACACGGTACTGATAATCCGTTCAGTGCATGCAAACCCCGTGGGAGAGATGCGCAGCATTGCCCACGCGCTCGCTACAGCCGGTATTGCGCTGCCCGTTGTCTTTGCACGGCGCTACGGAGAAACCGACAAGGAGGCGTTTCAGATAAAGAGCGGGGCCGATATGGGGACACTGCTGCTCGACGGTTTCGGAGACGGGATAGAAATAAGCAATACAGCGGAAGACATTACGGCAGACGACATTACGGCAACTGCATACTCCATACTTCAGGCCGCACGGCGCAGGATAAGCAAAACGGAATATATTTCGTGCCCAGGATGCGGACGCACGCAGTTCGACCTGCAAAAGCGGGTAGCCGAGATAAAAGCCGCCACCTCGCACCTTGCAGGGATAAAGATAGGGGTAATGGGGTGCATTGTAAACGGCCCGGGGGAGATGGCCGATGCCGATTACGGATACGTGGGCGCGGCACGCGGCCGCATAAGCCTCTACAAGGGAAAAGAATGTATCGAAAAGAACATACCCGAAGGGGATGCCGTAAAACGCCTCCTCGAATTTATAGAACAAGACCGTAAAATGGGATGAAACTGAAAACCGCAAAATATCTCCTTGCGGCAATCCTGCTCGCTTCGGCCGCCGGTATCTCCGCGGCCGGATATGAGTGCCTGCCGACGGACTCGGCAACCGCCGTGCGCATACTGAAAAGGGCGGTTACGAGAACCCGCACCGGTATGGGAGCGCAGATAAGGGAAACCGCCGAAGGGTTCCTCGGTGCGCCGTACCGGGGAGGGACGCTGGAGGGCGAACCCGAAATGCTGCGCATCAATCTTGCGGAGTTCGACTGCACCACATTCGTGGAGAGCATCCTCGCCCTGTGCCGGACAGCCGCGGAAGGCGGCACGGAGTTCGGCCAGTTCGCCTCTACCCTCGCCTCTATCCGTTACATGGACGGTGAAAGCGACAGGTACACCAAACGCCTCCACTACTTTTCACAATGGATAAGACAAAATGCCGCACAAGGGGTTATAGAAGAAATAATCCCCGCGGGCATCGCCGTCTGCGAGACCAAGAAAATCGATTTCATGAGCATGCACGCCAACCTCTACCCCGCACTCGGGGAGAAGAGCCTGACGGACGAGATTGCCCGCACGGAAGAGATGCTGAGCAGGGATACCGTCTGTTTTATCCCAAAAGAGAAGATTCCGCAACTGAAAAAGGGCGATATACGCAACGGGGACATAATTGCGATAGTTACCGCAAAAGAGGGGCTCGACATAACGCATGTAGGGTTCGCGGCCATTCTGGACGGCGAACCCCACCTTCTGCACGCCTCGTCTGCGGCGGAAAAGGTGATTCTCGACCCGCGCACGCTGCACGAATACCTAATGCACTATACGTCGCACAGGGGGGTACGCATACTGCGGCCGACCGAACCGCAGAAATAAAGGAGACAGGACAACCCTATAAAAAACTACAATATGGAAAAGATATCGAACAGCAAACTGGAAATAGGAGTAAAAGAACACGGAGCAGAACTCTGCAGCATAATACGCAAAAGCGACGGCCGCGAATACATGTGGCAGGCTTCGCCCGAATACTGGAAACGGCACTCGCCCGTACTGTTCCCGATAGTGGGCAGCCTCTGGAACAAGGAGATGCGGCAGGGGGGCAAGACATACACCATGTCGCAACACGGCTTTGCCCGCGACATGGAGTTCCGCCTGACGGAAAAGACGTCCTGTTCTTTGCGTTACCGCCTTGAAAGCGACGAAGAGACCAAGAGGCTATACCCGTACGACTTTATCCTGGAGATAGGGTATGTGCTCGCAGACAACACGGTAACCGTTGAATGGAGCGTAAAAAACCCGTCGCAGCAGGAGATGCACTTCCAGATTGGGGCGCACCCCGCATTCAACTACATGGGATACGACCCGGATACCGAAACAATGGGATACTTCAGGTTCGATAGCGAAGACGACGTCTACACCCTGTCGCTGGTAGGAGAAAAGGGGTGTCTTAAGGAAGAGCGGGCGCAGCTGAAAACCGACAAAGGGGTACTCCCCATAACCCGCCATTCGTTCGACAACGATGCAATAATACTCGAAAACGGCCAGGTCCATGCAGTAACGCTGCTGGATGCCGAAAAAAAGGCATACCTGACATTGCGGTACGATGCCCCGGTAATAGGGCTCTGGTCGCCGGCACGCAACGGATTCGCCCCGTTCGTATGCATAGAGCCGTGGTACGGCCGGTGCGACAGGGAGAACTACACGGGGGAATACGCGCAGAAAGACTGGATGCAGCACCTTGCCCCTGGAGAGGTATTCAATGCAAAGTACAGCATAGAGATAATCTGAACAGGGAACAGCCGCCGGCGCAGCGACCGAAGCCGAAGGCTTCTCAAACGGCACGCCGCACCGCATGCAACCCACCGGCATGGCGCATGGCGCATTGTTGCACCCTGCGCCATGCACGGCTTTCAAGGCCTTCCGCCTTTCCTTCGTGAGGGGAACACCGCCGATTCCCCGAGCATCCCCTCAATCCTCAACAGGCGGTTATACTTTGCAAGGCGTTCCGAACGGCTCAGCGAACCGGTTTTAATCTGCCCGGTATTCATTGCCACGGCAAGGTCGGCAATAAAATCATCTTCCGTCTCGCCAGAACGGTGCGAGACAATGGCTGCATAGCCGTTGCGGCCGGCAAGTTCGACGGCTCTCATGGCCTCGGTAAGCGTCCCTACCTGGTTTACCTTTACCAAAACGGCGTTTGCGCACTTCATCTCTATCCCGCGCTCCAGCAAACGGGTATTCGTAACGAAAAGGTCATCACCGACCAACTGGCACCTGTCCCCTATAAGAGAAGTGAGATAACGCCACCCGTCCCAGTCTCCCTCGGCCATTCCGTCTTCAATGGAATCGACCGGATAGTTATCCGCAAGCCGCACAAGGTAGGCAGCCTGTTCTTCCGGCGTATATATCGGGGCTCCGTCCCCTTCAAACGCCGAATAATCGTACACCCCGTCGCGATAGAACCCGGTAGAGGCGCAATCGAGAGCCAGCGTTACCTCTTCCCCCGCAACATACCCGGCCAGAGAGACAGCCTCTGTAATCAAATCCAGAGCCTCCTCCACGCCGGAAACCTTGGGGGCGAAACCGCCCTCATCGCCCACTGCCGAAGAGAAACCTCTGGCTGCAAGCAGCTTTTTCAGGGTGTGAAAAACCTCCGCACCCATACGCAACGCTTCGGAAAAAGAAGCTGCCCCGACAGGGCGTATCATAAACTCCTGGAATGCGACAGGGGCGTCGGAATGCGCCCCGCCGTTTATTATGTTCATCATCGGGACGGGAAGCACATGTGCATCGCACCCCCCTATATAGCGGAACAGCGGGATGCCCGACGAGGCGGCCGCCGCACGCGCTACGGCCAGCGACACCCCCAGTATGGCATTCGCTCCCAGCTTGCCCTTGTCGGGTGTGGCATCGAGTTCGCACAAGATACGGTCGATACCGGACTGGTCGCATACTCCGTGCCCGGTCAGGGCTTTCGCTATCGGTCCGTTTATATTCGACACGGCCTTCAAAACACCTTTCCCGCAGTAGCGCGCCATGTCTCCGTCGCGGATTTCCACCGCCTCGCCGCTGCCGGTAGATGCACCCGAAGGGACTGATGCCGTAGCCGACACTCCGCCGTCGAGCCGGACTTCCACCTCAACCGTAGGGTTCCCTCGCGAATCGAGAATCTCCCGTCCTTTAACCTCTGCAATCTTCATAAGCAAAAACCGTTTGTAAACCACCTGTAAAACCGCAGATAAGGCAATTTGGTTCGGTCTGGCGACAAAAACAGGCCCAAAACAGAGGAAAAGTGTAGATAAAAAAGACGGGAAGGAAGAGCCCGGCTTGAGAAACGCTTCCATCCCGAATAAAAAAGATTAATGGCCGTTAATCCAAGTCCAAACAATTTCCCGGCCTCGGGTACAAATATAAGGGAGCGGATGTGCCGAAAAGATGCACACGTGCACCGGCAGCAAGTACGGGCATTGCCGAAGCCGCAACAAAGGGGCCGCACAGAGGGAGTTGCCCGGGCATGCGACGCGCACTGCATGCGCGGGGAGAGGTACGGAAGAAAAGGAGACCGGCCCGGAAAGTCTGTAGGACTCCCGAACCGGTCTCCTCATTATATGATATTTACGCAATATCTCTGCTTACTTCGCCTCCTCGGCCTTCTCGGCAGCAGCCTCAGCAGCGGGAGCTTCAGCCTCTGCGCTCTTCTCCTCTACAACCTGGGCCTCTTCAACGTTTTCCTCCTTTACCTCTGCTACGGGTGCTTCCGGCGCAGCGGTCTTCTCGGCAGCGTCTTTCTTTCTGGAACGACGCGTACGTGCCGGTTTCTTGGCTGCCTTGTCCTTGAGCATGTTCTCGTTGTAATCCACAAGTTCTATAAAGCAGGTCTTGGCGCCGTCGCCCAGGCGCGTACCGGTTTTGATGATACGGGTATACCCTCCGTTACGCTCGGCAATCTTCTGGGCTATCTCCTTGAAGAGTTCGGTAACAGCCTGCTTGTTCTGCAAGTAGCTGAAAACAACGCGACGCGAAGCAGTCGTATCCTCCTTGGCTCTGTTGATTATAGGTTCAGCATAAACTCTGAGAGCCTTTGCCTTTGCCAAAGTGGTGAATATGCGTTTGTGCATTATAAGAGAACACGTCATATTGGCCAGCATGGCTCCTCTGTGCGAGCTCGTTCTTCCCAAATGGTTAAATTTCTTATTATGTCTCATCGTCGTTAATCTTTATCTAATTTATATTTTGAGATGTCCATTCCGAAAGATAAATTCAATCCGGCCAAAAGGTCATCCAACTCGTTAAGCGATTTTTTCCCGAAATTGCGGAACTTCAAAAGGTCGTTCTTGTTGAATACCACCAACTCGGCGAGAGTCTCCACATCGGCCGACTTCAGGCAGTTCAATGCACGTACCGACAAATCCATGTCGGTGAGCTTGCTCTTGAGGAGCTGGCGCATGTGCAGAACTTCTTCATCGAACTCGTCGCCGCTCTCGTTATCGGTCATTTCAAGCGTAATCTTGTCGTCCGAGAAGAGCATGAAATGGCGGATCAGGATATTGGCAGCTTCCTTGAGCGCATCTTTAGGATGAATGGAACCGTCCGTCGATATTTCCAATACCAGTTTCTCGTAGTCGGTCTTCTGCTCCACACGATACGGCTCCACGAAATATTTCACATTCCGGATAGGAGTGTATATCGAGTCGATGGGAATGACATCTATCGCATCGCCGGGCGTAGCATTCTCATCGGCGGGCACATAGCCGCGGCCCTTGTTTATGGTCAGGTCGATGTTGAACTTGGCGCTCTCGTCCATATGGCAAATAACCATGTCGGGGTTGAGGACCTCGAATCCGGTAAGCGCCTTGCCTATATCGCCGGCCTTGAACTCGGTTCCGGAGCAGGAAATGGTTACCTTTTCATTCTCCACATCCTCTACGGCCTGTTTGAACCTTACTTTCTTGAGATTAAGGATAATATTGGTAACATCTTCTATTACGCCCGGAATGGTTGCGAATTCATGGTCAACGCCGTCTATGCGTATCGACGTGATTGCGAAACCTTCGAGCGAAGAGAGCAGAATACGGCGCAGCGCATTACCCACGGTAACACCATAACCCGGCTCCAAAGGACGGAATTCGAACTTGCCGAAGAACGGAGTAGCCTCCAGCATCAAGACTTTTTCGGGTTTTTGAAATGCTAATATCGCCATAATTCCTATTACTGTTTAGAGTACAACTCAACTATTAACTGTTCCTTGATATTCTCGGGGATATCTTCCCTCTCGGGGAGGTGCAGCAGTTTGCCGCTCTTGGAAGCCTCATCCCACTCTATCCACGGATATTTGCTGTGGTTGAACCCTGCAAGTGAATCGGTTATGTTCTCGAGCGACTTCGATTTTTCGCGAACGCCCACAATCTGACCCGGCTTTACCGAGAAAGAGGGAATATTCACGACCTTGCCGTCTACAACTATATGCCTGTGCGAAACCAGCTGACGGGCAGCCGAACGCGTGGGGGCTATGCCCAAACGGTAAACGACATTGTCGAGACGAGCCTCGAGAAGCTGCAACAGTACCACACCGGTAATACCTTTGGTACGTGAAGCCTTGTCGAAGAGGTTACGGAACTGACGTTCCAAAACTCCATAAGTATATTTTGCCTTCTGCTTCTCAGCAAGCTGCATTCCGTACTCCGAAGTTTTTCTTCTTTTGTTCTGACCGTGCTGTCCGGGAGGATAGTTCTTTTTCGACAACACTTTATCTGCGCCAAAAATAGCCTCGCCGAATTTACGCGCGATTTTTGATTTAGGTCCGGTATATCTTGCCATTTCTAAATAGTTTTGTTAAATGTTCGTTTTTTGATCTGCCGGTTCGATGCAGCCGCGATTGCGAGAGGATTATAGTAGGCAATCAATTTCATCTACTTTCGGCAGGTCGGGTTAATAAATTATACCCTCCTTCTTTTCGGGGGGCGGCAACCGTTATGCGGCAGCGGCGTAACGTCGATTATCTCTGTTACTTCTATTCCTGCTCCATGTATGGTACGGATAGCGGATTCACGTCCGTTTCCGGGACCTTTAACATAGGCTTTTACTTTTCTCAAGCCCAAATCGAATGCAACCTTGGCACAATCCTGAGCTGCCATCTGCGCTGCATACGGGGTGTTTTTCTTGGAACCCCTGAACCCCATTTTACCTGCGGAAGACCAGGAGATTACCTGTCCCTCTTCATTGGCAAGGGATACGATGATGTTGTTGAACGAAGAGTGTATGTGCGCCTGTCCTACTGCGCCTACATTTACTTTTCTCTTCTTAACTGCGACTGTTTTTTTTGCCATACTCAACTATTATTTAGTAGCTTTCTTCTTATTTGCAACGGTCTTTTTCTTACCCTTACGCGTACGGGCATTGTTCTTGGTGCTCTGTCCGCGCAACGGCAGTCCCAAACGGTGGCGCACGCCGCGATAGCACCCTATATCCATAAGGCGTTTGATGTTCAACTGAACTTCGGTGCGGAGGTCGCCCTCTACCTTGTATTCGGCACCTATTATTTCACGGACCTTTGCAGCCTGTTCGTCCGTCCAGTCCTTAACTTTGATGTTCTTGTCTATTCCGGCCTTGCTCAAGATGGTGTTAGACGCGCTGCGACCTATTCCGTATATGTAGGTCAAAGCTATTTCACCTCTTTTGTTCTGCGGCAGGTCTATACCTACAATCCTTATTGCCATATAATCAAAAAATTATTCTGCAAAAATAATAAAAATATATTATCCTTGACGCTGTTTATACTTCGGGTTTTTCTTATTAATAACATACAACCTGCCGTTGCGCCTAACTATCTTGCACTCCGGCGTACGTTTCTTCAATGATGCTCTTACTTTCATAACCGTATCTTGTTTTTATTTATATCTGAACGCTATCCGCCCCTTGGACAAATCGTACGGGGACATCTCCACGCGCACCTTGTCTCCGGGCAATATCCTGATGTAATGCATGCGCATCTTTCCCGAGATATGGGCGGTTATTTCATGCCCGTTCTCCAACTCTACCCTGAACATAGCATTGGACAATGCTTCCACTATTGTTCCGTCCTGTTCTATTGCGGCCTGTTTTGCCATATTGTCAATCGTTTTTAAATGAATTTATCTCCCAGAACATCCTCTATGTACTTGAACGTGGAAAGGATATCGGCCTTTCCCTCGCGCACGGCTACCGACAGTTCAAAATGAGCCGAAGGCTTGCGGTCGCGCGTACGGGTTGTCCACCCGTCGCGTTCAATCACTATGTTGCGCGACCCCATGTTTATCATCGGCTCTATGGCAATCACCATGCCGCTGCGCAATATGGGGCCGCATCCGCGGCGTCCGTAGTTGGGCACTTCCGGTTCCTCGTGCATGTGCTTCCCTATTCCATGGCCGCACATTTCGCGCACTACGGAGTACCCTTTCTTTTCGCAATAGCTCTGAATGGCATTGCTTATATCTCCCACACGCTTGCCGTCGACAGCCTGTTCAATCCCTAAGTAAAGGGACTCTTTGGTAGTTTTCAGCAACCTGCGGACCTCGTAACTTACATCGCCCACACAAAACGTATACGTCGAGTCGCCATGGAAACCGTTCTTAAGGACACACAGATCGATGGATATGATATCGCCGTCCTTCAGAACGTAATCCGACGGTATTCCGTGAACCACCTGGTCGTTTACCGATGCGCAGATGGAATTGGGATAACCGTTGTAACCGAGACAACTCGGGATTCCTCCGTTGTCGCGGATAAACTCCTCGGCGATAGAATCGAGTTTAAGGGTAGATATGCCGGGAGCCACCCATTTGGCAAGCTCTCCGAGCGTCTGCCCCAGAAGGAGATTGCTCTCCCTCATCAACTCGATTTCTTCATCCGTTTTGAGATAAATCATTCTTCCGTTCCCTTCAAATACGTTACAAACATCAATATGCCGCAACCGAACCTGTACGTCCCTTTATCCTTCCCGACTTGAGAAGGCCGTCATAATGGTGCATCATCAGGTGGCTCTCAATCTGCTGCAGGGTATCCAGAACCACACCTACGATAATCAGGAGGGAGGTTCCGCCGAAGAACTGCGCAAAACCGCTGTTTATACCTGCTATCTGGGCAAAGGCGGGCATTATAGCCACCAGTGCGAGGAAGAGCGAGCCCGGCATGGTTATGCGCGACATTATCATGTCTATATACTCGGCCGTCTTCTTTCCGGGCTTGATGCCGGGGATGAATCCGTTGTTGCGTTTCATATCCTCAGCCATCTGGTTGGGCTGGATTGTTATGGCCGTGTAGAAGTATGTAAATACCACTATCAGGAAGGCATAAACCAGGTTGTACCAGAATCCGGTATTGTCCATGAAGGCACGCATGAAGTTGTTCGATGCATTGTCGGCCGAGAATCCCACAATGGTTATGGGGATAAACATTATGGCCTGCGCAAAGATTATGGGCATGACGCCGGCAGTATTTACTTTCAGCGGTATATACTGTCTTGCTCCTCCGTACTGCTTGTTCCCCACTATGCGCTTGGCATACTGTACGGGAACTTTTCTCGTACCCTGAACAAGGAGTATGGAAAGAGCCACGACAAAGAGGAGGAACACGAGTTCGG
Source organism: uncultured Bacteroidales bacterium (assembly GCA_949297125.1). Lineage (GTDB taxonomy): Bacteria > Bacteroidota > Bacteroidia > Bacteroidales > G3-4614 > Caccoplasma_A. Next base: position 102,061 of record CASFRS010000002.1, read on the forward strand.
CGAGGAACATCACCAAACCTCCCGACTTTGTGGCAACACGGTTTACGAACTCCAGTCCGAGAGCCTGAGGCAGACGGGCGATAATACCCACGAGGATTATGAACGATATACCGTTACCCACACCCTTGTCGGTTATACGCTCGCCGAGCCACATCACGAACATGCTGCCCGCCGCAAGGATAATCGTCGATGTGATTATGAACATGAAATCCGACGGGAATGCTCCGGCTGCGCCCTGGTTCATCTGAACCTTGAGGTTTATAAGGTAAGAGGGGCCCTGGATCAACAGTATCAGCACCGTAAGATAACGGGTATACTGGTTCAGCTTGCGACGCCCGCTTTCACCTTCGCGCTGCAGCTTCTGGAAGTACGGCACTGCCATACCCAGCAGCTGTATCACGATGGAAGCGGAGATATAGGGCATTATACCGAGCGCGAAAATGGACGCATTCGAGAATGCCCCTCCCGAGAACATGTCCAGCAGAGCCATAAGGCCGCCGCTGGTCTGTTCCTGAAGATGGGCGAGCCCCTGCGGATCGATACCGGGGAGGACCACATACGACCCGATCCTGTACACCATTACGAACAACAGCGTAGTAAGTATCCTGTATCGCAAATCCTCTATCTTCCAGATATTTTTTACAGTCTCAATCGCTCTCATAAAATCAGAGTTTTACTATTGTTCCACCAGCTGCGGTAATAGCTGCCTCGCCCGATTTGGAGAAAGCATCTGCCGTAACCTCGAGTTTTGCTGTAAGGGTACCGCCGCCGAGTATCTTAACCTTCTGGCCCTTGTTCACCATACCGGCCTCGATAAGCGTATCTACGCTTATTTTGTCCAGTTTGTTGGCCTCGGCGATAGCCTGCAGCACACCCACGTTGATAGCCTTATACTCAACACGGTTGATATTCTTGAAACCGAATTTGGGGAGACGGCGCTGAAGCGGCATCTGTCCTCCCTCGAACCCTATTTTGTTCTTGTAACCCGAACGCTGTTTGGCACCTTTATGACCTCTGGTAGAAGTACCGCCCAAACCCGAACCGGGACCGCGGCCTATTCTCTTGCGCGACTTGGTAGAGCCAGCAGCAGGTTTTAAATTACTTAAGTTCATATCTATTTACTCTTTTTTCTTAAATCAAAAAACTGTTTATTCAACAACAACCAGGTGCTTTACCTTGTCCACCATCCCGAGAATCTGGGGGGTAGCTTCGTGTTCAACCGTCTGGTTAAGTTTGTGCAATCCCAAAGCATCGAGGGTTCTCTTCTGAACAGCGGGACATTTGATTCTACTTTTTACCTGTTTAATCTTTATTGTCTTCATCTTTCTTCTGTTCCTTTAAGTTAACCTTTAAATACTTTTTCAACAGACACGCCTCTGTTCTGGGCCACCATTGCAGCGTCGCGCAGTTCTGCGAGCGCGTTGAAGGTAGCCTTCACGAGGTTGTGGGGATTCGACGAGCCTTTCGATTTGGCCAGCACGTCGGTTACTCCTACGCTTTCAAGTACGGCGCGCATTGCACCACCGGCCTTTACTCCGGTACCGTGCGAAGCGGGTTTGATATAAACCAGTGCACCGCCGAACTTGGCAAGCTGGTCGTGGGGGATTGTCCCTTTCAGCAAAGGCACCTTTATAAGGTTCTTCTTTGCCGCCTCAACACCCTTGGCAATGGCTGCGGTTACCTCGCTGGCCTTACCCAGACCGTAACCTACCACACCTTTTCCGTCGCCGACTACCACAATAGCCGAGAAACTGAAGGTACGTCCACCTTTGGTAACTTTCGTTACACGATTAATGTGAACCAATCTGTCTTTCAAATCCAAGTCGTTAGTCGACTTTACTCTATTATACTTTATCGCCATTGTCGTTTAAAATTTAAGTCCACCCTTGCGAGCTGCATCAGCGAGCTCTTTTACACGGCCATGGTAAAGGTAACCGTTACGGTCGAATACAACCGATGTAATACCTGCTTCCTTAGCCTTCTTAGCTATTAATTCTCCAACTTGTGCAGCAGCAGCCTTGTTGTCGCCGTCGGCGAGACCTTTCGACGAAGCGGCAGCCAGCGTCTTGCCTGCCAAGTCGTCTATTATCTGAACATAAATCTGCTTGTTGCTCCTGAAAACCGTCATGCGGGGAGTCTCGGCAGTCCCCGAAATCTTACCACGTATGCGGGTTTTAATCTTTATTCTTCTTTCTAATTTGGTCATCATGATACTACCTATTTATACGTGAATTACTTAGCCGCAGCCGATTTTCCGGATTTCCTGCGTATGTACTCGCCCACAAACTTGATACCTTTACCCTTGTACGGTTCGGGCTTGCGCAACGAACGTATCTTGGCACATATAAGGCCGAGCAGTTCCTTGTCGCACGATTCGAGCGTTATAAGCGGGTTCTTGTTACGTTCCGATTTGGCTTCTACTTTCACCTCTTTCGGCAACTTTATATATATTTCGTGGGAATAGCCCAACGACAATTTCAACACCTGTCCGTTGTGTTCGGCACGATAACCTACGCCGACCAACTCCAACTCTTTCTTGTACCCTTCCGACACGCCTACAACCATATTGTGGATCAATGCGCGGTAGAGTCCGTGCAATGCACGTGAAGCTTTCATATCATCAGGACGAGTTACGGTAACTGTACCGTTATCGACATTTACGGCTATTCCGCCGGTAATGGTCTGGGAAAGTTCGCCTTTGGGGCCTTTTACCGAAACCGTATCATCCTTAACCGTTACTGTTACGCCGGCGGGGATATGTATTGGCAATTTTCCTATTCTTGACATAATTTATCTCCTCCTTCAATTAATATACGTAACACAAAACTTCGCCGCCAACCATCTGTTCGCGAGCTTCCTTATCTGTCATAACACCTTTGGATGTGGAGATAATCGCTATCCCCAAACCGTTGAGAACGCGGGGCAACTGTTTGTGTCCGGCGTACTTGCGCATACCGGGCGATGAAACACGCTGCAGTTTCTTGATTGCGTTCACTTTATTTACCGGGTCGTACTTGAGGGCAATCTTTATGGTACCCTGCGGACCTTCCTCTACAAACTTGTAATTAAGAATGTAACCTTTGTCGAAAAGGATTTTAGTGATTTCTTTCTTCAGGTTGGAAGCGGGAACCTCAACCACGTTGTGGCGGGCCTTTATGGCATTTCTCAACCTTGTAAGATAATCTGCTATTGGATCAGTCATAAAAATAATTGTTTAAATTGATTCGGACTTCCCGAACAATATTTAATTAACACTTGAAATTTCTACCAGCTTGCTTTCTTTACACCCGGAATTAATCCCTGCGATGCCATTTCGCGGAATTGTATACGCGAAATGCCGAACTGACGCATGTACCCTTTGGGTCGTCCCGTAATTTTGCAGCGGTTGTGCAACCTTACGCGCGATGCGTTGCGGGGAAGCAACTGAAGCGCCTCATAGTTGCCTTCTGCCTTGAGCTGAGCTTTCTTTGCAGCGTACTTGGCTACTAACTTGGCTCTCTTCACTTCACGGGCCTTCATTGATTCTTTTGCCATATCTTAGCTCTTTTTGATGTTTTTGAAAGGTAAACCGAACTCTTTTAACAAAGCATAACCCTCTTCGTCGGTATTGGCCGAAGTAACGAAAGTTATGTTCATACCGGCTATCTTGCTGATAGCGTCGATGTTTATTTCCGGGAAGATTATCTGCTCACGGATACCGAGCGTATAATTTCCGTTACCGTCGAGTTTGCTCTCGATACCTTTAAAGTCGCGGATACGGGGCAGAGCCACGCGAACCAGACGCTCGAGGAACTCGTACATTCTCTCGCGGCGGAGGGTAACCATAACGCCGATAGGCATCTTCTTACGAACCTTAAAGTTTGATATGTCCTTGCGGGAGAGGGTAGCAACCGCTTTCTGCCCTGCTATTGCAGTAAGTTCGGCAATTGCCGTGTCGATAATCTTCTTATCGCCCGTGGCATCGCCCAGACCCTGATTGAGGACGATTTTCTTCAAAACCGGTACCTGCATCACGGTAGAGTAGTTGAACTCTTTCATCAAAGCGGGGACGATTCTCTCCTTATAATCTTTCTTGAGATTTGCTGTTGCGCTCATTATTTAATCTCCTCTCCTGATTTTTTAGAATAACGTACTAATTTGCCCGATTCATCCTTGCGGCGACCTATACGGGTGGCTTTCTTGGTCTTGGGGTCCACCACGTTAAGATTGGAAAGGTGAATAGGGGCCTCCTTTTTCACTATGCCTCCCTGGGGAGCCTTGGCATTAGGCTTGGTATGCTTCGATACCATATTGACACCCTCTACAATTGCACGGCCCTTGCTTACGAGCACCTTGAGCACGCGGCCGGTAGCTCCTTTGTCGTCGCCCGCATTTACGTAAACGGTATCGCCTTTTTTAATGTGTAACTTACTCATTAGTCTTTACTTTTTAGCTTGTTAAAGAACCTCGGGTGCCAACGAAACAATTTTCATATTTGTCGCACGCAGCTCGCGGGCCACTGGACCGAAAATACGGCTGCCTCTTATTTCGCCCGCATTGTTTAATAATACGCAGGCATTATCGTCGAAGCGTATATAGGAACCGTCCGCACGACGTATCTCCTTTTTGGTACGCACGACAACAGCCTTCGATACGGCGCCTTTCTTCATGTCGCTCGACGGTATTACGCTCTTCACCGAAACCACTATCACGTCGCCAATGCTTGCGTAGCGTCTTCCGGTACCGCCCAAAACGCGAATACAAAGTGCCTCTTTTGCTCCACTGTTATCTGCCACAGTAAGTCTCGACTCTTGTTGTATCATAATTATTTAGCTTTTTCAACGATTTCAACTACTCTCCATCTCTTCATTTTGCTCAACGGGCGAGTCTCCATCAGCCTTACGGTATCACCGATATTGCACTCGTTTTTCTCATCGTGAGCATGGTATTTCTTTGTCTTGTTGACAAACTTACCGTATATGGGGTGTTTCTCTTTCCACTGAACAGCAACCGTAACGCTTTTTTCCATTTTGTTGCTAGTAACAACCCCGATTCTCTCTTTTCTGATATTTCTTTTTTCCATTAGGCTTATCGGTTATGCGTTAAGTTCTCTTCTACGCAACTCGCTCATCATGCGTGCGATTTCCCTGCGCGACTGCTTAATCTGAGCGGGGTTGTCCAGAGGAGAAATACTATGATTGATTTCCATACGATTAAGGGCAGTCTTGGCTGCTTCCAATCTCTCTACCAACTCTTTAGTGGGGAGTTCCTTTATTTCTGCAATCTTCATACTCTTAATCCTCCTTCTATACGTTCAAACTTTCGTCGTAGTCGCGACGGATGATAAACTTGGTAGTTACGGGCAACTTCTGGGCACCGAGGCGCAATGCCTCCTTAGCCACCTCGAACGGTACACCGTCCACCTCAATAAGTATGCGGCCGGGAGTAACCGGAGCGACAAACCCTTCGGGAGCACCTTTACCTTTACCCATACGTACCTCGGCAGGTTTCTTGGTAATCGGCTTGTCCGGGAATATCCTTATCCATATCTGTCCCTGACGCTGCATATAACGCGTAACGGCCACACGGGCAGCCTCAATCTGGCGTCCGGTAATCCATTTCGACTGCAAACACTTTATACCAAAAGACCCGAAAGCGAGCTCGTTACCGCGCTGGGCGACACCTTTCATGCGTCCTTTCTGCTGCCTTCTGAATTTTGTTTTCTTAGGTTGTAACATCTTATGTCAGTTTTTTCTTAATTTACTTTTTGTTCTTCTTGAACCCCTTTTTCTGATTCATCCCCTGCGAAGAAGAATTTCCGCGCGACTCTTTCTGGGCGGTGAACGAAGGAGCCAAATCCTTCTTGCCGTAAACCTCGCCACGGCAAATCCACACCTTGATACCTATAAGGCCCACCTTGGTAAGAGCCTCGCCGAGGGCGTAGTCTATATCGGCACGGAGGGTGTGCAGCGGGGTGCGGCCTTCCTTGTACATCTCCGAACGCGCCATTTCGGCCCCGTTCAGACGGCCCGATATCTGAATCTTTATACCTTCGGCACCGGCGCGCATGGTATTTGCAATAGCCGTCTTGATTGCGCGGCGGTAAGCCATCTTGCCTTCAATCTGGCGGGCGATGGTGTTTGCAACTATAACAGCGTCGAACTCGGGTTTCTTTATCTCATGGATATTTATCTGAATATCCTTGTCGGTCTTGTCGGTTATCTTCTTCAACTCTTCCTTGAGCTTGTCAACCTCCTGGCCTCCCTTGCCTATAACCATACCCGGACGCGAAGTGCAGATGGTAATGATTATAAGTTTCAGCGTACGCTCTATTATTATGCGTGAAACGCCGTTCGCCTTCGACAGACGGGCATTCAGGTATTTACGGATTTTGCTGTCTTCAAGCAATTTGTCGCCGTACTTATCACCGCCATACCAGTTGGAATCCCAACCTCTGATGATTCCCAAACGGTTACTTATCGGATTAACTTTCTGTCCCATCTGCTTACTCTTGATTTTCGTTTTTAGTTTTTGTATCAACAAACAAAGTTACGTGATTGGAACGTTTGCGTATTCTGTAACCGCGACCCTGCGGCGCCGGACGCAGACGTTTCAGCATGGCAGCGCAATCCACATAGATTTCGGAGATATAAAGTTCTCCGCTCTCTGCCTTGCGTTCGTTCTTCTGTTCCCAGTTGGCAATGGCGGAACGCAGTAATTTTTCCACACGTGCCGAAGCCTCCTTGGTAGAGAATTTCAGTACGCCCAAAGCCTTGAACACCTCCATGCCTCTCACCATATCGGCAACCAGACGCATCTTACGCGGCGAGGTAGGGACATTGTTCAGCTTGGCGAAACTCTTCTCTTTAAGAGCCTCTTTCCTTTTTTCGGCTGATTGTCTTTTTCTTGCACCCATTTTATTCTATTTTTTACTTATTTTATTTTTAGTTTCCCTCAATGCAGATTATTTTTTCTTGTTGCCTGCATGACCGCGGAATATGCGTGTCGGGGCGAACTCGCCCAGTTTGTGTCCCACCATATTCTCGGTTACGTATACGGGAATAAACTTATTACCATTGTGAACTGCGAACGTATGACCCACGAAATCGGGCGAAATCATGGATGCACGCGACCATGTCTTGATTACCGACTTCTTGCCGGAAGCATCCATGGCTGCGATTTTCTTCTCGAGTTTCACACTGATAAACGGTCCTTTTTTTAATGAACGACTCATAATTATCTAATTATACAAATTATTTTTTCCTTCTTTCTATAATATACTTCGAAGACTGTTTCTTCGGAGCTCTCGTCTTGAGACCCTTGGCGTAAAGGCCCTTGCGCGAACGGGGATGTCCTCCCGATGCACGTCCTTCACCACCACCCATCGGGTGATCGACAGGGTTCATAACCACACCGCGGTTGCGGGGACGGCGGCCGAGCCAACGCGAACGGCCGGCCTTGCCGGACTGCTCGAGGGCGTGGTCGGAGTTGCCAACCGTACCGATTGTAGCCTTGCACGTAGCAAGTATTTTACGGGTCTCACCCGAAGGTAATTTGATAATTGCATATTTCCCTTCTCGCGAAGTCAACTGTGCGAATACGCCGGCCGAACGTACCAGCGCGGCACCCTGACCGGGACGCAGCTCTATATTGTGGATAACCGTACCAACGGGTATATCCTGCAAATAAAGCGTATTTCCCACTTCAGGAGCTGCTTTTTCGCCCGACATAACTGTCGCTCCCACTTCAAGACCGTTGGGCGCAATGATATAGCGCTTCTCGCCGTCGGCATAATACAGCAGAGCGATACGCGACGAACGGTTAGGATCGTACTCTATCGATTTTACTGTTGCCGGCACACCGTCTTTATTTCTCTTGAAGTCGATAATCCTGTATTTGCGCTTATGGCCGCCGCCGATGTAACGCATTGTCAAATGCCCCTCGTTGTTGCGACCGCCTGTACTTCTCTTACCGACAACAAGCGATTTTTCTGGTGCGGTAGCAGTTATTTTATCGAACGCACCAATAATCTTGTGTCTTTGCCCCGGTGTTGTGGGCTTCAATTTACGTACTGCCATTTTCTACTTAAATATTGCTATAAAAATCTATTGATTCACCCTCTTTCAATGTAACCAAAGCCTTTTTGAAAGCAGAGGTCTTTCCCTGTATAAGCCCCGACTTCGTATAACGGCTCTTGTTCTTGCCCTTATAGTTGATCGTATTTACCGCAACCACGGTAACATTATACATCTCCTCTACGGCTTTTTTAATTTCAGGTTTATTTGCTTCGGGACTCACACGAAACCCGTACCGGTTGAGTTTCTCCGATATGCGGGTCATTTTTTCAGTAACAATCGGTTTAATAATTATTGCCATTTTTCGTGCCTCCTTACATTAAAATTCATTAACAACAGCTACAGAACTCTCGAAAAGAACTACGTTTTCGCAGTCGAGAATCCCGTAAGTATTTAATTCCGAAGCAGTTACAACTTTAGCTTTCGGGAGATTGCGAGCCGACAAATATACATTTTTATTTTGATCTGATAAAACTAAAAGTAACTTTTTATCAGCAAGTTGTAAATTCTTTACAATTTCGATGAACTCTTTTGTTTTGGGAGCCTCGAAATTAAAATCCTCGACAACCTTTATTGCATTGTCCGCCGCCTTTGATGAAAGGGCCGACTTGCGGGCCAAAGCCTTTACCTTTTTATTGAGCTTGAAGCTGTAATCCCTGGGTTTCGGGCCGAAAACGCGGCCTCCGCCAACCATTACCGGCGAATTGATATCCCCGCTGCGGGCGCCGCCAGTACCTTTCTGTCTTTTCAGTTTGCGGGTACTTCCCGATATTTCGCTTCTCTCTTTCGATTTGTGAGTTCCCTGACGGTTGTTGGCCATAAACTGCTTCACGGCCATGTAAACGGCATGCTCGTTGGGCTCAATGCCGAACACCGCATCGTTCAACGTAACCTTTTTTCCGGTATCCTCACCTTTGATGTTAAATACGTTCAGTTCCATTACTTTTCTACTATTACGATTGAACCTTTACTGCCCGGTATAGAACCTTTAACCATTAAAAGATTGTGTTCCGGAATTACTTTAATCACTTTCAAGTTCTGTACGGTAACCCTCTGGTTGCCTGTCTGGCCGGCCATGCGCGTACCTTTGAACACGCGTGCCGGATACGAACATGCACCTATGGAACCGGGAGCGCGCAGACGGTTGTGCTGGCCGTGGGTAGTCTGTCCAACGCCGCCGAAACCGTGGCGTTTTACAACGCCCTGATACCCTTTTCCCTTGGAGATTCCGACAATATCGACGAAATCGTCTTCGCTGAAGAAATCGACAGCGATAACGTCGCCCAACTTATACTCCGATTCAAACCCTTTGAACTCGGCCAAGTGTCTCTTGGGAGTTACGCCGCTCTTTTTGAAATGGCCCATTTCGGGTTTTGTGGTATGTTTCTCCTTCTTGTCCTCGAAACCTACCTGAACAGCCTCATAGCCGTCCTTTTCCATAGTTTTGAGCTGTGTAACAACGCAAGGACCTACTTCGATAACAGTGCATGGCACATTTACGCCCTCGGCACTGAATACGGATGTCATTCCGATTTTCTTTCCTAATAATCCTGGCATTTCTCTGTTAGTTTAAAAATGTGATTCTACAATTTTATCTCTACATCCACACCGCTGGGCAATTCCAGTTTCATCAGAGCCTCTACGGCTTTCGACGATGTGTTGAATATCTCTATCTCTATCAGGCGGCGATAGAAAGAGAGCTCGAACTGTTCACGCGATTTCTTGTTTACGAACGTCGAACGGTTCACGGTAAATATTCTCTTGCGCGTAGGCAGAGGGATAGGACCTTTTACCACTGCGCCGGTAGCTTTCACCGTTTTTACGATTTTCTCGGCCGATTTGTCAACCAGCGTATGATCGTAGGATTTCAGTTTGATTCTTATTTTTGAATTCATATCGTTTGAGACATTATTGATTTACTACAAAAGATCCACTCTTCCCTTAACTTCCGTAAGCACGTTCTTTGCAATCGACGTACTTACCTCGGCGTAGTGCGAGAACGACATCGTCGATGTGGCGCGGCCCGACGTAATGGTACGCAGCGAAGTTACATAACCGAACATTTCCGAAAGCGGGGCTTTGGCCTTGACAATACGCGCACCGCTCCGGCTCGACTCCATGCCTTCCACCTGACCGCGGCGTTTGTTGAGGTCCGATATAACGTCGCCCATGCTCTCCTCGGGGGTAACCACCTCTATCTTCATTATAGGTTCGAGCAACACCGGTTTTGCCTTTTCGCAAGCCTTCTTGAAAGCCTGTATTGCGCAGACCTCGAACGAAAGCTGGTCGGAATCGACCGGGTGGAAAGAACCGTCCAGAACCGTAACCTTGAGCTTATCCATGGGATAACCGGCGAGTACACCGTTTTTCATTGCGGTAGTGAAACCTTTCTGTATGGACGGGATATACTCCTTGGGGATGTTACCTCCCTTGACCTCGTCTATGAACTGCAGGCTGCCCTCGAAGTCATCGTCGACAGGCTCTACGCGCACGATAATATCGGCGAACTTACCGCGGCCACCGGTCTGTTTCTTGTAAACCTCGCGCAACTCGACCGGCTGCGTGATAGCCTCCTTGTACGATACCTGGGGACGCCCCTGGTTGCACTCTACGTTGAACTCGCGGCGCAGGCGGTCTATGATTATCTCAAGGTGAAGCTCGCCCATACCGCTGATAATGGTCTGACCGGTCTCCTCGTCCGACTTGACGGTAAACGTCGGGTCTTCTTCGGCAAGTTTCTGCAACCCGAGACCCAACTTGTCGAGGTCCTTCTGCGTTTTGGGCTCCACGGCTATACCTATAACCGGTGCGGGGAAGTCCATAGCCTCAAGCACTATGGGGGCATTGTCGGCGCAGATTGTATCGCCCGTGCGGACATCCTTCAAACCGACTGCCGCGCCTATATCGCCGCATTTGATAACCTCTTTCGGGTTCTGCTTGTTCGAGTGCATCTGGAAGAGGCGCGAAATACGCTCCTTCTTGCCCGAGCGGGTATTGAGCACGTACGAACCGGCAGCCAGGTCGCCCGAATAAACGCGGAAGAAGCAGAGACGCCCCACATACGGGTCAACCGCAATCTTGAATATAAGGGCCGAAAGGGGCTCGCTCGACGAAGGATGACGTACAATCTCCTTCTCCTTGTCCTCGGGGTCGTGTCCAACCACGGCAGCCGTATCGAGAGGGCTGGGGAGGTAAGCGCAAACAGCGTCGAGGAGCGTCTGCACGCCCTTGTTCTTAAAGGACGAACCGCAAGTCATCGGCACCATTTTCATCTGCAGGGTACCCTTGCGTATGGCATCGCGGATTTCATCCTCGGTTATCGAAGAGGGGTCGTCGAAGAACTTCTCCATTACGGCATCGTCGAATTCGGCAACCGTCTCAAGCATCTTGTCGTGCCACTCCTGGGCCTCGGCAGCCAGCGAATCGGGAATCTCCTCAACCGTGTAGTCTGCCCCCATGGTCTCGTCGTGCCAGTATATGGCCTTCATCTTTATAAGGTCCACAACCCCCTTGAAATTCTCTTCCGAACCGATAGGAATCTGTATCGGACAGGGATTTGCGCCGAGCACCTCCTGCATCTGGCGGACAACCTCGAAGAAGTTTGCACCCGAGCGGTCCATCTTGTTTACATAACCCACGCGCGGCACATTGTACTTGTCGGCCTGACGCCATACGGTCTCCGACTGGGGTTCTACACCGCCCACGGCACAGAACGTGGCCACGGCGCCGTCGAGGATACGCAGCGAACGCTCAACCTCGGCCGTAAAATCCACGTGCCCCGGAGTGTCGATAAGGTTTATCTTGAATTTCTCGTTATTGTAGTTCCACCATGTAGTGGTAGCGGCGGAGGTAATCGTTATACCGCGCTCCTGCTCCTGCTCCATCCAGTCCATGGTAGCGGCGCCGTCGTGTACTTCGCCAATCTTGTGGGTAAGACCGGTATAGAAAAGTATACGCTCCGATGTGGTAGTCTTACCGGCATCGATATGCGCCATAATACCTATATTTCTGGTATACTTAAGTAATTCGTCTCCTTTTGCCATCTTTCAATTAAAATCTAAAGTGAGCAAACGCACGGTTAGCCTCGGCCATTTTGTGCATGTCCTCTTTACGTTTAAATGCTCCGCCCTGGTTGTTGTAGGCATCCATTATCTCGGCTGCAAGTTTGTCGGCCATGGTTTTGCCGCCTCTCTTGCGGGCATATAATATCAAGTTTTTCATTGAGATTGACTCTTTGCGATCCGGACGGATTTCCGTAGGAACCTGGAATGTGGCTCCGCCCACGCGACGCGACTTCACCTCTACCTGAGGGGTTATGTTTTCCAGTGCTTTTTTCCAGATATCAAGCACGGGCTCTTCGGAATTCATCTTCGCCTTTACCATGTCAAGTGCGGAATAGAATATAGTATAGGCGGTATTCTTCTTCCCGTCGTACATCAGATGGTTCACGAATTTTGAAACCTTTACATCACTGAAGACAGGATCGGGCAATACGATCCTTTTCTTTGGTTTTGCTTTTCTCATCTTAAAAAATTTATCGTTCTTGTTCTTGGTTGCTTTTCACATCTTCAACGGCATCCCCCGATGCCATTTACTCAACCGAATCAGCCTATCCAAAAAACTAGAAAATAGTTTTACAACTATGTTTTAATTTCTCTTGGCGTTGTCTTTTTGTTTAATCAGGCGCAACAACTATTTCTTGCCTGCTTTGGGACGTTTTGCTCCGTATTTCGAGCGACGCTGGGTACGGTTTGCAACACCTGCGGTATCGAGCGTACCGCGCACTATATGGTAACGTACACCGGGGAGGTCCTTTACACGGCCGCCGCGTACCATTACTATAGAGTGTTCCTGCAAATTGTGTCCTTCACCCGGGATATAAGAGTTTACCTCTTTGCCGTTTGTCAGACGAACCCTTGCCACTTTACGCATTGCGGAGTTAGGTTTCTTGGGGGTCGTGGTGTAAACCCTGACGCAGACACCGCGTCTTTGCGGACACGAATCGAGAGCGGGAGATTTACTTTTGTCCTCCAAAGCTACCCTTCCTTTCCTTACTAATTGCTGAATTGTAGGCATCTCTTAGAACTTTTTTAACTTTTTAGTTTATACTATTGTTTAACTCATCAAATGCTTTTATCAACGCACAACAATACGCGGTATTCTCCTGACCACCAGACAAATGCGGATACAGACCGGTATTTTTTGCCGTCAAAAACAGCGCAAAGATACAAACTAATCCGCTAATAGCCAAACATTATCGCTCTTTTTATTAGGAGTTCCCCGCATTTTTGGCAACACCGCATAGAACGGAAGCCTGCCGCCCGCAAGGCAGACACCCTCCGTGCTGCGTTGCAGGCAACGGACAGCATGGACGGCTTTCTTCCGTTACGGCGGCCACGGCACGCCGGAGCAATGCGTACACGTACAGATAAAGCCTGTAACCGGCGGCCGGGGAGGTTGCAGGCCTGCCGCAGGCAATACCTGAAAACAGGTATTTTCATCCCCGTGCCGCAGGCAGCGCACAGATGCGGCGCGGCGGCACGGGAAACCCGCAGACAACGGCACAAATGCCGCCGCACGCAACATACGCCCCGCCCCTGTACTCCGCGGCCGCATACCGCAAACAGGGTATTTTCAAGTTCGACGGCGGTCAGGCCACGGCAATTAGGGAAAAGATTAATATCTTTGTCTGCCGTTGCGGCAAAGAAAAGCTGCTCCGGCATTAAAACAACTACAGCAAAGGCCATGTTGTCTGCCTGCAAAACACCTGGAATAATAGAAGCTGGATGCGACGAAGCAGGGCGCGGCTGCCTTGCCGGGCCGGTATACGCCGCAGCGGTAATCCTTCCCGAAGGGTACCGGTGCGAACTGCTGAACGATTCAAAACAACTGTCGGAGAGGCAGCGTTACACCCTGCGCCGGGAGATAGAGCAGGCGGCAACGGCGTGGGGGATAGGAGTGGCAAGCGCGGAGGAAATCGACGCAATGAACATACTCAACGCCTCGATACTTGCCATGCACCGCGCAATAGACGCGCTCGCCGTGCGTCCCGAATACCTGCTTATAGACGGCAACCGTTTCAAGCCGTACGGCACGTTGCCGTACAGTTGCGAAGTAAAGGGCGATGCACGGTACATGTCGATAGCCGCCGCTTCGATTCTCGCCAAGACCAGCCGCGACGACTACATGAAGGAACTCGCCGCAAAATACCCCCAATACGGTTGGGAGATAAACAAGGGGTATCCCACAAAAAAGCACCGGCAGGCAATCGAAGAGTACGGCATAACGCCGTATCACCGGAAGACGTTCCGCCTTGCCGAACACCAACTAACGTTATTTTAACACAGAGAAGAAAGATGCTGCTATCAGAACTGAATACCGGCCAGTCGGCCATAATACTGAAAGTTCACGGACACGGAGGATTCCGTAAAAGGATAATGGAAATGGGATTCGTACGCGGCAAGCGCGTGGAAGTGCTGCTGAACGCCCCGCTGAAAGACCCCATAAAGTACAAGATAATGGGTTACGAAGTGTCGTTGCGGCGCAGCGAGGCAGCAATGATAGACGTGATAACCGACGAGGAGGCGCTGCGCAACATGAACGGCAGGGGTGCGACCGAAGCCGAACAGCAGGAGTATATCAGCAACGTAATAAAGGAATACCGCACAACCATAAACATTGCGCTCGTAGGCAATCCCAACAGCGGCAAGACATCGCTTTTCAACGCAATATCGGGGCGGCACGAACACGTCGGCAACTACAGCGGCGTTACAGTCGACGCCACCCGCGGGAGTTACAGGTACAAGGGGTACACGCTGATAATAACCGACCTGCCCGGCACATACGCCCTGTCGCCCTACTCGCCGGAAGAGCGGTATGTAAGGGAACATATAGAGAAGAGTTCGCCCGATGTAATACTAAACGTCGTGGCCGCATCGAACCTCGAGCGCAACCTCTACCTCACCACCGAGCTCATCGACATGGACCTGAAAACGGTGGTGGCCCTCAACATGTACGACGAACTGGAAAAGAGCGGGGCGAAGCTCGACTACAAACAGTTGGGGGCCATGCTCGGACTACCCATGGTACCGGTAACGGCAAAAAAGGGGGAAGGGATAACCGAACTGCTCGACACGGTAATCGAAGTGTACGAAAACCGCAATTCGCAGGTACGCCACATACACATAAACAACGGGCACATAATAGAGGACGGTCTCAACCGCCTCAAGGCAGCCATAAAGGAGAGCGGGCACGAACTGCCCAAAACCTTCCCTCCCCGCTACTATGCGCTGAAGATGCTCGAAAAGGACAGGCAGGTAGAGGAAATGCTCTCGGCGTACCCCGACTACCCCGAATGGAAAGCCATCCGCGACCATGAAGTAAAACACATAGAGGGCGACCTCGGCGAAGACATAGAAGAAGCGCTGACGGGACAGAAGTACGGGTTTATAGGCGGGGCTCTGAAAGAGACCCTGCAGCCCGGCAAGGAGGGAGACGGAATAAGGGCCACGCACATAATAGACGCCCTTGTAACCCACAAGCTATGGGGCTTCCCCGTCTTTTTCCTGCTGATAGGGATAATGTTCTACTGCACGTTCAGCCTCGGCGCATACCCGCAGGAGTGGATAGAAAACGGGGTAACGCTGCTGAGCGGCTACATCGACGGCATAATGCCCGACGGGCAGCTGAAAGACCTTATCGTAAACGGGGCGATAGGGGGCGTAGGGAGCGTAATAGTCTTCCTCCCGAACATAATGATACTCTACCTGTTCATATCGTTCCTCGAAGACTCGGGATACCTGGCGCGCGCCGCCTTCATAATGGACAAGGTAATGCACAAGATAGGGCTTCACGGAAAATCGTTCATACCCCTGGTAATGGGATTCGGCTGCAACGTTCCGGCCGTAATGACGGCGCGCACCATAGAGAGCCGCAGCAGCCGTCTGATAACCATACTCATCCTTCCGTTCATGTCGTGCAGCGCACGCATCCCCATATACATACTGCTGATAGGTACATTTTTCCCCGCCCACGGTGGGATAATCCTCGCCCTCCTCTATACGGGAGGCATTGCAATGGCGGTAATAACGGCAAAACTTATGCGCCGTTTCCTTTTCAAGACCGACGAGACCCCGTTTGTAATGGAGCTCCCCCCGTACCGGCTTCCCTCGCTCTACACAACCGTAACGCACATGTGGGACAAGTGCAAACAGTACCTCAAGAAGATGGGGGGACTTATACTCGTAGCTTCGGTAATAGTATGGTTCCTCAGCTACTACCCCACTCCCGACGAACCGGGATATACGGCGGCACAACGGACCGAGCAGTCATACCTCGCCCGCATAGGGAAGTTCTGCGAACCGGTTGTCCGCCCCATAGGCATGAAATGGCAGGCATGCGTGGCCGCGCTCTCCGGCGTATCGGCCAAAGAGATAGTGGTAAGCACCCTCGGGGTCCTCTACTCGGAAAACGGCGAGGAGGAAATAAGCGAGTCGCGCCTCTCCGGCAAGCTCGAACAGAGCGGCGACTTCACCCCGGCGTCCGCACTGGCGTTCCTTGTCTTCACCATGCTCTACTTCCCCTGCATAGCCACGCTGGCGGCCATAAAAAACGAAGCGGGCTGGGGCTGGGCGGCGGCGTCTATGCTTTACAACACGGCCGTTGCATGGATAATATCGTACATTATATATAACATTGCGCTTGTAATATGACGGCAGGATGGCAGGAAGCCGCAGTTGCGGCAATAGGGGCAATACTTTGTATATACCTGATATACAAAGTATTCCTCCGCACAAGAGGGGGCGGCAGGAGAGGCGGATGCCCCTCCTGCGGGGGCTCCTGCCCCCACGGCAGGGACAAGCCATGCCGCTGAAGGCAGGCATGGAAGATGGCAGCCCCGGTCCGTAGCGCGACGCCAGGGCCCGCATACCGGACGATGCAATACGCCCCGCCCCGCACCCGTAAAAATATTCTTCCCGGCGGGAAGTACAACGTATGTAACTTTCCGCTAATTTTGTGAACGGGAGGCGCTGGGGTTTCGGACCGAAAAAACAGAATCGCAATACCCGAAAGGAGAGTGGAACGCCGCACACCGCGCAGATACTCCATTACATATTTATTGTCTAACTTAAATCATTATGGTTATGGGAAGAAACTTTACTAAACTTTTGGCATTGTTCCTTGCGTTCGGCACACCGCTTGCCGCTGTTGCCGAAGATTTCTCGGCAGACGGCATAAGCTACAACATCACATCGCCGGAAAACCTTACCGTTGAAGTAACTGAAAGCCCGTCCTACAGTTCATACGCAGGAGACATAACAATCCCGGCGACGGTTACGAACGGCGATACCGAATACACCGTTACGGGAATTGGCGGATATGCATTCTTCTACTGCGACATCACCTCGGTAGCGATGCCGGCAACTGTCGAGACGATAAGCGAATACGCATTTTACGGGTGCAAGGGGCTCGAAGAAGTAACCCTGCCGGACAACCTCGTTACGATAGGCAACAGCGCATTCGGGCAATGTTCGTTCATAACGTCGGTAAATATTCCGGCCAAGGTTACATCGATTGAGGGAATGGCATTCGACAACTGTACCGCCCTCAGCACCATATACTGCTATGCCGCAACACCTCCGAGTTGCGTGGCAAGCAGTTTCTCGAGGGTAAACACCGGGAGCTGCACACTCTACATCCCGGAAGGGACGAAAGAGGCATACGACATCTCCCCGTGGAATGAATTCGGCAACATTGTCGAAACCGGTTCCGCAGGAACGGAAGAAGCCGTTTCCGATATACAGGGCGCAGTTTCGATATACGCCCTTTCCGGCAACATAATAATAGAAAATGCCGCCCCGGGAACGCCCCTTACCGTATATACTGCCAACGGCACCATATTCTACGGCGGCATAACTTCCGAAACTGCTACGGAAATATCCGTACCCGCCGGCATATACATAGTAAAATGCGGCAAGCAGACACAGAAAGTAATCCTGTAAGCCTAAAAGCCCTACAATAAGCACAAATGGGGCGTGCCGTAACCGGCACGCCCCATTGTCATATACTCTCCTGCACGGGACAAGGCAACGGCGGAGCAGCCCCGGCGTCCTTACAGCGGGCCTGCGGCCGACATCCGCGAACAGGCGCGGTTATACCCCTCCACGAATTGCGCCACGACTTCTGCGGCCGAAGGCAGAGAATCGATAAGCGAAACGGCCTGGCCTATTTCAAGTTCTCCCTCCGACAAATCTCCCTCGAACATCCCCTTCTTTGCCCTGCCCCGTCCCAGCAAGGCGCGCAGTTCGTCGGCCGAGGCGCCGCTCAGTTCCGCCTCCTCCACGCGGTTGAAAAAATCGTTCCGTATAAGACGTGCCGGGGCCAGGAGTTTGAGCATAAGTTTAGTATCGCCCTCGCCGAGTTTCAGGCACAACGCCTTGAAATCGGGATGGGCGGAACTCTCTTCCGTAAGGGCGAAGCGCGTTCCCGCCTGTACCCCTTCGGCCCCGAGCGACATTACGGCATACATTGCCTCTCCCGTTGCAATGCCTCCTGCCGCAATAAGCGGCAACGACACCGCCCGGCGTACCGACGGGACAAGACAGAGCGTTGTAGTCTCTTCGCGGCCGTTATGGCCCCCGGCCTCGAACCCTTCGGCTACCACGGCATCCACACCCGCCGCCTCGCACTTCTCGGCAAACCGCGCCGATGAAACCACATGCGCCACCTTTATCCCCCGGTCATGGAGAAAGCCAGTCCATTTCGACGGCGAACCCGCCGATGTAAAGACAACAGGCACGCGTTCCTCCGCCACTATATCCATTATCGCCTCAATCTCGGGGTACATGAGCGGTATATTGACCCCGAACGGCTTGCCGGTTGCATTACGGCACTTTACGATATGCTCGCGCAAAACCTCCGGATGCATCGAACCCGCACCCAGCAGGCCCAACCCGCCGGCATTGCTTACCGCCGAGGCCAGCCGCCACCCGCTGCACCATACCATACCTCCCTGTATTACGGGATATTCTATGTCGAAAAGTTCAGTAATCCTGTTCATATTATAACGTAGCCGATATCATTCATTTGTTGCCGGCGGCAGAGCAGCCGTTCAAAAAGGCCTGAAGCGCATTTACAGAAACAGCCGCGCCCGAAGCCGTTATCTTGTCGCGCGCGAAAGCATCCAGCAGAGCCTCCAGAGCCGCAATCCCCCCGGTATTGCCGTCCGCCTCAAACTCCTTTTTCAATATCCTTGTCTTCTCCACGCACTGCACCCCCTCGATAAAACGCTCGAAACGGACCGACGAACGGAAACCGGGGTATACCATAAAGGAATCGCCCGCCCCCCACAACCTGTAACGCGAGTCGCGGAGCGGATCCTCGCCCCAGTTGTTGTAAGCCCAGCGCAGGAAACCGTCAAAGCCGCGCTGCAATGCGTTGAGCGGAAGCACTGCCGACTCGGCAGGCTGCGAAAACGTGTACGCATTCGGCACGCCCGTACTGCAACATGCGTACAGCGTGGTTATGCGCCCTTCGGCGCGGCGCCGCTCAATCTCCTCCTTCGGGAACGGCTCGCCGAAATCTACGCAGTAGTAGTGCAACTTGTCCACCAGTTCGGGATGATACACCCCGGCAAGCGACATCTTCATGCCCGGCAGCACATCCTGAAGCAGATTGTAGGCGTCGAGCATTGCATCCAGCCCCCTTTCGTCCATGCAGACAGTGGTTATATCGTACCACCCCTTCTCTTTCAGGTGCGCCGCAAACCCTTCGAGGAAAGGACGCCAGAATGAGGCATACTCGGGCGAGTCGGTCGGCGCGTGCAGCATCTTGTATTCCCCGGAGGTTTCATCCCAATACCTGAACGACATATCCCACGGCACCATGGAGAAGCACTTTATCTCGCGGTCGATGCCGCACTCCATCATGAATTCCACCCAACGGTCGAAAACGGTATAGTCGTAACTCCATGAACCGTCGCGTTTGAGAACGGTCTCCACCATCGGCTCGAACTTGTCGTGCGACTGGTCGCCCCACGGTTCGTATATAATCTCGGCCGATATGGACTTCTGCCCGGCACGTGCCAAAGCCAGCATCATGGGGCGCATGGCATCGAAATGCTCCTTGCTCCACACCGGGACTTTATAATAACGCGAAACGGAATAGGGTTGTTGCCATACGTCTATATGGAACGAATAGTCGCGGGGGGCCGGAAGCGTACGCGCCACTACCTGCAGGGAGAGCGCAAGAGAGGCCACGGCCTTGCCTTCGCGCATCAGGGAAAGTTCCCCCCTGTATTCGCCCGGCACAACGTTGCGCGGCACTTCAACGGTACACCATACCGGACGCACGCGCCAGGCCTTCAAGCTCTTTCTGTCCGCAATATCGATTACGTCGGCCACCATCGAACTGTCGTAAAGCGAGTGGTCGGGACGCTCGCCGCAACTCCCCTTGCCGTCGGCATTAAGGGCGTCGGTCATGACATAATTCACAAAGGAGGCCTCGGCCGCCCCGCTTATCCTGCCCCCGCCGCCCACGAAATCGGACAACGAGAGGGAGACCTCGCAATCGGCATCGGCCGAGTATATCAGGGCAAGCGCCGAAACCCTCTCGCCGCGCCACGCATACACGGCCGTATCGGTACAGGCGGGGACATCCGGCACGTTCTTGTATGAATACCGCACGTCCTTCGACGCCCACGTAAAGTGAATTCCCGGAGACAATGCCTTCCATGCGGCAGTATCGACAGGTTTGGTATCTTCCAGCTCGGTATACTCGCCGAGCGGATAATCAGCAGCCTGCACTGCAAGACAGAATATAAGCGACAAAAAAGTCAGGAGCGGTTTTCCCATAAGCATGAACTAATCCTTTTTTGTAAAACATAAGAGAGCCTCCGCAAGCCGGCAAACCAGTTTGCGGCGAAAGACAAAGTTAAGCAAAATCCGGACATATTCAAGCCGGCCCGCCAGGCTATAGTTCCGTAAGGGTATACGCGACACAACGCAGAGGCGACAGTCCGTCATGCGGCATACGGGGAATGCCGCGGGATACCGGCGCAAAAAGAGGCGTTTTTTGCAACCCCGTCTCTTTTTATTAATTTTGCTCCCGACAAAACAGAAAAATATCGCGACAAATGGACAATATAAAAGCACAAGTAGCCGAAGCGTTGAACTCTCTGTACGGAATAGACAAGGAGAACCCAGCCATACAACTGCAAAAGACAAAAAAGGAGTTTGAAGGGAATCTGACGCTGGTAGTATTCCCTTTTCTGAAAGCCTCGCACAAAACGCCCGAAGCCACTGCCGCGGAGATAGGGGAATACCTTCTGAAAAACTCGGCTGAAATAACGGGGTACAATGCAGTCAAAGGGTTTCTCAACCTCACCGTTGCAGGGACGTCGTGGGTTGAAAAGCTGAACGGCATAGCGTCAGACGACAAATACGGGATAAAAGAGGCGGCAGCCGACGCACCCCTGATAATGATAGAATATTCGTCGCCCAACACCAACAAGCCGCTGCATCTCGGGCACGTCCGCAACAACCTGCTCGGGTACAGCCTGGCACAGATACTCAAAGCCGCCGGCAACCGCGTAATAAAGACCAACATAGTAAACGACCGCGGCATACACATCTGCAAGTCGATGCTCGCATGGGAAAAATGGGGCAACGGCATAACCCCCGAAAAAGCGGGCAAGAAAGGCGACCACCTGATAGGCGACTTTTACGTGCTGTTCAGCAACAAATACAAGGAAGAGGTAGAGGCACTTCAGGCAAAAGGGATGAGCAAGGAGGAGGCCGAAGCAGCCTCGCCGCTTATGAACGAAGCCCGCGAAATGCTGCGCCGCTGGGAAGCCGGCGATGAAAAGGTCCGCTCGCTGTGGCGCACGATGAACGGATGGGTATATGCAGGGTTTGATGAAACGTACAAACGCCTCGGTGTAGACTTCGACAAGATATACTACGAATCGGAGACATACCTCGAAGGGAAGGAGAAGGTTCTCGAAGGTCTTGAAAAAGGAGTAATGTACCGCAAGGAAGACGGCTCGGTATGGGCCGACCTCACCGAAGAGGGGCTGGACGAGAAACTGTTGCTCCGTGCCGACGGCACATCGGTTTACATGACACAGGACATAGGCACGGCGAAACTCCGCTTCCGCGACTATCCCATAGACAAGATGATATACGTGGTAGGGAACGAACAGAACTACCACTTCCAGGTACTCTCCATACTTCTGGACAAACTCGGTTTCGCATGGGGCAAGGGACTTGTGCACTTCTCCTACGGAATGGTAGAACTCCCCGAAGGGAAAATGAAGTCGCGCGAGGGGACCGTGGTAGATGCCGACGACCTTATGGACGAAATGGTTGAGACGGCCCGCGCCACCTCCTCCGAACTCGGCAAGCTGGACGGGTGCGCACCGGAAGAAATAGACAAGATAACCACGATGATAGGCATGGGCGCATTGAAATACTTCATACTGAAAGTAGACCCGCGCAAGAACATGACCTTCAACCCCAAGGAGTCGATAGACTTCAACGGCAATACCGGACCGTTCATACAATACACCCACGCCCGTATCTGTTCGGTTCTCCGCAAGGCGGCGGAAAGCGGAATAACGCTTCCCGCACAGGCAGACCCCGCAACAGAACTGAGCGACAAGGAAGTATCGCTTATACAGCACATAGAGGCCTTCAAGAACATAGTTGGGGAAGCGGCCGCCACATACAGCCCCGCACTGATAGCCAACTACACTTACGACCTTGTAAAAGAATTCAACCAGTTCTACCACGACTACTCAATACTGCACGAGCCCGACACGGCAAAACGCGACCTGCGCCTCCTGCTTTCGGCCAACGTGGCGAAAGTGGTAAAGAACGGCATGAACCTGCTGGGAATCGACGTCCCCGAAAGAATGTAACAAAACGGTCGGCAGTATGCCGCCGGCTGCAAAATACCGGAAGAGGTCGGCCCTGAAAAAAGTTCAGGGCCGGCCTCTTTTCCGTTTTCCCATACGTGCATTGCTGCCGAAGCGCTTCTGCTTCCTGACTTTCCGAACCGGCAACACACCGTATCCCCGCAGGGCGCACACAAAAAACGGCCGCATGCACATACCTGAACCATAGGCGCGTACCCGTCCGGGACGACTCCCTTACCGACAGAAAAACATATATGAAGCATGCATCTCTCCGTAAGAGATGCACAAAAAGGGATTGTTTACCGGACGGCCAGTCTTTTGAAGAGCGACAGGGTTGCATACTGGCTTACCTTCGTATACGGAGTAATACCAATAGTGCCGTCGTGGCCTCCGATTATACTTACCGAATCACTGGCAATATCGGGCTCGGTATTCTACCTGTATTTTACAATATCGGCCGTAAAAACAGGCGGGACAAAAAAGGCATGGCTCTCCACTTTACGGATGCTGCTGTTGGTAATGCTGCGTCCCTCGTTCATATATATTATACATGTAAGTTTCTTTATGTACCTTATAGGAAACTGGAGAGAACCACGGAGCAGGAAAATAATCTACAACGGTCTGGCAGGCAGCATAACCGTAACGGTTTTGTTCTGCGGATACAGCTATCAGATGAAACGCAGCTACGAGGTATTTACCCCCTCGGCCATAAGCATAATAAACAAATACGTAATGGATCGCGACAACGGATCGTTCGATATAGATGCAATAACCGACACAGAGTTTAAGACATACGTCTATTCGCTGCAAAACGCCGAGGAAGAGCTCAATATATACACAGAAGCCCTCCTGGTCATAAACGAATTCGGATGCAAGCGCATGAACGACGCCGTAAAAGAAAGCAGGAAATCCATTGCCGGAAGTTTAAAAGGCATCGATAAACGGCTTTACGACTCGACACGCGACAGATACAGAATAGCATCGGGGATTGTCCCTTTCATTCTGACAGAGCCGATAAACCCCAACACCGGGACATTCCTGTTATTGCTCGCCATAACAGCAGGGATAGTCGTCGCGTATATATGCAAACGCAAACGGCTACCGTGGACAACGGTATTGCTGCTGCTGTTCGCAGCCGGAAACATAGCCGTAACCGTAATGGGTGCCCCTGATGACTACGGGCGGTTGCAGCTCCCGTCATTCCCGGCAGAACTTTTGTTACTCGGACTGACAATCCGGATGATTGAAGAGAGCTCCTTTTTGAAAAACGATCTGGATGAGTAGGTGCGGATAATAAAGACAAAGGCAATTGTCCTTCTCCTGCAAGCACAGGAAAGGAAGCCGACCCAAAAGTAATTTTGAGGTCGGTTTCTTTTTGTTTTATTGTAGCTAATGGATTCTTCATGGACCTTTGACAGGACTCAGGTATTTTAGAAGTTCGGAAGCATTTTTTAAGGATAATTTTGCGAGTGTAT
>CASFRS010000003.1 GCA_949297125.1 uncultured Bacteroidales bacterium
CAAAGATATACCCCTCCCCCCTCTCCCTCCAAATTTTTTACTGACTTTCTTTGTTAAAAAATGTTTAGCATCCGCCAACCGCCTGAACCCTACTCCTTTATATTTTTACCGTTTTTCCCTCTTTTTCCGCCCTTTTTCCCCTACCTCCGCTTCCACGCCCCTGAATGCAGACTAACCGGATGCTCCAAAAAAATCGTGTACGGGAAAAATTACAGCCCAACCTTGTAACGGATACGGAGTTTGCCTGGCGTATAGGTATACCCGAGCATATTGAAACGCCCTATCTCGCCGGTCCGCTTTACGTGTGCTCCGGCGCAGGGGCATGTGTCATAATCGCCTACCCTTATTATGCGCAATGTACGGCTTACTCCCGAGGGGAGGCGCGTAAGGTCGAAACGCCCTTCAGCCTCTTCCATATCGACATACTCCTCCGTTACTGGCATATCGGCCGCTATCACACGGTTTACGGCATCGGCAACTTCGGCCATCTCCTCCGGCGTAGGCTCGCGGTCGAAATTATAGTCGCACTTGCTTTTCCGGCGTTCCACATGGGCGGCTACCGCCCTTCCGCACCCGAACAGCTTTACCATGGTTGCGTTCAATATATGTTCGGCCGTATGCATGGGCGGATACTCCTGCTTGTTATGTTCGTTTATGCGTATTTCTTCCTGTTCCATAAGTCATCGTTTTTCAAGCACCTTTTTTTCAGCAAAGATAATGCAAACAAGGGCAGAGACAAACCGTGAGGGTTGACTATGCCGAGTGCAGCTTATTTTCGCTGCTTTGCAGCAAAGATAATGCAAACGAGAGCAGAGACAAACCGTAAGGGTTGACTATGCCGAGTGCAGGAGGCGGCTCGGCATAGCCAAATAAATTTGCCTCTGCTCTCGCCTTTCGCTAATTTGGCTCTGCCGAATACAGGATGCGGCTCGGCATAGCCAAATAAATTTGCCTCTGCTCTCGCCTTTCGCTATATTTGTACGTTATTATATAGTAAGGCCGGTACGGGAAACGGCTGTTTTTTAATGCCATGAACAGAGATTTGTCGTTAAGGAAAAAGAGATTCATAGACCCGAGGTGGCTGTTTGCCGCAGCATCGGCGATTTCCATTTTGGCCACATATGCGGTAACGGGCTATTCCGGGAATCCCGGGTTCGAGACTCTTCGGTCGGCTGCCGACAGTTTCTGGCACGGCGTTATCCCTTACGGCAGGGATACGGCATCCCTCTTTTTATACGGCCCCCTGTTCAACATTATCTTTGCGCCGTTTGCCCTGTTGCCGGAATGGATTGCCCCGTATTTGTGGAACTTTTTCAACCTGAGCCTCTTTTTTCTTGCGGTTTTTTCTTTGCCGGATTCTATCCGGACGGAACAGAAATGCCGGTTCTTCCTTTTCCTCCTGCCACTGGCAATCTTCTCGCAACTCTCGTTCCGGTTCGATATTGTATCGGCCAGCCTTGCCCTGTTCGCTTTTTCCCTTTTGGAAAGCGGCTTTTACAAGTGGGGCATAACGGTCATCCTGATTTCAGCCTTTTCGGGAGGCTACGGAATAATTCAGTTGCTCACCCTGCCGTTTTACCCCAAAATTTTAAAAAACACCGGATATACATTTATTGCGGCCTCCGCGTTTTTCGCATCCCCTCTTTTGAGTTTCCAGCTTGCCGACTTGACGGAGTACTACCGTACATGGTTCGCTTCTGTTTCGGCGAGCGAAGTTTCGGGCCCGTTTTATACGCTGTCCTGCCTGAAGCCGCTCTTCCGCGAGCTGCCCGCCTGGAGCATGACTGCACGCACCGCCATGTTGGGATTCCTGCTCCTGATTGTTTTCGGATGCAGGAAAAGGGCTTCTTTTTTCCCGTTCCGTGCCGGGGCGACAGGCATCCTTGCCGGTTGGGCGGTTTTGTTCGGAATGACCTCTACGCCCGATACATATCTGATTGCCCTTTCAGGCTTCATGCTGTGGTATTACAGCAAGCCTGCAACCTGCTTCATGGACAGAGCGGCGTTATGGTGCAATTTTGCGGTACTTACTGCCGCCTCTCCGGCTGTCCTGTTCTCGGAAACATTACGGGAAGGCTTGTTGAACACGGCAACGCCAAACGTGTGGGTATTTGCCGCAACGTCGATATGGATGGCGGCCTATACGTTTTTAGGCAGCCGCCATAAGTTCGCCACGCAACACTTCCGCTACCGCCATTTATAACATCCCCCCCCTCTGCGCAACGCCCCTCCATGCCGTTTTTCTGTTGCCGGACGAAGGGCGATATACCCCCTCGGGCAATCTGCACATGCAACGCAACAGCCATTCCGGGGGAACGGCATTATGTTGCAGGGTTATTTTTTCGTATTGATTTTACAATTTAGTATCTTCGCAGCCGATATCGAATTACGGAAAATTATCTATTGATGAAGACCAAACCAGCCATACCTAAGGGAACGCGCGACTTCATGCCCGTTGAAACGGCCAAGCGCAACTATATTTTCAATACCATAAACGACGTTTTCCACCTGTTCGGGTTCCAGGAAATAGAGACTCCTGCCATGGAGAACCTTTCCACCCTTATGGGGAAATACGGCGAAGAGGGGGACAAACTGCTGTTCAAAATCCTTAACTCGGGAGATTTCACGTCGAAAGCCGACAAATCGCTTTGGGAAAGCGGCGATACCACCCGCCTTGCCGCACAGCTGTGCGAGAAGGGGTTGCGCTACGACCTCACCGTCCCCTTCGCCCGCTTCGTGGTTATGCACCGCAACGAAATTACATTCCCGTTCAAGAGGTGTCAGATTCAGCCGGTATGGCGTGCCGACAGACCGCAAAAAGGGAGATACAGGGAATTCTACCAGTGCGACGCCGACATTATAGGGTCCGATTCGCTGATGAACGAGACGGAACTGATTCTGATGATAGACGAAGTTTTCGCACGTCTCGGTATCCGTGTCGCAATAAAGATGAACAACCGCAAGATTCTGAGCGGTATTGCCGAAACGATAGGATACCCCGACAAACTTACCGATATAACAGTCGCTATCGACAAGTTCGACAAAATAGGCCTTGATAACGTAAATGCAGAATTGAGCAGCAAAGGGGTGGACGACAACGCCATTGCAATGCTCCGCCCGATAATAACGCTGCAGGGGGACAACGACGGGAAACTGGCCACGTTGCGCAAGACGCTCGCCGCATCGGAAACGGGGATGAAAGGGATAGAGGAACTGGAAACGATACTCGGCCTTGTCGGGAAAGACAACCTGCGCGCAACGCTGGACATCGACCTGACGCTTGCCCGCGGACTAAACTACTACACCGGGGCAATTTTCGAGGTAAAGGCCGCCGATGTCGCAATCGGGAGCATAACCGGCGGCGGACGGTACGACAACCTTACCGGAGTATTCGGCATGGACGGGGTATCGGGCGTTGGCATATCGTTCGGGGCGGACAGGATATACGACGTGCTCAACCAGCTCGACCTTTACCCGGAACAGTCGCTTCGGACAACCCGCATCATGTTCGTAAACTTCGGGGAAAAGGAGATGAAAGCCGCAATGGGATATGCGGCCGGGCTGAGGAATGCCGGGATAAGCACCGAACTCTACCCCGAATGCGCAAAAATGAAGAAACAGATGGGGTATGCAGACGCCAAGGGGATTCCTTTTGTGGCGATTGTAGGGGAAAACGAACTCGCTTCGGGCACTATCACGCTCAAGGACATGGCCTCGGGCGAACAGAAACAGGTAACCATAGATGAACTGACAGAGATAATAAAATGACCACATTCACACAAGCCACAAAAAAAGATATTCCGCTGCTGCACGAACTGGGGGACAGGATATTCCGCCAGACATACAGGACAATGCTGTCGCAGGAGCAGATAGAATACATGATAGACTGGATGTATTCGGAAAAGAACCTGGAGAAGCAGATGGACAACAACAACGTATTCTATATAGTAGAATGCGACGGCGTGCCCTGCGGCTATATAGGGATAGAGAATGAAGCCGACGGCAGGTTCCACCTGCAACGCCTCTACCTCGACGAGAACTATCGCGGGCGCGGCATAGGGCGGGAGATGATGCGGAAAATTTTCGACCATGCCCGCGCGGCTTCCCCTTCGGGTGCGAGAATAGAACTGAACGTAAACCGCGACAACAGGACTGTGGAGTTCTACAAGAAAATGGGGTGGAGAATAATAAAGAGCGGCGACTTTGAAATAGGAAACGGATTCTTAATGACCGACCATATAATGGCAATAGACATATAGCCCGCCGCCGGCACAAGCCGGCCGGCAGCACATGACAGGGTTCTCTCCCCCTTTTCCGCACAGAAAATGCAGCGAGGCCTTTTAATTTATTTAGCACTGTCGGAGAACAGCATACGGGCAATTATTGTAACTTTGCCGTGAAACAGCGGAGACAATCCGTTCCGGTAAAAACTGCAACCAAACATAAATGACAACGATATGAAAAAGACTACATTGATGCTGGCAGCCTTTATAGCATGTTTCATGACAATGCAGGCCCAGACAAGCGCCCAGCCTCAAATCAAGGCGAGCGACATAATAAAGTTCAACGAACAGACCCACGACTTCGGCAACATACAGGAAGCCGACGGGGACGTTTCGTGCGACTTCATCTTCACCAACATAGGTGCCGAACCTATTTCAATAGTAAAGGCCACCAGCACGTGCGGCTGCACCGCCCCCACATACCCCAAAGCCCCGATAGCACCCGGAGAGCAGGGCAAGATATCGGTAACATACCACGCAAAGGGGCGTCCCGGACAGTTTACGAAGAACGTAACGGCAACCGTAATGGCGGGGACCCAGACTGTAAGGCAGATTCTGCAGATAAAGGGAGTTGTAATTCCCGAGATAAAGAAATAACGGATTGCAGGACAGTTTCCCCAAGCATCTCCGATGACGGCATCCGTAACACGCCGTACCAGAAGACATCCAGCGAAAGCCGCAATCATCCGCAAGGTGGTTACGGCTGCGCTGTTATTGCAGGCATGCATTACGGGGGCTTCGCAGACCATGGACTTTGACGGGACGCACTACGATTTCGGCGATATTGCGGAAAGCGGCAAAACCGTTTCGCACCGGTTCAGGTTCACCAACAACGGCAACGCCCCCCTCGTCATATACGGCACGGTAAGCGGCTGCGGGTGCACGGCGGCGGAATACACGGCCCGCCCCGTCGCTCCGGGCGACACGGGGCACGTAAAGGTAATATACACGGCCGAAGGGTATCCCGGCCGGTTCGTCAGGGGAATAAGGGTAAAATCGAACATACCGCCAGGCGAAACGCTGCTGACGGTCGAGGGCAACGTTATACGCGACGACACCCTCTCAGCCGCAGGTTATGTTCACGAAATAAACGGGCTGCGCCTTACTGCGGAGAACGTTCTGTTCGGAAACGTGATACAGGGCGAAGAACCCTGCAGGACCATAATGGCCGTTAACGGAAGCGACCGTCCGGTTTCCATAACCTTCCCCCGTAGCGGAGGGAGAGTAAAGGCCGCAGCATCGCCTGCTGCCGCCGAACCCGGGGAGAAGACGGCAATAACGCTCTGCTACGATTCGTCGGGTGCATGGGGCGAAGAGCGAGGAGGCATTGCAATATGCATCGGGAGCACAACGAAAACCGTTACCGACACGATAAGGTACGCGGCAGAGGTAAAAGAACGCTTCGGCGCTCTCACCCCGGAAGAAAAAGACAATGCACCCGCAATAGAGGTAAGCACAAGGGCGTTGAATGCAGGGGTGCGGGAAAGGGAGAAGCCGTTTACGGAAAACGTAACGGTTTCAAACACGGGGAAAAGCACACTGCATATACGCAAAATAGAGAGCAGTTCGCCATGCGTGTCGGCAACAGCCGCGGCAAAGGAGATTGAAAGCGGCGAAAGCAGCCTTGTTACGGTTACCGTAAACGGCGGCAAACTGGACAAATCGAGAAGGCTGCTCAACGAACGGATCAGAATAATAACGGACGACCCTGTAAACCCCGAGACACAAATACAGATAACGGCTTCGTTCAGATAAAAGCTATTCGAGAAAATGGAACACATAGAAAACGATGAAAAATTTGCCGGGCTGAACGTGAACAGCGGCGTTGCGCAACAACCTTCGGTAAACCCGTACCTGAGACAGATGAAGCGGGCAAAACGCCGCCTGTACAGTGCGGAAGAATATGCCGGGGGGATTCTCGCAGGGAACATAAGCATGTTGAGTCAGGCCGTTACCCTTATAGAGAGCAACCTGCACGAACATCAGGAGATAGCCCAGAAGGTAATAGAACTCTGTCTTCCCCACTCGGGCAAATCGGTAAGAATCGGGATTACCGGCGTACCCGGTTCGGGCAAAAGCACATCAATCGACTCGTTCGGCCTGCATGTAATAAACGGAGGGCACAAACTGGCCGTCCTTGCCATAGACCCGAGCAGCGAACGCTCGAAAGGCTCCATTCTCGGAGACAAGACCCGTATGGAAAGACTCTCCCAAAGGAGGGAGGCCTTTATACGCCCCAGCCCGTCGGCCGGGTCGTTGGGAGGTGTCGCCCGCAAAACCCGCGAGACCATAATACTGTGCGAGGCCGCAGGCTTCGACACGATATTCGTGGAGACCGTCGGGGTAGGCCAGTCGGAAACGGCCGTACACTCCATGGTGGACTTTTTCCTGCTTATCCAGCTTGCCGGAACCGGCGATGAACTGCAAGGGATAAAACGCGGCATCATGGAAATGGCCGACGGAATTGTAATAAACAAGGCCGACGGGAACAACATTGAAAAATGCAAACTTGCCCAGGCGCATTTCAGGAATGCCCTGCACCTGTTCCCTCCCACGCCGTCGGGGTGGACGCCTCAGGTACTCACATACTCGGGGTACTACGACATAGGCATAGACGAGGTTTGGAAGATGATCGAAGACTATATGGCCTTTACCAAAAGAAACGGATATTTCGAGCACCGCCGGCACGAACAGTCGAAATACTGGCTTACGGAGACTATCGAAGAGCAGCTTCGGGCGCACTTCTACCAGAACCCCGAAATTGCCGCCCTGCTTGCCGAAAAGGAACGTGCCGTACTGAATGCCGAAGAGAGCCCGTTTACGGCGGCGCAGGTTATTCTGGACAAATATTTCGGGAAACAGCCGTAACGGGATGCCACACCCTGCCGTACAACAGCCGGCACACAGCATAAGCTACTGAAAAAGGGGGGAGCGGAAAATCAAACTTTCCGCTCCCCCCTTTATACATTATATAATAAAAAGAGGCATCAGAATCGGCGGGCAGCATATGCCTGCCCCAGGTTTTGCATCGCCTGCTCTATTATGCTGCGGGGAGATGCTGCATTGAGGCGCATCCACCCTTCGCCGCCGAGACCGAACATGGTACCGGTATTCAGCCCGAGACGGGCGTCATTGACGAAGAACGCCTCAAGGTCGCCTTGCGAGGCAAGCCCAAGCCCGCGGCAATCCAAGAATACGAGGAACGAAGCCTCGGGTATCATCGCTTTTATTTTAGGGGTGTTCCCTTTCAGGAAAGCATCGATATATGCAATGTTCCCGCGCACATACCCGAGCATCTGCCCGAGCCACTCCTCCCCTTCAGGAGAATAAGCCGCAGCCGCGGCAGCATATGCAAACACGTTGCCGCCCCCTATATGGTTGTTGTCCAGATATGAAAAGAACTTTTCGCGCAATCCGCCGTCGAATACTATTGCCTGCGACGATACCACGCCCGGAAGATTGAAGGTTTTAGTAGGCGCCATAAGGGTTATCGAATTGTTCCGTGCGGCCGGGGAGACGGCGGCAAACGGAAGATGGCAGAGTGGCGGGAATGTCATATCGGCATGTATCTCGTCGCTTATTACCACGGTTCCGTTTTCAGCGGCAATATCGGCAAGCCTCGAAAGTTCCTCCGCGCTCCATACGCGCCCCCCGGGATTGTGCGGGTTGCACAGAATTAAGAGGCGGCAGCCCGGCATATCGCGTTCCATGGCTTCGTAGTCCATTACAAAACGCCCGTTCTCTATTTTCAGTCGGTTGTTTACCACCTGCCGTCCGGTAGCTTCGGTTACCTGACGGAACGGATGATATACGGGAGGCTGTATCATAATCTTGTCGCCGGGCGAGGTAAGCGCGTTCACAAGCATGTATATCCCGGGCACTATGCCGGGGATATGGTGTATCTCTTCGCGTTTCAGGGGCATCCCGTACCGGCGTTCCGACCATCCGGTAAACGCGCTGAAATAATTGTCGTCGGGAACGGTATACCCGAGTATCCCTTGCCGCATCTTGCCGTTTATCGCATCCATTATGAATGGAGGTGTACGGAAATCCATATCAGCCACCCACAGGGGCAGCAAATCGTCCCTGCCCCACAACTTCGCTTCGGTATCGTATTTCAGCGACTGCGTCCCGCGCCGCTCCACTATCTCATCAAAATCGTATTTCATATCGTTCCCGTTTAGTACTTCGTCAATTTCCGCCAGAAAGGAGAAGCGCACCTCTCCTACTCCACCTCGCCGTCGGGGAGCGGCAAGGGCTTCGACGGGTCGGGCTTCACTCCCAACTTTACAAGTTGCCGTGCTGAAACGGCTATGCTCTGCCGGCCGTCGAGCAGTTTTTTCTTTGCATCGCCCAACTTGCCCTGTACTTTTGCAAACTGTTCTTCAAGGTCGACAACCATTTTATAGAACTCGCCTACACGCGCAAGCATGTTTTCGGCGGCCTTTACTATATCCTCCATATTCTTCTGCTGCTCAACCTGTATCCAGAAGTTTTCTATCATCTTCAACAGAGAGAAGAGCGACAGTTCACTGGTTATTATAATCTTGTCGGAATACGCCTCGTACCAGAGCGACGGCTCTGCTTCGCGCATCAGTTGGAAAGCCCCTTCATTCGGGATGAACATCACGCAATAGTCAAGCGTATTGCGCCCGGCCTCCTTGCGGTACGCGGCATAGTTCTTGTCGGAGAGTTCCTTAAGGTGCGACTTTATGCTGGCTATGTGCTGTCTGAGCGCAGCCTTCCGCTCCTCGTCGGTTTCGGCGTTGCACCAGTCGGCATACGCCGTAAGCGAGACTTTGGAATCGATTATAAGGTCCTTGCCGGGGTACTTCACTATCACGTCGGGAATCATCTTGCGGTTGGAGTCCTCGTTCCGGACAGGACGCCCCATGCGGTCACGTATCATGTCCTGGCTTACGAACTGTTCGCCCTCCTTCAGACCGCTCCGCTTCAATATGTCGGCAAGAATCAGTTCGCCGTATATACCCTGCGTCTTGTTTTTGCCTCGCAACGCATCGGCCAGCTTGTTGGCCTCGTTGCCTATCTCAAGAGTCCGCTCCATCATGGAACGGATTACCGCATCGAGCGAGGCTTTCTGTTCCACCCCCCTGTCGCGCGCCTCCTTTATACCGGCCTCCACCTTGGTCATCTGCTCCTTAAGCGAGTCGATAAGGGGCGAAAGCTGCTGCTTGTTCTGTTCGCCGAGTTCCATTGTTTTCCTTTTAAGGAGTTCGGCCGAAAGTTCGCGGAACTCCCCCTTTACAACTTCCAACTGGGCGGCGAACTGTTTCTCCTGTTCGCGGAACTGCGCCTCTTTAGCTTCGGCCACCGCCTTTGAAGCGTACCCTTCGGCCACAGAGGCATTGTATTTTTCCGTTACGTCGGCAAGTTTTGCCGTAGCGGCCGAAAGTTCATCGGCAAGGCGTCCGTTCTCCTTGTCCTTGACGGCAATAAGCGCATCGCGCCCCCGTACCAGCAGAAACGAAAGGGCCAAGCCTATCGCCAGACCGACAATTATTCCTATTGCAAGTTCCATGTCTTTATGGGCAGAATATTTCCGTTTGCGAATTTAGCATAAAATCGGGAAAGATTTATGCTGCGTGTCCGGAATAAAAACAGGACGCGCACCGCTGCCGCACGCAAAAAGCGCACATTACGGAAAACCCGTCCGCCCCCCATGCAAGAGGAACGGACGGATTTTACCATACAGCCCCAATACCCACGGCAAAGGGTATTGCAAAAGTTTTCACTACAGCTCCCTTTCCGGGCAGGAATACTACCGTTTTATCATGCGGAGACGCTCGGCGCCTGCCGTTACCACGTATATCCCGGACGACAGATCCGTTACGTCGATTACGGTACGGTCGCCGACCGACTGCACGGATTTTACTTTCATCCCGCCTATGGTATAGACGGATATTTCCGTACCGCTTCCGCACCCCGCTACCGTAACGGTAGAAGTTGCAGGGACAGGATAGAGCCTTGCACTCTGCTCCGTTGCGCCCCGTATCTCTTCCACACCGCTGGTTGTGATAAAGTTTTTCGGTACGAACCACCCGTAACGATACGAACTTTCATCCATATCGTACTCCCACGGATAAATCGAGGGGTCGCCTTCGAAATACATGCGCATTCCTGCCGCATCTTGTCCATCTATGCCGAATACGCTTAATGCAGATTCTACATTTTCCCTTTCTAAATCTTCATTGGTTGTATATGCCGCAGTCATGTTGGCTGATATTATGCTTACGGCTATCGCCACTATATATCTTTTCATATTGCTTCTGTTTTATTTATTCTTGTTCGTTGTCTTGTCATGTTTTTTGCTTATTTATAATACACATATCGGTTTTGAACCTGTTATATTGCCGGTTGTCGAACCGTACGATACTGTAAGATTGAATGTTGCCACACCATCCGATACGGTTATCGTTCCTCCGGTTATGCTGCATATGGCTTCTTTCATGCTGTACGGGAACGTTACCGTTCCGTTGAAATCGGTACCGACGGTATATACGCCGTCCCGACCGAGTATGTCATTATCAAGAGAGAAAGTGTAATAGGTTATCGAACCGTCTACAGTATCTACCCAGAAATTCGAGGAACTTCCATCAACTACCACGTAGTAGTTATCCGGCAACGTATTAAAGTCGGCATTAATATCTAACCTTATTACCTCTATGCTTCTTCTGTCGGTTGCAGTATTACCGTAATCGTCAGTTACAGAAACGGATATTTCTGCCCGACCTTCCTCCAAGGCTGAAATATTCCCGTTCCCATCGACTGACAGTATTGACGGTTTGGAAGAACTCCATGTGAACCGACTTTCATCAACAACGGAATAGTTCGCATGCAGAAGCTTCGTTACCGTTCCGGTCTCACCTACATAAAGCGACGCAGGTGCGTTTGTTATCTCCATAGGCTTGGTGGCAATCTGATCAAGTCTCAATTTTGCCGTTACGGTCAAAATATCGCTCTTCCTGTTACCTTCCGGACCGGCTTCCGCCTTAACTTTTATTGTCCCTGCCTTGGATATATTCAACTGATATGGTCCGCTCGAACCTTGCGATATGCTCGCCATATCTGCACCTTCGATTATGGAATACTCTATCGGCCACGCCACTGATGATACAACAGGATCCATTACCGCTTCGAGAGGCAGTGCCGCAGCAGAAGTTTCAATATTATCGAAATCGAATTCAAATGTTACTGAATTTACCAGGAACGATTCCCTGTCGGCAACAGTAACTGTTGCCGTAATGGTTTGATTCAAATACTCGGCATATTCTCCTCCCAACTCGCCCTGCGGGTTATAGACGTTGAAGTTTATTACAGCCTTACCAGGTATCCCTGAAACAACATACTCAAAATCGGTATAAAGGTTATCTTCTGAACACTGCTGACCGGCAGGGGTTATGACAGGATCTCCGCCTTGCGTTATCTTCCAGTCTATATATCGAGCTCTGTTATCGGGCGATATGTCGTGATATACACGGATTGTAAACGTCGATTCATCGCTTAATACCAACTTGCTTGTGGTAAGCGTCATTTCCGTCGGAGGTATGGTATATGTATTCGGCTTCGAGAACGAAATATATACCCTGTCATATCGTTTTCCGTCATCTATGTATACGGATGCTGTCAGTTTTTCACCGAATATGTTTACCGTTATCGTTCCATCTCCTATTTCTATACCTGAATATACCGGAACAGATACGCTATATGTGCCATCTGCACTTGGTGTAACTGCCGGAATTCCGAGCATGATATATCCGGTTCCTTCGTATTTATAACTACTTACATCTTTGACTTTATCCAATACTTCCTGTAAAGGCTCTTGCCCGCCCTCTACATATAAATTGAATGCCAAATTACTGCTACTGCTTATATCCAGCAAAAAAGCTTTTACATCGACAATATCATCGCCCGGGTTTGACGGATCGATAGTGGTAAATGACAGGTATGTATTGTATCCTACATAAACGGGGACTGTTTTCGAGCGACCTCCTACTTCTGCCTTAAAAATCAGTTCCTCGGCTTTATCGCCTGCCGTAAACGTTATCTCGTACTTGGTAGAATCGGAATAGGAAGATGGTACTTCTTCCATCGAGTATTGCGTCAACACCTCATTTCCACTGCCATCCAATCGGGTCAAAGAGGTTTCAACTTCGTATTGAGATAAAGAGTTATGTACACTTAAATATATGCTATTACTGCCGTTTACATTCATTTTAACCTCATTTGCCGATATTTCCATTTTATCGGATACCGTCACATATACATCTTCTCTACACGATGAACTGTAAACCGTTATATCTGCATAGCCTACGGCTTTTGGCGTAAATTTCAGTTTACACCCCGTTTCACTATCACATATCAACTCTACCGCGACAACATCGGGCGAGGCATTAGATATATTCAATGAAACTCCTTCTTTTTTTATTAGATTGATATATTGCGACCCATCGTATATATCAAGCCCGATATAGTTACTATCTAAAGAAAAATCGTAATCGGTCGAGTATATATTGGGAATACGCCGTATCTGCAACTCTACGGGGAACGAAGGGGTTCCTGTCCACGGATTCTCCTCGGGCACCGGTAACAGCCTCGGGTATCCGGTACGGCGGAAATCGGTCCATGCCTCGTACCCGCCGTTGGGAAACATGGCCAGCCACTTCTGGGTGATTATCTTCTCGAGTTTGGTTTCATCGGAATCTCCGTCATTCCATGCTACTCCAATCTCTATTCGTCCGGGGCAACTGTTTTCATATACATAATAATCAATATAGTCTATCTCCCGTCCATTCTTGTCCTTGACCGTTTCAGCCCGGGCGAGGTATTCTTCCAAACCTTCTGACACTCCATACCGGTTAAATACGGCACGTATTCCGTCTTCGTAATATTGCTGCGCGCTTCCGCCCAAACCCCAGCGCAATGCTGCTTCGGCCCTTAGGAACAATACCTCTTCCCTGCAAACCCATGTGGGACGGATATATTTTACCGGGGTGTTTACTTCGGAGAAGTTATAATATCCTACACCTGCCGACTTGGGTTCCATTGTTACACCTTGGCGAATGCCGACATAATCATTGCCTGATCTGAGCATCGTTACTCCGGTAGTCTTGTCGTTTATCTGACCCGAATTGGTTGTAAAGAAGACTCCTATCAACGGGTTGCCGAGACGCTTCATCGCGTTTTCTATCGATGCGCTCATACGGCAGTCGGCCCAACCTTCTTTTGTAGATGATATTGTATATGCCGGGTGTACGGTCTCTCCCTTAACCCATGTCGGACCGAAGTCGTCATCAAGCACACCTGTTCCCGACAACGCTTCGGTTGCAACCTGCCGCGCCAGTTCGGGGTCGGGTTTTGCCAGACACATCGCCAGACGCAACTTTATGGTGTTTGCCAACTTTACCCAGTTTCGCCAGTCGTATCCGGAATATGCTGCTGTTGCTGTTCCTTGTGCAAGGTCATCGCCTTCTATGGCTCGCAATGTTGAGGCATCGGGTTGTTCTTCCTCAAGTGTTGCTATCGCTTCGTCAAGGTCAGCAAGTATCATGTCGTATGCTTCCTGCTGGGACTGATATGCCAGAGGACGCGTAGGCTTTAAATTGCGACTGTCGATGTATGATATTGCTCCTTTCACGTTTGTTGCACGCAAAGCCGTCATACCATATACAATCTGCGCTATCGCCTTGTATTCGGGGTATCCTAACTGTTCGGAGTATGTATATGCATTATAAAGTTCGGCGGTCGGGCCTATGTTTCCGGCCGAAGAATAATAATCGTTAGGCCAGGAATACGTGAATGGCAGAGGGCTTCCATACTGGAATGTGGAGCGGTTTACCGTGTAGTAGCCGGCAAATACGTCTACAGAGTTGGTATTTGTGTACTGATAGCCATGTTGATAGAAGGGTATCGCATAGGACAATGCCAACTTAAGGTCCTCAGCAACCGCAAAAATATTTGGTGTGCTTTGCGCATGTACCGTATTTAACGGAAGTATTGCAACCGCCGCCATAGCCAACGGTTTCAATAATGAATAAAGTAAGTTTTTTTTTCTCATAATATTTATTTTACAGTGGTTTGTTTTTTACTTCAACCGCCCTTTTATCGCTTTAAGGTTTTATTCTTTTATGACAAAAAAAGAGCGAGAACCTGTTTCAAACTCATTTGTTCACTTAGGTTCTCGCATTACCCGAATCCTCAAATAAGTAAAACCGGTTCACGCCCCTATACGAGGTATGAACACGCAATAAACTGTATTTGATGGATTCGATAAATTTGCGAGATTTAAGTGAATCAAATAATCAGTTGTGCATGTATATCTTTTATTCTTCTATTTTATTTGTTTCCGTTCTTCTTTTTTCTGTTTTTTAAGTTTGATCTGCTTTTTAACAGCGTCAAAGTTATATATATTTTTGTAAACAAAAAATTTGATTTGCCGAATTTTGTTTATTCTTATATAGACAGTGGCTACATCTGTTTTAAATATTTAAATCCTGTATTTATGTCCCGGATTTTCCAACAGTTAAAAACCCGGTCTGCCGTATGGCAAACCGGGTTGGATTATGTTTGGGACACATTTTCCGTCTCTGCTCTTTTTAGAGGCTGTCGCCGAAATCGGCGCGGAACTTGTCGGCGAGTTTCTGCTGCCAGTCGGATGTGGGAGCCAATCGTCCGAAGAAGAAGCGGAGCACTGCCGGCTCTTCTACGAATTTGAGGCCGCCTACCAGATTACGGTTGTCGTACAGCCATTTTACGCGGTCTATCGCATATTCTATCTGCGACAGGGTATATACGCGGCGGGGTACGGCCAAACGCAACAGTTCGAGTTCGGCATAGCGTTCTGTTCCGTCGGGTTCGCGCTGCTCGGAGATTGAACCGCGCTCCATTCCGCGTACTCCTCCTGCAATGTAGAGGGCTGCTCCGAGCGCTCCTGCGGGGTACTGGGTATGTGGTATGTGCGGTACGAATTCGGATGCGTTGAGGTGGCATCCCAATCCTCCGGCCGGGGTTACTACGGGTACGCCGTATTTTACGAGTTCGTTTACCATGTATTCGATAAACATCGGGCCTTGCGATATTATATCTTCGTCCATAGTCTCTTCGAGACCTACGGTGATTGCTTCCATCTCGCGCACCGACATTCCTCCGTATGTGAGGAAGCCTTCGTACAACGGGATAAATTCTTTCATCTTCAGACACAGTTCTTCGGTGTGCGTGCAGATTCCTCCTCCGCGTGCGAATCCGAGTTTGCGTGCCGAGAAGTAGATTATATCCATGTTGTCGGCTATCTTGCGGGTTATTTCGCGAATGGTCATGTCCTTGCAGGCTGCCTCGCGTACCTTTATAAAGTAGAGATTGTCTTGCAGAAGGGATGCGTCGAGTACGGAGAGTATGCCGTACTCCTTGCAAAGGGCGGCTACTTCAAGCATGTTCTGGAGCGAAAGGGGCTGGCCGCCTACAAGGTTCGTCCCGGCCTCGATACGGACGAACGGTATGCGCTCGACCCCTGCCTTTTCTATCAGTGCACGCAGGCGGGGTATATCGAAATTGCCCTTGAAGGGGAGGTCGCTCGTGGCCTGCAGCCCCTCGGGGATTATCACTTCCTCAACAATTCCGCCCAGCCTCGTTATGTGCGCCTTGGTTGTGGTGAAGTGGAAGTTCATCGGCACTATGCTGCCGGGTTTTACGAATGCCTCGGCAAGGATGTTTTCAGCCGCGCGCCCCTGGTGGGTGGGAAGGAAGTAGCGGGTGCCGAATATCTCTGTGAGCTTGCTTGTAAGGCGGTTGAACGTCTCCGAGCCGGCATAGCTGTCGTCGGCTATCATCATGGCGGCCTGCTGGCGGTCGCTCATGGCGTTCACGCCGCTGTCGGTGAGCATATCCATATATACATCGCGGTTCTGCAACAGGAACGTGTTGTTGCCCGCTTCGTTCATGTACTTTACACGGTCTTCCACTTTGGGAAGGAAAAGTTTCTGCACTATCCTTACCTTGTGCATCTCCAACGGGATGTCGGGGGTTTTGTAAAATTTTACTTTTGCCATTTTAGCTTTGTTTGTTTTCTTGTCCTTGTATATTACGGCTTTGCCACACATACTGCAGGCAAAGCCCCGCAAATATATGTATTATATCCGAGCGGCCAAACGGTTACATGTAAAAGAATGCTATTTTTTAAACCAATGTTCTGAATACAAACTGTTTGTATTTTTTATTTTTATATTATCCCGCCGGGGAGGAAAGGCTGCGGGAAGATGCCGGGCATGTACGGCCGCACCTTGCGCCTGCATCCTTTAACGGCAGGGATGGCGGAGGAAACCGTTTTTGTCCGGCCCGCTTGACAAATGCCGCCGTTTTTTGTTTGCCCGATGCTGTTTTGCTACCGATTGCGCCATAAATTTGAAGTTATTGCAATTTTTATTTTGTTTTGGCTTGCATTGTATATGAAAATTTATCGTAACTTTGTAGGCGCAATTTGAAGTTATCAGATTTTTATTTTATAGAACCTTTAAAAGTTTAAAGCAATGATTAAAGTAGGTATTAACGGTTTCGGACGTATCGGACGCTTGGTTTTCCGTGCAGCCCAGAAAAGAAATGACATTATGGTTGTTGGTATAAACGACCTTATCGATGTTGAGTACATGGCTTACATGCTTCGTTACGACACGATGCACGGACAGTTCGACGGAACTATCGAAGTTAAAGACGGAAAACTCGTTGTTAACGGAAACGCTATCCGCGTAACGGCCGAGAAAGATCCCGCAAACCTCAAATGGGACGAAGTAGGCGCAGAGTACGTTGTAGAATCGACCGGTCTCTTCCTTACCAAAGAAAAAGCAGAAGCTCACATCAAAGCCGGAGCGAAACGTGTTGTTATGTCGGCTCCGTCGAAAGACGACACCCCGATGTTCGTATGCGGCGTAAACACCGATACATATGCAGGTCAGCCCATAGTTTCCAACGCTTCCTGCACCACCAACTGCCTTGCTCCCATAGCCAAGGTATTGAACGACAAATTCGGTATCACGGACGGTTTGATGACCACCGTTCACTCTACCACAGCTACCCAGAAGACCGTTGACGGTCCGTCGATGAAAGACTGGAGAGGCGGCCGCGCAGCTTCCGGCAACATCATCCCGTCTTCTACCGGTGCAGCAAAGGCTGTAGGTAAAGTTATCCCGGCTCTTAACGGCAAGCTTACCGGTATGTCGATGCGCGTTCCGACCCTCGACGTTTCCGTTGTAGACCTTACCGTAAACCTCGCAAAACCGGCTACCTACGCTGAAATATGCGCAGCCATGAAAGAGGCTTCGGAAGGCGAACTCAAAGGTATCCTCGGATACACCGAAGATGCAGTAGTATCGTCCGACTTCCTCGGCGATACCCGCACCTCCATCTTCGATGCAAAAGCAGGTATAGCCCTTACCGATACTTTCGTAAAAGTCGTATCGTGGTATGACAATGAAATCGGTTACTCCAACAAGGTTCTCGACCTTATCTGCTGCATGGACAAAGTGAAATAACACAACCAATCCCTGATTGACAGTTATAACACGGCGGGGCGTCTTGACTTCAAGACGCCCCGCTCCTTTTTACGACACCTTCGTGTCGGGACGGCATAAGGCCGTCCCCGCTCCGCCGTCCGCCGGCGGCCGTCCGGGTTTCCGACAAACCGAGATACGTGTTTATGAACTGTGCCGCCAGTTTGCAGG
Organism: uncultured Bacteroidales bacterium; assembly: GCA_949297125.1. GTDB lineage: Bacteria > Bacteroidota > Bacteroidia > Bacteroidales > G3-4614 > Caccoplasma_A. The sequence continues at coordinate 18,011 of CASFRS010000003.1, forward strand.
CGGCAAGGTAGTCCCCTCCCACTTCTACACCCTCGTCGCCTCCCGTTCCCTCAATCCTGAAACGGAAATCGCGTATGCGGCCGCTACCGGCTTGCGCACGGAAACAGGTACACGACAACGTTACGGGAATCCCGTCTATTTCAGTATCGTAATCGGCCGCATACCTGCCACCGTGCGACGGCAACAGTCTTTCATATCCGGCTATGAAATGCGCCGCACACAACATTGCCCCTCTCTCTGCATCTACCTTCTCCATACCGATATCGCCGGCCATGCTTCATCCTCGTATCATCCCGGGCTTTCGGGTTGTCCAAACCTGAATCCGTTCCTCTCTCTTGTCCTTGCCGCAATGCGGCCGCTTGTCTTGAAGCGCGGGAAAATGCCGGAAAAAAGCACCCTCGGAAACCAATAATTTCAGATATATACTATTTTCTTGTACTTTTTGTTTATTTTTTCGCTCGTATGACAAATATTTGGCTTATCTTTGCAGTAAAGCGCCGCAACAGGGAAACAGGGGAACGGAACGCCACACGCCGCATTCCGCGCCGCGCCAGGGCCGCCGCAGGCCGCCCGATACGGTTAAACCGGATATTGCTTTCCGAACCGTACCGATTGTCGGCTTTCGTTTTCCTGCATGCCGCTAAAGTAATAGAACCGGTAATGCGGAGGCTGTTATATTTATAAAAAAGCAGCAGCCCGCTTTTTAAATCGTCTCTGCATGGAGAGTATTGCATCGAGAGTCAAGGAACTGATTAAAGAACTGGGTATCAGCCAAAACGAGTTTGCCGACAGGATTCGGACCGACAGGTCGAACCTGTCGAAGCAGCTGAACGGCAGGCTGCCAGTGGGGGATGTCCTTGTCAATAAGATAGTAGTGGGGCTCGGCATATCAAAAAAATGGCTCACAGAGGGGGAGGGCGAAAAATACATTCTGAAACCGGCCCCCTCCCCGTCGGGAAGCATTACCATACACCCCGAAATGCTAAAGGACGGCGATGCCTGCGGCACCAAGGTATACGATATAGACGTTACGGCCGGACCTTCAGGACGAGCCCTGGAATTCTCCTCGGAACATATAGTGGGGAGCCTGGATCTGCCGTCAATCAGCCGCAGCAGCCATATTGTGAAGGTGAGCGGCGACAGCATGAGCCCGGTCATAAACAACGGGGAGATGCTGGTTATTCGCGAGGTAAAGAACAACCTCATCTACTGGGGACGCATCTACGTGGTTGTCCTGGAAGACTACCGCATGGTAAAGTATATCCGCAAACACGTGAACCCCGAAACGGTAATACTGAGAAGCGCAAACCCGAATTACGACGACATAGAGATTCCGAAAACGGAAATAAAGTCGCTGTTCCTCGTGGAGAACATTATTCATATGGAAGGAAACCGGTAACAAGAAATGGGAAAGAACAAACTTCAGAAATTCGCCGACATAACGGAATTCGGGAATGTTTTCCAATACCCTTTTTCGGTTCTTAAAGAGAAAGGATTCGACATGAAGGGTAAATGGGGCGAACGCTTTTTCGGCAACGGCAACCCGATTGTTCTGGAACTCGGGTGCGGCAAGGGGGAATATACCGTTGGCATGGCCCGGAACGACAAGGAGAAGAACTTCATCGGCGTCGACATAAAGGGGGCGCGCATATGGAGCGGGGCCAAAGAGGCCATTGAAACGGGGCTGGCCAACGCGGCCTTCCTTCGCACGTCGATAGAACTGCTACCGTATTTTTTTGAAGAGGGCGAAGTGGCGGAAATCTGGATCACCTTCCCCGACCCGCAAATGAAGAAGACAAGGAAACGCCTTACCTCCACCGTCTTTCTGGAACGGTACGCCCGACTGCTGAAACCGGGCGGCCTTGTCCACCTCAAAACCGACAGCCCGTTCCTTTTCAAATATACTTCGGAGACGGTAAAATGCAACGGCCTGAAAGTGCTCGCCGAAACGGAAGACCTGTACAACTCGGAGTTCACGGGCGCCATAACCGACATAAGGACCTTTTACGAACAGCAATGGCTCGACCGGGGTTTCAAGATAAAATACATCTGCTTTGTATGCGAACCTCGCACCGTCTATACCGAACCGGACATAGAGATTGAATTCGACGATTACAGAAGTTTCAACCGCAGCCGTCGCGGCGGCGGTCAGATAAAAAACAACGACAGCAATGACAATTTATCCTAAATTGATTCTGGATGCACTTGCCACGGTGCGCTACCCCGGGAACGGGAAAGACCTGGTTTCGGCCGGGATGGTTGAGGACAACATAAGAATAGAGGGGAACAAGGTTTCGTTCTCGCTTATATTCGACCGCTCGAACGACCCCTTTATCCGCTCCATGATAAGGGCTGCGGAAACGGCAGTCCGTACATACGTGGGGGAAGAGGTGGAGATTGCCGGGAACATAACGCCCAAGTTCCGCCGTTCGGTAGAGCGCAGCGACGGGCCGGTACTGCCGGGCATAAAGAACATAATTGCCGTGGCATCGGGAAAAGGGGGCGTAGGAAAATCGACGGTATCGTCGAACATAGCGGTTGCCCTGGCCCGCGCCGGATATAAAACGGGGTTGCTGGATGCGGACATATTCGGCCCGTCGATTCCCAAGATGTTCGATGTGGAGGAAGCCCGCCCAGTAGCCGTAAGCATAGACGGGAAGGATTATATTGAACCGATTGAAAAGTACGGGGTGAAAATCCTGTCGATAGGCTTTTTCGTAGACAAGGGCAGCGCAACGGTATGGCGCGGCGGCATGGCCAGCAACGCTATCAAACAGCTTATTACAGAAGCCGCATGGGGCGACCTGGACTTCCTTGTCCTTGACCTCCCTCCCGGCACGAGCGACATACACCTTACCATTGTACAGACAATAAAACTGACCGGGGCGGTAATCGTTACCACCCCGCAGGAGGTGGCTCTGGCCGACGCGAGAAAAGGGATAGACATGTTCCTCAACCCGCACATAAACGTTCCGGTTCTGGGAATAATAGAAAACATGTCGTGGTTTACCCCGGCCGAACTCCCCGAGAACAGGTATTACCTGTTCGGCAAAGAGGGGGGCAAGAGACTGGCGGAATCGATGAATGTACCGCTACTCGGGGAAGTGCCTATTGTACAGGGCATCCGGGAAGGGGGCGATTCGGGCGAACCGATTGCGCTTGCCGATACTGCCACGGGGATAATTTTCAACGATATAGCCGGGCGCATTGCAAAGGAGGCCGAAAAGGCTGCCGGCAACCGGGCGCAAGGTTAGGCTGCACCGTCTCTGCCGCCTGCGGTTTCATGCCGGATATTGGAAACGCCGTATTCCAGGTCCTTGCTCAAGGACGGGAATACGGCGTTTCTGTATGACAGGGGATGCTCTGCATGCAAATGGACACACCCCTCCCGGACGATTCGCTTTTTCCGGATGCCGGCATTGCCAGCTCCTGCAACATGGAGAACGCCGCCCCGCATCTTTCAATGCCTCCTACCGAGCCGTTCCGTTACCGGCGAGCAGGCCCATAAGTTCCTTTACCCCTTCGCACGCACCTTTGCGTATGTAGCGGGTTACTTTCCGGTAGGGGTCGTTCACCTCGTTCGGGTCTATCAGATAGACCGGTACGCCGGGTTTTACGTATGCCAGCAACCCGGCGGCCGGGTAGACGTTGAGCGATGTGCCTATTACGACGAATATATCGGCCCCGGAAGCCCATTCGGCCGCCTTGTCCATCATCGGGACGGCCTCACCGAACCATACTATGTCCGGGCGCAGCTGCGCTCCGTCGGGAGCGGTATCGCCGACGTGTATATCGCAGTTGTCGGGCGAAAGTTCCACCTTTACGTTCTCGTCCTTTACGGAACGCGCCAGCATAAGCTCGCCGTGCAGGTGGATTATGTTGCTGCTGCCCGCCCGCTCGTGCAGGTTATCGACATTTTGCGTTATTATGCGCACATCGTAGCTGCGCTCCAGATCTTTCAGACCTTTATGCCCGGCATTCGGAGCGGTTTTAAGCAACTCGCGCCGACGCTGGTTATAGAAATCCAGTACCAGTTCGGGATTCCTGTACCACCCTTCGGGGGTAGCCACGTCTTCTATGCGGTACTTGTCCCACATCCCGTTGCTGCCGCGGAATACGGCAAGCCCGCTTTCCGCGCTCATACCCGCTCCCGTCAATACTACCAATTTTTTCATAACACACGTATTTGTTCCGTTACGCCTACGCCCGCTTCGGGCCGATATTTACGGCTATAGCCGTTTACTCTGCCAATCAAAGGGTTTCGGCCTTGCCGACTGTTACAAATTTATATATTTTTTTGTCGGCCCATTGTAATGTTTCTGCAAAAAATCTCTATCTTCGCCGAAGTTTCAAAAACAGATCGGCTTTCCGCGTTGTTTCAACACATTGAGAAGGGCCGGTTTTAATACATACTATTAAATAAACGTTTTTCAAATGGACAAACTGAGTTACGCTATCGGGATGAATATCGCAAACAGCCTTAAAAGTTCCGGAATTTCAAATTTGGACATAGACGATTTCACAACCGCCATAAAGGATATATACGGGGGAGGGAAAACCGCAATCTCGGCCGATGAAGCCAAGAAAACCATAAACGACTACTTCGAGAGACTTGAAAAGGAACTTCCCGAGAAGAACCTCAAGGAGGGGAAGGCCTTCCTTGAAGAGAACAAAAAACGCGAAGGGGTCCAGACTCTCCCCAGCGGCCTGCAATACGAAATTCTCCGCAAGGGGAACGGAAAGAAACCGTCGGCTTCCGACCGCGTAGAGTGCCACTACCACGGAACGCTGATAGACGGGACGGTGTTCGACAGCTCCGTTCAGCGCGGGACACCTGCCGTATTCGGCGTAAACCAGGTTATAAAAGGCTGGGTAGAGGCCCTGCAGCTTATGGAAGAAGGGGCAAAATGGAGACTTTTCATCCCCTCGGAACTTGCCTACGGCGAGAATGCCCCGGGCGGGGCGATAGGCCCTAACGCCACCCTTATTTTCGATGTGGAATTACTAAAAGTATTATAATAAATTTACCTTACCATGAAAAGAAGATTTTTTTTCAGTGCCGCACTGGCCGTTTCAATAATAAGCGCCGGCCTTTCATCTTGCAGCAAGTACGGCAATTGCGAACTTAAGACAACCGAAGACAGTTTGAGCTATGCCGAAGGGCTTATTTATGCCAACATGTATATTACGCAGCTCAAAAACGACCCCAATATTGAAATAAAGGCTTTCCTGAAAGGGTTCAACGCTGCACTCAACGCCGACAGCTCGGAATACTCCTACCGCGCAGGCGCATCGGTGGGTATGGCTACCCAGATGAGACTGAAATATGAAAGCAACGTCCTGGGGGCGGATATGGACTATGACGTTTTCATGAGCGCATTTTCCGCCGCAGTAAACGAGGACAGCACTACAATCTCGGCAGATGAGGCGAACAACGTATATGCTGCTATCAGGGACAGGCTGTTTGCAAAGAAGATGGCCGAAGAAGAAGCCCGACTTGCAGAAGAACCGATAGCTAAAGAGAATCTGGCAAAAGGAGAGGCTTTCCTTGCAGAGAAAGAAAAAGAAGCCGGCGTGAAAAAGACCGAGAGCGGGCTGCTTTACAAAGTTGTGAAAGAGGGTAAAGGAAAGAAGGCTACGGATAACGCAAATATAAAAATAAACTACCGCGGCACGCTTATCGACGGTTCGGAATTCGACAAGGGAAACAATATCAATGCGCGCGTAGGACAGTTCATCCCCGGATTCAATGAAGGGCTCAAGCTTATGTCGCCGGGTGCAAAATACCAGTTTATAATTCCGGCCGACCTTGCATACGGCGTTCGCGGGGCAGGTGAAAAGATTCAGCCCAACTCCGTAATTATATTCGATGTAGAACTTCTGGAAGTAAAATAAACGTATATGAGAAATTATATTGCAATTCTGCTTTGTCTGGTTCTGGCTCTGCCGGCCCAGGCGAAAAAAGCGGGGAAAAACAAGAAAGAGGCAAAAACCGAATGCAGCAAATCGCCTGTCGCCATTGCCACGGCCGAGGACAGCCTGGCATATGCATACGGCATGGCCATGGGGAAACAGACGCAGGATATCATTGCCCAGCTGAAGAAAGACCTGGACTACGACATTCCTCTGGATATTGCATTGAAGGCCATGAATGCCCAGTTGGCCGGCGATACAGCTTCGCTGCTCCTCACCGAGGAACAGGTGGCCAATATCTACCAGCAGACCGGGAGGGCGATAAACGCCAAACTCGCCGAGAAGAGGGCCCAGGAGGTAGAGAAGAACAAGGAAGAGGGAAAAGACTACTTCGAGAAACTTGCCGACGAACCCGGCATACAGAAGACCGAAAGCGGTTTGATGTATAAGATAGAGGTTATGGGTACGGGCGAGAAACCGGCCGCCGACTCGCACGTGAAGGTAAACTACATAGGCAAACTGCTGGACGGTACCGAGTTTGACAATTCCTACAAACGCGGCAAACCGCAGGAAATGATGCTGAACAGGGTTATCAAAGGATGGCAGGAAGGGCTTATGCTGATGCCCGTAGGCTCGAAATTCACTCTCTACATCCCGTCCGACATTGCATACGGGGACAACGGTCTCGGACCTATCCCGGGCGGAAGTTCGCTTGTATTTGATGTTGAACTGATAGAGATAGTAAAAGAGGCCGAATAATAAATGGTTCGATAAAACGAAAAAAGTGTAGCTTTTTGCTACACTTTTTTCGTTTATTGCGGGCAGGATTGAAATATTTGTGTATTTTTGCTACCAAAATAGCGATACGGGCTATGCAAGGACATAACCGGGCCGTTTCTGTTTGCATCCGCCGCCTCACGTTTGCATCGTTTTGCCGTAAAACCCGATAGATAACGGACGGCTGCTGACCGATACATGCGCAGAGGGCGTCCGGCTGCGGGGAGTTCCGGTTTTTTTCTGCCGCTCGGCATCCGCCCGTTCTGCCATACAGTTTTAGAAATGGAAAAGATAGATAATTTAGACCGCAGGATATTGACGATAATAATGCGGAACGCCCGTATCCCGTCGAAAGACGTGGCCGCAGAGTGCGGAGTATCGAGAGCCGCCGTACACCAGAGGATACAACGCCTTATCGACATGAACGTAATTATCGGGTCGGGGTATCACGTAAGCCCGAAGATACTCGGCTACCATACCTGCACTTTCATAGGACTGAAACTGGAAAGGGGCTCCATGTACAAACTCGTTGTCCCGGAACTCGAGAAGATACCGGAAGTGGTAGAGTGCCATTTTACCACAGGGCCCTACACCATGATGTGCAAGGTCTATGCCCGCGACAACGAACACCTTATGGAACTTGTCAATGCCAGGATTCAGGAGATTCCGGGCGTTTCGGAAACCGAAACGCTGATATCGCTCGAAGAGAGTTTTGCCCGGGAAATTCCTATCCAGCAACAGGAAAAGGAAGAGGAGCAGGCCTGACAGGAACTGCGCCGCACTCCGACTCGGCCGGGGGAAAGCCGGCTTCTTGCGGCATATCGATATAAAGAGTCGGAACGGGAAAAGCAAACCCTTTTCCCGTTCCGACTCTTCTTTTGCATTACTTGCCTGGCGACAACCCGCCCAGGCGTATTCCCGACCGTCAACGCAACACGGCGAGGGCTTTTTCCCTGTCCTCCTCAAGCTGTTTTTTCAACATCTCCATATCGGCCATTTTGCGTTCCGGGCGCAGGTATCCGGCAAACGATACGGTAAGGGTCGTACCGTAGAGATTCCCGTCGTAGTCGAATATGTGCACTTCAACAAAGCGTTCGTTGCTATTGTGCACGGTAGGGCGGCGGCCAATATTAAGCATCCCTTTCTTCTCTGTCCCGTCGGGCAGGGTAACATATACGGCGTATACGCCGTTTCCCGGTATCAGCTTGTGCATGTCCTCCACTTCGATATTTGCCGTACGGAAACCCAGCTTCCGCCCTATGCCGTAACCCGAAACCACCTTGCCGCTCAGGAAGTAGCGGTAGGCAAGCATCTGGGCGGCATGCTCCACATCGCATTCCTGCAGAAACCGGCGAACGGCCGACGAACTTACCGGGACACTTCCCGCATATACGGGCGAGGAGCTGTACACCTCCACGCCGACCTCCGCCCCATGCCGGAGATAGTCGGCAAACCCTTCGCTGCGGTTATGCCCGAAACGGTGGTCATACCCTATGAACAATCCCTTGAGGGAATAGTGGTCGCGCAGATACAGCATGAAGCCGAGGCTTGTCATCTCGGACATCCTGGCATCGAAATCGAGCACTATGGCGTAGTCTATGCCGGTTTCGGACAACAGCTGCATGCGTTCCTCGAACGTGTTTATCAGAACCGGGCGGTAATCGCTGTGCAGCACCTGCCGCGGATGGTTGCGGAATGTTACTACGGCCGATGCGCATTTCTTTTCGGCCGCCTTGTCCCTGATTTCCGAAATCAATGCACGGTGCCCGGAATGGACGCCGTCGAAAAAACCTATGCCTGCCACTATGCCGGGCAGTCCTGAATGCGGTGCGAAGAGTGTTTTCATTTTACTGACAGTTTTGCCGAGAAATCGGTATACGGTTCTACAAGCAGGGTATTGAACCCCAACTGCGATGCGGCGGCTATATTGGCGGCGGAATCGTCGACGAAGAGCGTTTCGCCCGGAGGAACGCCCAACGCGGACGATACGGCCCTGAATATGTCGGGCGACGGCTTGGTCATTTTCATACGGTACGATACGTATATGTCGTCGAAATACTCTTCCATGGGCCGGCCGCCCGCCTCGATGAACATTTCCGGAATGCGCCCCTCGAACATCACCGCATTGGTATTGCTGAGCATTGCTATGCGGTATTTAGCGCGCAGGGCCGAAAGCATCTGCAACTTTGCCTGAGGGATAGAAACCAGGAAGGCATTGAAGGCGTCGTCTATCTCCCTGTCGGAGAGAGGACGCCCCACTTTCTCCCTGACAGCGTCGCGCCACTGAGCTGGCGTTATCCTCCCTTCTTCAAGGGCAAGGAATTCGCCCGACTGCTTGTAATTTCCCAACATGTCGGATATGTCTCCATATCCCAGTTTCTCGAACTCCTCTATGCATCGCGACTTGTCGAGGTCGATTATAACCCCGCCCAAATCGAATATTATGGTACTGTACTCGCGTGTCATGCTTTTTTGTCGAAAAAAACGTTTCCGGCACATATCTGTACTGCTCCCGCACATATGCGCCTCGCCCACAAAGATAACCGTTTTATGCCTAATCAGGCAACATCCGCAGCAAATTGCCGGAACGGAAAGCCTTATTTGATAAAAAAACAAAAAATCTTCAATTTACAGGCGATATATTTTGCCGTTTCAAAAAATAGCAGTAATATTGCACCGCTTTTCGGAACGAACTCCAAAAAGAGGTCCCATAGCTCAGTTGGTTAGAGCATCTGACTCATAATCAGGGGGTCCTAGGTTCAAGCCCTAGTGGGACCACGAAGCCTAAAATGTTTGAATATAGCATTTTAGGCTTTTTTATTGCCCTGCGGGGACGGATACGGGACAAATGTATTTCCACCACGGCTGTCGACGGACAAACGATAACGCTTTCAGGGGGAGAGAATTGCACAAGGAAGGGAAAAACAAAAAAGGGTTGGCGACAGGATTGGGCGTTGGCCTCGGCTGCACTTTCGTTTTACCGGTTATAGGGCTGGCTCTTCTCGCCATTAAGGGTGCCGATGCAAAAATAGAAAGCAACACGTTGCTGCCTGCTGTTTTTGTCGCATCGGACTACGAAACAGGCGAATAATCTTCAATACAAAAAAACAGAAGCGGCTATTGCATATTTGCCGCTTCTGCTTTTTGTATCTCCGCCGGGAATCGAACCCGAATCTAAAGTTTAGGAAACTTTCGTTCTATCCATTGAACTACGGAGACATCCTCTTTACGCATACATGTGCGCTAAGGCAGTGCAAATGTAAGCTATTTTTTCATTCCCGACAAACTTAGCGCATTTAATCGAACAACATTTTCAGAATATCGGGCGATTTCAACGGAGAGAACCCCTGATGTATACGGTAGTATTCTATTATCTTGTCAAGTATCAGCCGCCTCTCGTCGCGGGAAAAGGCAAAACGGTGCAGATTCCGGAAATTCATACGCGAAAGGAGCATGAAGTCTTCCGACTCACGGGGCGAAAGAAAATGCTTGTGAAGCGGCGGCGTTACGGTGAAGACTCCGTTTATAAGGTCGAAATACGCCCCTTTGGAATAGGTATTGACATCGGGGTAGAAGCCCAGAAACGAAGAGAGGGCAAACAAGAAACAGAGGTGGAAATTCGCCTTCCCTTCCTGCATTGCATTATAGAGCATTATGGAATCGGAAAGAAAGCGGAAAAAGGAAGGGTACGGCTCCGGCTCGCGCATTACGTGCAGCAGGAAATCGGACAGGAAAAGGGCTACCGCGCTTTTTACCGGGTCGAACTGCAACTGCTGGGGATAGAGCAACTCCACCCCTCTTATCCTCTGGAACTGCTCCTTCGGCCGGTAGTCGCACTCTATCGAGAGGATTGCGAACGGCGCAAACAGTGCACGCTGCATGCGCGACTTCCTGCCTGTCCCTAAAGGGAAGGCGTACGCCGTCCTTCCGTACCTTTCGGTATAGGCGTTTACAATCAGGGTCTTGTCGGTATGTCTGGTGATATTCAGAATCACCGCATTGCTTTTCTCCAACATGCAGGCAACAGTCTCTTTCGGGGCAGGGACACGCAAAAGCTCCCCTGCAAAAACAGAACGCTAAGATAACTATTCGGCGCGGCAAAGGCAACCCCGTTTTTTTCGGACCGGAAAGTCGCAACCGCCACACCGCGCCGATACGGCCGGTACTCCGCTCCTTTCCGTTACGCCTGCATGCTGCCGGAAGAGGCTGCCGCACACCCCGTTTTAAGGAGACGGCACGGGGTTACAGCACTGTTTTGCGAGGGCAAAATCGATATTTTGACGTTTTAGGGAGAAAAAATTTTGTCAATTAAAAAAATCGGCATATATTTGCACCGCATTTCGAGGGGCGGTTTTATCTGCATTCGTCAAATGCATTTGTAAAATGGCCCATTCGTCTATCGGCTAGGACGCAAGATTCTCATTCTTGAAAGAAGAGTTCGATTCTCTTATGGGCTACGATAGAAAAATTAGAAATTAAAGAGTTTTAACTGTAATGGCAAACCATAGTTCAGCTATAAAAAGAATCCGCCAGACGGCAACGCGTCGTTTGCAGAACAGATACTATGCTAAGACGATGCGTAATGCGGTACGCAAACTGCGTGCTTCCAAAGAAAAAGAAGAAGCAAAGGACCTTCTTGTAAAGGTTACCTCGATGCTCGACAAATTGGCAAAGAAAAACGTCATACACAAAAACAAGGCTGCCAATTTGAAATCGAAACTCTCGCGCCACGTAAACGGATTGTAACAGATAAACGGTTCGGAACACGTTCCGACCGCAAGGAGGCCCATTCGTCTATCGGCTAGGACGCAAGATTTTCATTCTTGAAAGAGGGGTTCGATTCCCCTATGGGCTACTGATTGAAAGGCGGGAAAAAGTAAGGGATGCAATATTGCATCCCTTACTTTTTTTTTATACTTTTGCCCTGACTTACTGCGAAGACAGGCAAACTCCGGGCATGGCGAGTTCCGCTTCAATATTGCATCTGGCTTGCACTACCTTGGCAGGCGTCGGAAACATGCAAAAATCTTACCTTATATGATTGAACAAATAAAACAGATTGCAACCAGGCTGAAAGGATTGCGCGATGCCCTCGACGTATCGCAGGCCGAAATGGCAAAAACGTGCGGCATCTCCGAAGAGGAGTATAGCGAACTGGAATCGGGAACAAAGGATATTCCGGTCAGTCTGCTGCACAAGATAAGCTCGGAGTGCGGCATAGACCTCTCGACGTTGATGTTCGGCGACGAACCGCACATGAGCAGTTACTTCATTACAAGGGCCGGAAACGGTGCCGCCGTAGAGCGCACGAAAGCCTACAAGTACCAGTCGCTGGCATCGGGGTTCCTGAACAGGAAAGCCGACCCGTTTATCGTTACCGTCGAACCCGCCGAACCCGACAAGCCCGTCTACCTCAACACGCATGCCGGGCAGGAATTCAACCTGATAATAGAAGGGCGCATGCTTCTGCAGATAGGCAACAAGGAGATTATCCTCGACGAAGGGGACAGCATCTACTTCGACTCCACCCGCCCGCACGGGATGAAAGCCCTCGACGGCAGGAAAGTCCGCTTCCTCGCCATAATAATGTAGTTACCATTTTTGTTGTTTTCAGATAGAAAGAGGAGAGTAATGCCTCCATACGATATATGTTAGAAAGATTTTTAAAACAGACCACGTTCTCTTCGCAGGAGGACTTCATGGAGAACTTCCATATAAACGTTCCGGAGAATTTCAATTTCGGGTATGATGTCGTAGACGAATGGGCCAAATCCGAACCCGACAAAAAAGCCTTGTGCTGGATAAACGACCGGGGCGAACATATCGACTTTACATTTGCCGATATAAAAAGGGAGAGCGACAAGGCCGCGGCCTACTTCAGTTCGCTCGGCATAGGGCACGGCGACATGGTTATGCTGATACTGAAACGCCGCTACGAGTTCTGGTTTTCCATAATTGCGCTGCACAAGCTCGGCGCAGTATGCATTCCGGCCACACACCTGCTTACCGAAAAGGATATAATATACCGCTGCAACGCCGCCGACATAAAAATGATAGTAGCCGTAGGCGACGATATTGTGATAGAGCACATAAACCGCTCGGTAGAAAAATCCCCATCGCTGAAATACATCGTATCGATAGGCCCGAAAGTTCCCGAAGGGTGGGAAGACTTCCACAAAGGGCTTGAAGGAGCCGCACCGTTCGTAAAGCCCGAACACCCCAATTCCAACAGCGACACGTCGCTGCTGTATTTCACATCGGGTACGACAGGCGAGCCAAAAATGGTCATCCATGACTTCACATACCCGCTGGGGCATATCATAACCGGTGCATTCTGGCACAACCTTACCCCCGACAGCCTGCACTTCACCCTTGCCGATACGGGATGGGGCAAGGCCGTATGGGGAAAACTCTACGGGCAATGGATTGTAGGGGCAACGGTATTCGTCTACGACTTTGAAAAGTTCGCCGCCGACGATGTCCTGAAAATGATAAGCAAGTACAAGATTACATCGTTCTGCGCACCCCCCACCGTATTCCGGTTCTTCATAAGGGAAGACCTCACCAAATACGACATATCGTCGCTCAAATACTGCACCATAGCCGGCGAAGCGCTGAACCCGAAAGTGTACGAGGAGTTCTACCGCCTCACCGGGATAAAGCTCATGGAAGGGTTCGGGCAGACCGAAACCACGCTTACAATAGCGACATATCCGTGGGTAACGCCCAAACCCGGTTCGATGGGAATACGGAACCCGCAATACGATATCGACCTCCTCACGTCCGACGGCCGCCGCGCCGAAGACGGGGAACAGGGGCAGATAGTAATCCGCACCGACAAGGGCAAGCCTCTCGGCCTGTTCAAAGGGTACTACCGCGATCCCGAACTTACCCGTGAGGCATACCACGACAACATCTATTACACCGGCGACGTGGCATGGCGCGATGAAGACGGGTATTTCTGGTTTGTGGGGCGTGCCGACGACGTGATAAAATCGTCGGGGTACAGAATAGGCCCGTTCGAGGTGGAGAGTGCGCTGATGACACACCCGGCAGTTGTAGAGTGCGCCATAACCGGAGTTCCCGACGACGTGCGCGGGCAGGTTGTAAAAGCCACCATAGTCCTCTCGAAAGAGTACAGGGACAAAGCCGGCGAGGCGCTTGTAAAGGAAATTCAGGACCATGTGAAGAGGGTTACCGCCCCGTACAAATACCCGAGAATTGTGGAATTTACCGACGAACTGCCCAAGACCATAAGCGGCAAGATAAAGAGGGTCGATATTCGCAAGGCGGACGGCAAGCAATAAAGCCGCCCGACAAAGAGACGGAAAGCCGATGTACAGATACAAACGCATTACTGTAAAAATAGGGAGCAATGTCCTCACCACGAAAGAGGGGATGCTCGATACGGAACGGATGTCTTCGCTCGTATCCCAGATAGCCGAGCTGCACGGAAACGGGGTAGAAACGATACTCGTCTCCTCCGGGGCGGTGGCGTCGGGGCGCGGGGAACTGCATGTCGACAGGAAACTCGATGCGGTGAAGTCGCGGCAGCTCTTCTCGGCGGTAGGGCAGGTAAAGCTGCTGAACAACTACTACGAGATGTTCAGGCAGCACGGCATCAACTGCGGACAGATCCTGACGATGAAGGAGAACTTTTCCACACGCCGCCTCTATCTCAACCAGAAACAGTGCATGGAGGTAATGCTGGAACACGGCGTAATCCCTATCGTAAACGAAAACGATACGGTTGCCGTAACGGAACTGATGTTTACCGACAACGACGAACTCTCGGGGCTGATAGCCACGATGATGGATGCCGAGGCCCTGATAATCCTCAGCAATATAGACGGGATTTACAACGGCGACCCGTCCGACCCGTCGAGCAGCGTAATCCGCACCATATCGGATGAAGCAGCCGACCTGTCGTCGTATATCCAGACAAAAAAATCGTCGTTCGGACGCGGCGGGATGATAACCAAATGCAACATAGCCCGCAAGGTGGCACGCGAAGGGATTACCGTTGTCATAGCCAACGGGGGGCGCGAAAACATACTCCCGTCATTGCTCGATGCAACCGCCGATACGGTATGCACCGTATTTGAACCCTCCAAGCACGGGCTCTCCAGCATAAAGAAATGGATTGCCCACTCGGACGGATACGCAAAAGGCTCGCTCGTCGTCAACGACAACGCAAAGGCCCGCCTTCTATCGGACAACGCCGTAAGCCTGCTCCCTGTAGGGATAACCGGTGTGGAAGGAGAGTTCGAGAAGGACGATATAGTAAGGATAAAAGACCTGGACGGCGAAATAATAGGCGTAGGCAAGGTTTCGTGCAACAGCGCAAAAGCCGTTGCGGTTGCAGGAAAGAAGGGGGGCAGGCCTCTCGTGCATTACGACTACCTGTATATTGAATAACGGAAAGCCGCAGGACAGGCGCCTTACCCCATAAAACCGACCCGACGGACCCGGCCGATACGGAAAAACCGCTATCGTCCGGGTTCTTCATATATGCAGGAATGGGAGCATGGCTACCGCAGCCGCACGGCTGAAAACCCGGAAGAGGGAAAATACATGGGTGCGGCATCGGGGTTACGCATACCGTTACCGCCTCTCAATTAGGGGATATATCATTTTTTTATATTATCTTTGCCGTAGAACGGCGAAAACAGGCTGCACTCGGCATAGCCTAACCTTACGGTTCGTCTCTGCGCCCGGCTGCATTATCTTGGCCTTAGAGGAGGTCTGCGCAAAATCGAGGAATATGCGCAGCATACATCCGCATGGCATTCCGGCTTCGCCACGTACGCCCTGAATACGGAAAAATCAATATTTTAACAACATAAACACCAAAACATGAGAAAAACAGCAGCAATATTGTTAATGTCCGTCCTGTGCGCGTTCAGCGTCAAGGCTTACGACATTTACCCCGTTCCCCAGAATATGGTGGAAGACGGGGGTACGGTTACTCTGGCGAGCAGCATGAATATAGTTCTGGATGAAGGGATTCCGGAAAAAGTAAGGCTTTACGCCCAGGAGATTATGGAGGAAGCCGGTATCAAACCGTTGTTTTCGAGTTATTCCCGGTCGGGCAGCTACCTGTATATAGGGATAAACGGGTCGGGCGGAGAGGCCGACAACTTTGCGGAAGAGTCGGGCATCCCGCGCAGCGTGTTCTCGGGTGCCGCAAACCAGTACGACCCGTACGTGCTGCAGGTAAATACCGGTAAAAAGGCAGGGGCCATAGTAATCATAGGCGACAGCGACGGTTCGGCCTTTTACGGGCTGGCCACACTCAGGCAGATGCTTGCAGGCGGCAAACAGCTCAGTACGGTAACCATAGAAGACTATGCCTACACCCAGTACCGCGGGATAGTAGAGGGGTACTACGGAACGCCTTACAGCGTGGAAAGCATCATATCGCTGCTGGATTTCTTCAAGGAATACAAGCTCAACACTTTCATATACGGACCTAAGGGCGACCCGTACCATGCCGGCTACTGGCAGGACGACTACCCTGTTACCATAACCGAAGAAGAGAGGAAGAAAGGGCTGCTTACGCAGGACGACATGCGCCGCATAAGCAAAAAGGCAGCCGAATGCAACGTCCACTTCATCTGGGCCATACACCCGGCCATGGACAATCCGATAGATTTCAGCAGCGAGAGCGCGATTGAACCGGGTATCGACAAGATAATGGAGAAGTTCGGCAAGATGTACGATCTGGGAGTGAGAGGGTTCGGCGTTTTCATCGACGACATATCGAAAGCCCCGAGCGCAGCCATGACGGCATACCTTCCCGAACAGGTCTATGCGCGGCTGAAAGCCAAATACAACACCCCGGAAAGCGCGCCGGAAGACAACGTTTCGCCCCTCTTTTTCGTACCGCAGCAATATTCGCTGGACGCAGGGTCGAACTCCCTTACCGAACTGAAGAACATAGACCCCGAAATAGTAATCGCCTTTACGGGTAAAAGCGTATGGTCGAACGTAAGCAACAGCGATTGCCGCTCGTTCAAGAACATCATAGGCCGCAACCCGCTCATGTGGTGGAACAATCCGTGCAACGACAACTACGACGACAGAATCTACATGCACAACATGACTTACAGGTATTCTGCGCAGAATGCCCCGATGGACGCCCTCGGGGGCGTAGTGGCAAACCCCATGCAGGAAGGGCAGGCTTCAAAGATATTCATGTTCGGACTTGCCGACTACTGCTGGAACACGGCCGACTTCAACGCTTCCACGAACTGGGAGGCATCGTTCGGGCATCTTTTCAGGGACGACGAAGAACTGGCAGACGCCTTCCGCACGTTCTGCATACACTCGGAGTCGACAATAGAACCGGGCGAACTGACATCGCTCTACACGTCGTTCAGGAACAACTACTCCGACAACAACCTGCCCGTATCTACAGCAAACTCGATTACGGCAAAAATGGACGAGCTCAATGCGGCATTCGCCAAAGTGGCCACCATGAAAGAGAGCAGCAACGAAGCCTACGCGCTGATGTACAAGGATATCAGCCCGTGGCTGGGAAAACTCCTCTCCATGACGCAGATAATAAGCAGTTCCATTAAATGGATGCTGTCGCCCGGCGGCGTAGACAACTGGACGGACTACACCACGGCAATACAGCTGTACGACAAGCTCCACAGCGACCCCGCATTCAAGACCTACGTACTGGAAGGAAGCGGTACTGCACCGTGGGAACGGTATGTAGAGGCAAGCCCGGCATCGACCGGCATGGAGCCTTTCGTCGATTTCCTGATGGGCAAATACGGTGCCTATGCGCCGGAATTCCCCTCAAAGGAGCGCAATCCGGAAATAATACACAACCTTGCAACCCTTCCGTCGGGCGTGAACCTGTCAACGGCAGATAACGAGTTTATCCTCAACGGGCTTTCCAATGTATCGCTTGCCCCGGGCGAATGCATAGGCGTATTCATGAACGGGATAAAGGAGATAGCCTTGTCGCCTATGGGCGCAGGATTCCCCGACGAGTTGAGGGTAGAGTATTCTGTCAACGGCAAGAACTGGACGAAGGTAGAACCCGACGGCTCAACATACATAGAAATGGCCTATTTCCGAATCAGGAACATAACCGAAGGCTCGACCTGCACGATAGGGGCCAATACCCTCAAGGGAACAGCTCCGCAAACGGGGCTCTGCACCCCCTCGGGAGTCTCCACCAACATGCCGCAGTATATGCAGTATGCAATAAGCAACGTACTCGACTACAACTCCTCGTCATACTTCTGGAGCAGCCGCAACCAGCAGAGCGGCGACTATGTTACCGTCGACCTGGGCAGCGAGAGCGGCCTGTATATGGTAGAACTCGAGTTCCAGAACGACGACCAGCCCGCCGGGAACTGCGTAATAGAAATATCGTCCGACGGCAACGGGTGGGAAGAGGTAAACTCCTTCAGCCAGTCGAATATAAAGGAGAACAAGCACACCTGTATCATATACGGCGACAAGACAGGCCGGTACGTAAGGCTCAGGATTGTGGATGTCAGCAGCAACAAGTGGCTGCGGCTCGTAAACTTCAAGATTTACAACGGTCGTGCTATAACAACGGCAAAGGACAACAACGACATTTATACCGACGCCCTCGACGACTGTTCACTGAGGACCCATTACATATCGGATGCCGCAGGATATATAGACTACCAGTTCATAGACAATATCAACATAGAGGAGGTTTCCATATATAACAACTCCGTATACGACGAAGAGTACGGGCTTCCCACACTGACAGCCTACGCTGGCGGGAATTCGTACGAACTGGGCGTACTGGACGAAGCGACAAAGGTTATAGACGTCTCTTCCATTGAAGGTCTCTCCTCGCTGCGGATAGAGTGGAACGACAACAATATCCCCGACATTTACGAGATTAGCGTTTCCGGCACGCCCTATACCGAAGGGAAGGATGTTTCGGGCATAAGCGAGGTAGACGGCGATGAAGAGCCTCTGGTATTCTTCTCCGGCAACAGGATGTACATAAAGAACTGCCAGGGCAAGACCGCAACCGTTTACGGCACTAACGGCGTTGAACTGTTCAGCGGGAAGGTCGATGAAGATTTCTCTATGGAGACAGCCAACAAGGGGGTATATATAATAGCGGTAGACGGCAGGAGCATAAAGGCCATACGCCGGTAAAAAAGCTTCGGCACGCTACTGTACCGACAGAGTGGAAGGGGGACGCACCGTTTGAAGGGTGCGCCCCCCTTCGCATAGATAACAGGGAACTGTACCGCTGCAGGATGGAGCAGGAGCGAATCGCTTTTCGGCGCACCTTCGCCCTATCGCCTGCCTTTCAGCCGATGTAAAGAGAGGGGTGTCGGAATCTCCGCACCTTTTCTTCTGCCCCCGCGTAGCAGATGCGATAACCCGCAGTTATATCCGCCTTCTGCCGAAGGTGCGACCCCGGCCGGATACATCGCCCCCCCCGCTGAAAAAGCAGCGTACAGAAGGCTGCGGAAGGAGGCAGCATCGGCACGGACGGGAGAAGGGCGTTCCGGTCCGACAACAAAGGGGCTAAAGGGGAGCATAACAGCATACGGCGTATGCCCGCACCCCTTCCCTCCCCGATTAACGGCAGCCCCACCCATAGCACCCCTCCGCGCACCGCATACCGCACAGGACGACCCGGTACGGGCATAAAAAGCACGACCTCGGGACAGACGTCCCAAGGTCGCACAATGCTATCATTTATACGGCTTTATACCGTTTGTAACAACAACTGTTTTGTTATTTGGTTTTGGCTGCTGCAGCCGCCATTGCTTTTTTCTGTTCGCGGCTCAACATTTCGTAAGCTGTCGGTACGGCAACGTAGAGGGTAGAGAATGTACCCACTATGACACCGAGCAACATTGCGAATGTAAAGCTGCGTATCGTATCGCCACCGAGCACGAATATGCATATCAGTACTATGAGGGTGCTGAACGAAGTATTTATCGTACGCGAAAGGGTGCTGTTGAGTGCATCGTTTATTACCGTAAACTTGTCGCGTTTGGGATACATCCCGGATATTTCCCTTACACGGTCGAACACTACTACCTTATCGTTTACGGAGTAACCTATCACGGTAAGGATTGCCGCTATGAACGACTGGTCTATCTCCATGGAGAACGGAAGCAGACCGCTGAACAGCGAGTAGAACGCCATTATGAATACGGTATCGAACGTAAGGGCGACCAGCGTACCTGCACTGAAGGCAAGGTCGCGGAAGCGCAACAGTATGTAGAGGGCTATTGCCAGCAGGGAGAGGATTACGGCCCAGATTGCGCCGCGGGTTATGTCTTCCGCTATGCTCGGCCCTACTTTCTGTACGCTCTGGATATTCTCGGCAGAGAACTGTTCGAGTGTCTTGCCGTCGAGCTTGCTCTGCAGTCCGGTATAGAGTTTCTCAATTATTTCGTTGTCTATCGACTCGTCCGTCTCCGATATCCGGTAGTTGGTGGATACGCGGACCTGGTTGTCCCCGCCTATGGTGATTACCGAGACTGCCGATTCGGGGAACTGCGGACGCAGCATGCCACCGAGTTCCTGCGTGTTAACCTTCTCTTCAAAGCGGATTACATAGTTGCGGCCGCCGGAGAAGTCTATGCCCTGCTCCAGCCCGCGGGTTACGAGCGAGCCTGCGCCGACAAGCACTACAAGACCGCATATCAGATATGCCACCTTTCTGCCCCCGAGGAAATTGATTGTGGGGTTGAGCAGGAAGTTGCGGGTAATGCGGGTTGTAAACGTAAGGTGCGAGAACCAGTTCTTTTCAAGCCCTCTTTCGTAGAACATACGGGTAAGGAACACCGCCGTGAAGAACGACATTATTATACCGATTATAAGCGTTGTGGCGAACCCTTTTATAGGACCTGTCCCGAAGACGAAGAGGATTATACCTGTTATGACCGACGTTATGTTCGAGTCAAATATGGCAGAGAATGCATTCTTGTAACCGTCGGTAATGGAAGCCTGAAGGTTCTTCCCTGCCCGCAGCTCCTCTTTTGCACGCTCGTATATAAGCACGTTGGCATCGACCGCTATACCCAGCGACAGCACCAGACCGGCAATACCCGACAGCGTAAGCACCGCCTGGAACGATGCAAGTACACCCATCGTAAAGAAGAGGTTGAGGATAAGGGCAACGTTGGCAACCAGTCCGGGAACTACCCCGTACATGGCTATCATGTAGGCCATAAGGAGTACTATTGCGAAGATAAACGACATTATACCGCTCTCTATGGCTTCTTTTCCGAGAGACGGGCCGATGACGTCTTCCTGTACTATCTTTACCGAAGCGGCCATCTTACCGGACTTCAACACGTTGGAAAGGTCCTTGGCTTCTTCGGGGGTGAAGTTTCCGGATATTTGCGAGCTTCCGCCGGTTATCTCGGTATTCACAACCGGGAAGGAGTATACCTGGTCGTCGAGCACTATCGCCACGCAACGCCCTATGTTCTCGCGCGTAAGCTGAGCCCATATCTTCGCTCCTTCGCTGTTCATCTTCATGCTTACGACAGCCTGGTTGGTCAGCTGGTCGAAATCGTCCGTAGCGTCGGTTATCACGTCGCCTTCAAGCGGGGGACGTCCGCCGTTGGTAGCTTTCAGTGCAACCAGCTGGAAGAACTTCTCCTTCTCGTCCACAGCCTTTACGCTCCAGCGGAATACTGCATTTGCCGGAAGCATCTCGCGGACCTTGGGCATTGCAAGTATTCTGTTCACTTCGGCCGTATCGGCAACATTGGCGATACCCACTGCCGGGCCACTGCCAACTGCACCGTTCTGTGCTATGTTGGGCATGAGGCGGGAGAAGAAAGGATTGGCCTTTCTCTGCTGTTCGGCCTGCAATGCATCGGAAGCAGTTCCTGCCGCAGACGAGCCGGCTATGCTGTCCTGAAGGGCCTTGAGGGCGTCGGTACCGTCAGCCGGCTGTTCAGCTGCAGCCTTCCCTTCAACGGCCGGCGTCTCTTTTTCAGTTTCTGCATCGGCCTGCGCCTCGGCCTGCGCCAGCATGTCGTTCACTGCCGACAACTGGGGGAATATCTCGTTCAGGTTGTAAGTTTCCCAGAATTCGAGGTTTGCGCTTCCCTGCAGGAGCTTGCGCACGCGCTCGGGTTCTTTTACACCCGGAAGCTCTACAAGTATGCGCCCGGTCTTTTCAAGACGCTGGAGGTTGGGGGCAACCACACCGAAACGGTCTATACGGGTGCGCAACACATTGAACGTATTGTCTACGGCCCCGGATATTTCGGTATTCAACACAGCAACCACTTCGGAATTTGTAGCCGTGGGAGGGATTTTGTCTTTCAGCTTGTAAGTGCTGAAAATGGATGCCAGTTGGATGTTGGGGTCTATCTTCTCGTACTCGTTTACGAACGTGGTGAGAAAATCCTTGTTGTCTGCCTGGTTGGCCGAAGCATTGGCCAATGCCTGGTTGAAATCGGGATCGGGGTTATTGTCGGAAAGCGAACGGAGAACGTCTTCCACCGAAATCTGGAGCGTTACGTTCATACCGCCTTTCAGGTCGAGGCCGAGCCCCACTTCCATTTCGCGGCACTGCTTGAACGTATACCACAAATACACTTTCTCGCTCGAAATGGAATCCATGTACTGCTTGTATTTCATAGCATCGCCTGCGGCAAACTCCTCGGCTTTCTTGCTGTAACGGGTGGTGATTATCGAGAACGACAGGTAAAAAATACATACCAGCGTCAATAACACCGCAAAAACTCTAATAAAACCTTTGTTCTGCATTTTTTATATCATGTTTTAGTTTCCTATCCGATAATTGTTTACAAAGGGGCAAAACCGGTGCTGGCATACCCTTTTTCCCAATATCGCGCAAAGATAGTTTTTTTTTCATTTATCGCAATAGGATAACGCTATAATAATGACTTTAATGGGTTGAAGCCTTTCCGCCCCGGCGGTTGCCGCTGGATGGCACGGCGAAGACAGGCTGCACTCGGCATAATCAAACCCGAAGGGTTTGCTTCTGCGCTCGTTTGCATTACTTTGCCGTTAAAAGCTCGGCGAAGATAAGCTGCACCCGGCATAATCAAACCCAAAGGGTTTGCTTCTGCACTCGTTTGCATTACTTTGCCGTTAAAAGCTCGGCGAAGATAAGCTGCACTCGGCATAATCAAACCCAAAGGGTTTGCTTCTGCGCTCGTTTGCATTATCTTTGCAGGCGGAAATCATAATTGTAGAAAAAATGTCAACTTACACACCCGACAACAGAAAAGTTACCACCCGCAGGCTTATAGAGATGAAAACCCGGGGGGAAAAGATATCCATGCTTACGGCATACGACTACTCCATGGCCCGGCTTATCGATGAAGCGGGCATGGACGTTATTCTTGTCGGCGACTCGGCATCGAACGTCATGGCCGGGAACATAACCACGCTCCCCATGACGCTCGAACAGATGATATACCACGGGCAGTCGGTAGTCAGGGGCGTCAAACGCGCCCTCGTGGTGGTAGACATGCCTTTCGGCAGTTATCAGGGCAACCCCATTGAGGCTCTCAACTCGGCCATACGGATAATGAAGGAGACGGGCGCCGACTGCGTAAAACTGGAAGGGGGCGAAGAGATAGCCGAATCCATTACCAAGATTCTCAGCGCGGGGATACCCGTCATGGGACATCTCGGCCTTACGCCCCAGTCGATAAACAAGTTCGGCACATATGCCGTTCGCGCACAGGAAGAGGCCGAAGCCCAGAAACTTATCAAGGATGCGCACCTTCTGGAGAGCCTCGGGTGTTTTGCCGTCGTTCTCGAGAAGATTCCCGCAAAACTCGCAGCAAGCATCACACAGGAAATTTCCATTCCGGTAATAGGAATCGGGGCCGGAGGGGGGACCGACGGGCAGGTGCTTGTAATGCACGACATGCTGGGAATCAACAAAGGGTTCTCCCCCCGTTTCCTGAGACGGTACGCCAACGTGGGCGATATTATTACCGATGCGGTAAAACAGTATATCGAGGACGTGAAGAGCCGCGACTTCCCCAACGAAAAGGAGCAGTACTGATATATGGACGAAGTGGCAAATGCAGGCTTAAGGAGCGAACGCCTCGGGGTTGTGGATGCCTTGAGGGGATTCGCTCTTCTTGCGATTGTACTTTTGCATAATCTGGAACATTACAATATTTATTTCAACCCCGAATCGCTGCCGGAATGGATGCAACGGGCCGATACCGCGGTTTGGGACACGGTGTTTTTCCTGTTTGCGGGAAAGGCTTATGCCACTTTCTCCCTGCTGTTCGGGTTCAGTTTTTATATCCAGATGCGGAACGCCGGACGCAGGGGGTACGATTTCAGGTTGCGGTTTGCATGGCGCATGTTGCTGCTCTCGCTCTTCGCCTTGTTGCACTCGCTGTTTTACAACGGGGATATTCTGTTGCTGTACGCCGTGGCGGGGCTGGTGTTGATTGCCGTCTGCCGGGTCAGGGAGAAATGGGTGCTGCTGATTGCCGCGGTTTGCCTTTTGCAGCCGCTCGAAATTTTGAGGGGCGTGCTTTCGTTATGTTCCCCGGAGACGGTTTTCCCGAGCGGTTTTTTCATCCCGTATGCCGAACGCGCTTATGAGGCAGGGGTGAACGGCAGCTTGCCGGAGGTGCTTCGCTCGAATATCACCGACGGTATCCTTTACAGCAACTTGTGGCAAATAGAGGCGGGGCGTCTGTTCCAGACTCCCGCGCTGTTCATGCTGGGGATGCTGCTCGGTCGGCGCGGTTTTTTCGTAAAGAGCGACGAATCCGCCCGTTTTTGGAAAAAGGCTGCTGTCGGGGCTGCCGCAGTTTTCATTCCGCTCCATATCTTGCGTATCCGCACGGAGGGGATGACGGAGGACGGCTTTTCCCTGTTCCTCTTCAACGAGGCTTATTCGCTGTCTAATTTTGCCTTTATGGCCCTGCTTGTATCGCTGTTTACATTGGCTTGGTTCGCCGGCGACGGCTACCGCTGGCAACGCTTTATTATCCCGTACGGGAGGATGAGCCTCACGAATTATATAATGCAGTCGGCTATCGGGGTATCGATATATTATTCTTTCGGCGGCGGGCTTTATAAATATACCGGCGGTACTTATACGGTATTGATAGGGTGCGCGGTATTTTTGCTTCAACTCGCTTTCAGCCGGTACTGGCTGGGCCGCCACAGGCAGGGCCCGCTGGAATATTTGTGGAAAAGGGGCACCTGGGCCGGAGCGAAAAGGCGCGATTAGATTCTTCCGGACGCCCCCCTGTTTATTCCTGCTGCCGCTACTGTTCAGGCGCGTGCATTTTTTTCGGTTTTTCATAATAAAAGGCCTCCGCATGAGAGAATCTTGCGGAGGCCCTTTGTTACCGTATAACCAGGCCGTCAGGGGGGGGTATCCGCCGCCCGCGCCTTTATCGGGAGGTGCTATTTGCCGCTTCCGGACACGAGACGGCCTATGCTCTTCGTTGCCTCCTCGTGTATCCTGCCGCTGAAACGGGCGTTGCCGGCTACCTTACGCAAGGCATCGGCTATCTCCTGCGCCCTGTACGAATAGTTGAACCAGCCGAATGCCTCTACCAGCATATACTGCAATTCTTCATCGTCGGTAGTGTTGAGGAATTTCAACAGTTCGGGAACGGCCGTGTGCTGCGGGTTGTTGCGCAGCCGCTTTATCATGAGCTTGACTTCGCGCCTGTCGGCATCGGGGTCATCGAGCAGGGCAAGCCCTTCGATATATTTCTTGTCGGAATAGCGCATCAGCTCCTCTGCGAAATCGGTATCGTCATCCTCGCACGCTATCTTGTTGCCGCACAAGTCGTTTGAAAGGTAATATTCAAGCAGTTCGTCGTACGGATAGAGCGCAAGGGCATTCCGCAGCTGGAACTCTACCCTTTTTCCCACGCCTTCGCGCAGGGAAGCCCTTATAAGGGCGGGGATAATCTCAGGCGAACCGCATTTCCCCGCAAATATGGCCGAGAAGCGGCGGACAAGTTCATATTCGTCATTGAGCCCGAGCGATATGCATTTCACAAAACTCTCCCCTTTTACCTCGGAAAGCATCATAAGCGCTGCCATGCGCACGCTTCCGGCCGGCGACGCAGAGAATACCTCCAACAGTTCTTCGCCCGTTATCGCGTTCCTGAGTGTAAGCTGCCGCAGGGCCATTGCCTGTACTGCGGGGTAAGGCGAAGAGAGTTGCTTGCGCCAGAATTTTGCATCCTTGCAAAGGGCATCGTTAATGTCGAACGGCAGAGAGACGGCCGGGACGAACGAGAAGGTGGGGTCGCCGATTATATGCGATTCCAGATACGGATTGTACTTGACGAAGTTTCCTACCCGCATTCCGTACCCCAGCAAACCTATATTTGCATCGCACCATTTGTCCTGGAGGGAGTTCACGCTGTTCGCTATCGTTACCACGCAGTCGCCGTCCTCGAAGATATACCCTCCGGCCATATACGCTTCGTAGTTGTACGCGCCGTTGAAGCAGGCATCGAGCATTACCACGCGGGCATCAGGCTTGAAACGCCCGAGGTCGTATATGTGCAGGTCGATACGGTCATTGAAGATAGAATCGGCAGCTATCGACTCGGGGGTAAAAATATCGTCGAACCAGTCGAGCGGCACGTCATACTCGCGTGCATAACGGGCCATTACCTGCTCCTTGTCCCCGCCACGCTCTACTGCCGTCCGTATCTTGGAACGGAAAAACATCTTGGCGGCCTCGAGGTTCTCGTTTACGCTGCGCGGGTCGGGCGTACGGTTTATATATTCGGCCTCGACACCCCCGTGATGGTGCAATATGGCCAACGACAAATCGGGCCTCTGCAACTGCGACATAAGGGGATACTTGGCGAATCTGGCCATTTTGTGGTCGAGATACGTTATTGCCGAACTCTGGCGGCGCATCCACGGGAAATACTCGTAGTATGCTGTTTTTTCGTCCACGCGCGAAATCAGCGACTCGGAGTTGTACCCCTGCCCCGAAAAGTAAAGCATGCGGTTCAGCGTATCGCCCTGCTGCTTTATGCGCACCACCTTCGTCAGGTATGCGCGCAGCCTTTCATACTCGCTCTTGCCGTTGTATGCAAAACTCTTTATGCGCCCTGAATAGAGCACAGGACAGGAAACCTGCGGCGATTCGGGCGACAGGGAGTAGTAGAACAGGTTGGGTTTCTTCGCGTCGCGCTTTATAAAGTCGAACCGCAGGTTCAAATCGTCATAGAACCTGTCGGACGGGCATGCCGTACGCTCGAAGTTTTTCAAGTTCTGGTCTATCTTGAATGCCGACGTAAGGTGCTGCGCATCCCTGATCATTGCAACGGGGATGTCGCCTATAAAGACCATCCCTTCTATCGGGTTGCTTTTGAGGGAGGCAAGACGCCTTATCTCGGTCCGTATCGAATCGGGATTTTTCCAGCGGTCTATTACGACATAGGGCTCCAGTCCCTGCTTCTTCACCGAAGCGGCGTATGCTTCCACTTCCGCTGCGGCCTCCTTGTAGCTTATGCTGTCTATAAATATGGCGAATCCCCTTCCTGCTGCCGCTGTCGCCGTCGAGGCGATTGCAAGGGCGGCCGACAGAATGAGGACGAAACGCCTGATATCGTGTTTTAACATTTCTGTAGCTGAATTGTTTTATTGTTTGTCAAAATGAAAAGTTCACGCCTCCGCGCACCTTGTTGAAACGGGTTCCGGAATAGGGCTCCGTACTGCCTGCGTACTGGTCGGTGGAGGCTTCTACATAAACGCCTATGT
This sequence comes from uncultured Bacteroidales bacterium, assembly GCA_949297125.1. Taxonomy (GTDB): domain Bacteria; phylum Bacteroidota; class Bacteroidia; order Bacteroidales; family G3-4614; genus Caccoplasma_A. Next base: position 45,446 of record CASFRS010000003.1, read on the forward strand.
ACGAACTGAGCCTCTTGGCCCTTATAGCTATCCGGGCCTCTGCCCTGCCGTATATGCCGTAATGCTGCGCCGTAAGGTAATGGAAGAGCGGATACGTGTATTTGTCGGCCAGTTCCAACCCGCGGACGGAGATTTCGGACGACAGGGCCCTGCCGTAACGCCCGCCGAGCGTAAGGCTCAGGAAAGAACGCTTTATGGCTATGTGCCTGGAGGCGTAGACGTCGGCCAGCATCGTAAGATACTGCATGTTGTATTTGTCGGGATAGTTATAGGTATCGGAGTAACAGAACGAGGCCTTTGCCCCCGCGCTCCACAACGGGCAACTCCCGTCGAGCCAGTCGAAGCGGTATGCCACGCTCCCTTCGGCAGCCGATTCCTTATGTTTTACGGAAGAGTTCATAACCTCCCAGTACGACTGCCCGTTTGAAGTAACGCTCTTCTGGTCATACCATACCCCCTCGTTCCTGTACAGGGTACCTGCAAGCTCCACGTTATGTACCGCCCTCCCCTTTTTATACATGAACCGCTCCTTTACAAACAGGAAATCGCTGCTGAACTCGCCGCCGAGAAACTGCCGCGACGTTCCCCCGTCGGTATTCTCCTCGCTGTTGCTCCCCACGCCGGCCTCCACATAGTTGGCCATGCCGGGCGCATCCCATACAAGTTGCAGCGATGCATCCCATTGCAACCCTTTGGTGTCGCGCTGGTAGGAGTTCCCGGCCTGCTGGTAGTATGTTCCAAGCCCGCTCATCAGCAGAAAACGGTGCGTAGTTGCCGTAACGGCGCAGGTATAGGCCGTCCCTTCGTTGAAAATCCTTACGCCGCCGGTAACCCCGAGGTTCAGCCTGTCGGAGAGTCTGAAACCGAAACCGGGATTTATCTTGAAACGCATTCCTTTTACTTCGGCTCGCGGGTCCTGCTCGTCGGAATTTACGCCTACTTCGTAGTATGCGTTTATCCCGAAACGCATGAACGGCAGTATCTGCCATGAAAAACGCCCGTTGACAGTAAACTTTTCGAGTGCGTAATCGCTGTCTACCGTATCGGCAAGGATAAACGGATTCCTTTGGTCGAGATAGAGCGTGGTCTTCCACTTGCGTCTGTCTTCTGCCCCGTTGGTATAGGTTATCCCCCCTTCAAAAGCGACTTTTTCGAGTTTCTTCAATCCGTATGCCGAGACATGCAGCCCCCTCGTATCGCCCGATTCGTCGATATTGTGAAACTCTCCTTTCCCCATTCCGTAACTTACTCCTATTTGCGAATACTGCTCTACGGGGGTATCGGATATGAAAACGGGGTTATCGCTGCCCGTAGCCACGTTGCCGAGATAGGTTATATCGCCGTATCGGGCCACTTTCTGCATTGCGGTATCGACCCCGGACTGCTGCGCACCGGCCGTAACTGCCGATGCGGTACAGATTGTATATAGAAAAAGCCTCTTTAAAATACGCATACGCTTACGTTTTTCAGAACGGGGATGCGCACGGGTTATCACCCCGTCGCATCCCGTTCAGGTAAATAAGATTAATCCGCGGTTGTCGGAAGAATACCGGGAGTAGGTGTCTGGTCGGAAAGGAAATCCTCGGAAGAGTTGTTGGTATCCTGGAATATCACTTTTCCTTCGGGGGTTATCTCGCTTACCTTGCGGCGGATGCTCTTCCCTGCATAGTCGGTGGTCATGTACACCATGCCGTTATCCACTTCGGGACGCAGACGTACTATCCGCTTCGACTCGTTGGAGTTGACTATGTTCACCCCGTCGAGCACGTAATCCTGCGGAATCATAAGGTATTCCTGCGTATTGGCGGTCTGCCAGGGTATTGTCTGATAGTTGCTGCGGTCGTTTATAAAGTCATCCATCGTCGTCCCGGCAGGAAGTTTTGCAAATATCATGGCATTGCCGGTATAGGGAAGCCCGAAGAAGTTGGGTGTTGCAGAACCTAACTTGGCAACAATATTCATATTGGGAACTGCAGGGTTGTCGGTATCGGACGTTATATAGTCGCCGAGGTAGACTTCGTAGTCGGCATTGGAAAGGTCAACCGGCGATACGCCCCCTGTCTCGGCATTATGGTTCGAGGCCGTTGCGGCAATAAGTACGCTTTCGCGCGGATTTACCGGGAATTCCGTGCCGCTGCCGACAAATGCCACAACATACGCTTCGAGCGCATAACTGTCCATTATCTCCGTGCCGTTCTCGCTCGTTACCCAGTCGGTAACCCCTTTTACACCCTGCGTACCCTGAAGGCGTCCGAGGATGCAGTTGTCGAGATATTGTACCTCGTCGGAGTTGTTGTATATTTCAAAGAACTGGTCCTGCATGTACGGCCTGTTGTTTACTTTTACCATATTGTAATAGATCTCCTTGAAGACGAAGCTTCCTTTAAGCAATGCCACGCTGAGATCCAGGGATATGGTAACATCGCTGTACACGCTTACCTGCTTGCTTGCATTGAGTTGTCTTGCATCGCTTGTCGTTGCCGAAGCGTTGACAGAATATTCTCCGCCGGCCAGTTTTGCCGTATACGTACCTGCAGAACTTTCGGAGAGCTTCTCTTGCGCGCCGGTCTGCACATTGGTCGCCGTTACGTTTGCGGCGGTAATGTCGGACTGCGTAATGCCTTCGGGATAGGACAATGTTACTGTAAGGGTGTTGTACGTTGCGACATCGTCGCCGCCGTCATCTTTGCAGGACCCCAATACAAGGAGGGCTGCCAGCGGGATAACCGCCAAAATCTTCTTTTTCATAATTCTGTTTTTTTTGGTCTATAATCTGTTTGCTATATCTTCACCTTGATCTCCGCCCCGAAATACATCGGGGTATAGAGTTGCCTGTACCCCCCGCGTATATCCTGGCGGTACATCTTGTTTATCTTCAGGAAATTGTTGGCTATGAACGACAACTCAACGAACCGCTTGAACTCCTTGGTCAGCTTGAAGTTGAGCATGCAGGTTATCGGGTATTTCTGCGTCTTGAAATAGTCGAGGTTGGAATACCTCGGGAAAAGCTGCGAATAGGCCACTTCGTTCGCGTACGAGCGGTCCCACGGGATGAAGTTCATATCCTTGTCGTAGAACCCTATCGGGTCGACCGTCAGGTACTCGCCGTTGGCGTTGGAGGTCTTGTAGAAAAGGTCGTTGCCGTTGTCGTCCTCATAGATGTAGCGCGCGCTCTCGTACCACACTACCTGTACTGTTGTGGTAAAGACGAGCTTTACCGCCGGGATATGGGTTACGAACCGGAAATTGGTATTTACGCGGTTCTGCTCCGTCCCGCTTCCTGCCGGCAATACTGCCAGGTATGAGTTGAAGCGGGTCTGCCCGCCCTCTTGGTAGGGCACCCGGTCGGATTCGTACGAATACCCCGTGGAGCGGCGTTTTATGTAGAACCATGCACCGTCTACTATAATATCGGTTTTCAGCAGCTTTATCTCGCCGAAGTTGAACGAGTATTCTATTCCGTGCTTAAGCGTGCGGTAGACGTTCGATGGCATCGAATACCCTTTTATCTCTTTCTGGTAATATACGTCGGCCTGTTGCGGGACCGATGACGATGGGGTGGTGTACCATACCGCGCCGTCGCGGTAGAAAGGCAACGCATCGGCGGCTGCCGCGGCCGGAATGGAATATTTGTTGTACCCGAGCATGTAGGGGACGGTGGCATATCCGTATTCGTTCTCGTACCTTTCGTTGAAGTATGTTACCGAACCGCGTATGCGCCCCGCGCGACCGGAAAGCCCTACTTCATATTTGTACGATGTGGAGGGTTTCAGCTGCGGGTTGGCGGTATTGCCTATTACGTGCGTGGTGATTACGCCGAGGGTGCGCGACGCATCGCCCGTGGCGTAACTGTTGAAACTGGCATAGTCGTAGTACGCGGGGTTGGGATAGAGGTTGCTCATGGAGGGCATCTTGGAGGCTATCCCGAACCCTCCGACAATGGAGAGGTCGTTGAACACGCTGTTGTTCTCCTTCGAGAGGAACTGGTACGATGCGTTTATTCGCGGGTCGACTGCGGTTATGTTCCCCCTCAACGCCAGAGGGTCGACGAACAGGGTGTTTACCCTCAGCCCGGCCTGGAGGGTGAACGTCGTCCCCGCAAAGTTCAGTTCGGTGTTGTTCTCGAGGAAATACGACATTGTGTGCATCCCCGGTATCGACTTGTATGAACGGGGACGGACGGAGAGCCCGTCGCCCTGTACCGGCGGACGGTTCAGGTCGTACACCATTCCGTCGCCCTTGTTTACGTTGAGCGAATATTCCGCACCCACCTTTATGTTGTTGCTGCCGAGGTTGAACTGGAACATGCGGTTGGCCTTCAGCTGCACGAATGCCGTGAGCGGCTCGCCGTCTATGGTATAGGATGCGAGGTATTGCGCCGGGAGGAAGTTTACCGGGTACTCGCCCGACTGATATGAATAGGGATACGGCGCCACGCCGTTCCCCACATAGCGGCGGTATATGTCCTGCTGTTTGCTGTAGGTGAGCGAAGCGGAATAGTTGAGGTTGGTTATCCAGCTCTTGTTGAGGCGCCATACGCCATCGGCCGAGAAGCGGAATCCCTGGTTTTCATTGCGCAACTCTTCTTCGGGCTCCATCGACTCGTCGCCCTTTACGCTGCTTATGTTGCGGTAATACGAAAATTTGAGGTTCAGCGACAGCGGCATGCTCTCCTTCATGAAAACCTGGGAATAGGCCGCGTTGCCGGTTATGCGGTCATACCCCTGGAAGCGTTTGCGCCTGTCGGCATAAGACTGCGTATAGTCGACCGAAAAGTTGAGCGCACCCTTGTCGTCCTTGAGCGTCAGCCCTTTCCCGGCATAGAAGAGCTTGGAGTTGGGGTCGACCTTCACCTTTGCCTCGTACGGCGTAGTGCCGACCTTGGTCTTTATCACTATCGCGCCCGACGTGAGGTTGCCGTATTCGGCCGACGGAATCCCGCGTATTACCTCTATCGACTCTATGTTGTCGGGGGATATGGAACGGAGGTCGGTCCCGCGTCCGCTCGTGGTCTGGTCGTTCATGGTATTCATCTGGATGGATGAATTGTTGCCCGAACGGGACGTGGAGAAAAGCTGCATGTTCGCATCGTTGGAGATGGGCGCACCGTCGACGAACACGGCCGTCCCGAGCGAGTTGTTGGCATCGCCGCCCGAGTCTATCTCGCGCAACGAGGCCTGCCCGGCGTTGGTAAGGTCGGGGTTCTTGGTTACCATACCGGGCAACAGCTGCAACATGTCCTCGACGCTCTTTGGCTGGAGGTGCTGGATGGCGGCCTGCCCTATGCGGGACGTGGAACTGAGCTTGGATTCTTCGGCCGTTACCACCACCTCTTCAAGTCCCAGGCCTTCGGGACGCAACACGAAATTAAGGTCGGTTATGTCGCGGTTTACCGTAATCTCGCCTGTACGGGTTTCAAACCCGAGGTAGGAGATTTCATACTTGTAGGTACCGGGCTGCAGGGAAGGGAAAACGAATTTACCGTGCTGGTCGGTCATCGCCCAGTCGGAGTTCGACAGGCGGATAAGAACCATTTCCAATGGTTCCTTGTTGTCTAAGGATGTTATTATTCCTGATAGCAGATAAGCAGATACCTGCTTATCTGCTCCTGACGAAGAGGCAGGAGCCAAAACGACAGCGACAAAAATCAGGGCTGCAACAATATATTTCATAAAATTTCCTCTTTCTCTCTCGAAGAGCTTGCTCCTATTTTATTTCTCCGAACGCCGCTTTCCGGCGTTGCCGCACGCCTGCAAGGCAGGGACGGGAAACATGGTTCGACGATCCCCCGGCTTTTTTCCCTCCTTCCTCCGCACCCTTGTAAAGGGAGGGGGGGAACGGGTATTCCCGCTGTTTCCATGACAGATAGAAACCGTGCAGGGTGCAAATTTAAACACTTTTTTCCGCCGGTAAACATCTCTTCTCAAAAAAATTGTTTTTCCGGTTTCCGTCCTATAAGGAAGAAAAAGGGACGAAACCTGCGTTTCGGCACCATGAATCTTCTATCGGCAGTGCAAATTTCGCAAGAGAATCCGTTGCGGGAAATAACTTGTTTAGGGTATTTTTACGGCATTTCAGATATATTGCAGGTATATGCCGGAGATTTTGCGGCATGGCCGGTACGCACACGGCAAAGCTGGTATTTTAGGTACGGAAAATTTTTCCGCGTACCGGTTTTATGGCTACTTTTGCGGCTGTTATGCGATACAGCAATTCGGAATATGTTTGGGACGATACCGAAAACGGCATCAGGGTTATTTACAGATATGCCGATTCGGACGTTTCGTACTGCGGCTTTGCCGTAAATGCCGGAACCCGCGACGAAGAGTGCGGCATGGAGGGTCTGGCGCACTATGTGGAACATATGCTTTTCAAGGGTACGCGCAGCAGGAAGGCATGGCATATCCTGAACCGCATGGAGCGCGTAGGCGGGGAAATCAACGCTTATACGTCGAAGGAGGAGACCGTGGTCTATTCGGTTTTCCTTGAGCGGTATTTGCCGCGCGCCGTGGAGCTTATGACGGATATAATGTGCAATTCGCGGTTTCCCGCCGAAGAGAGCCTGCGCGAGAAAGAGGTGATTGCCGACGAGATAAACTCGTACAGGGACAATCCGGCGGAACTGATTTACGACGAATTCGAGAATCTGGTTTTCGACGGGCATCCGCTGGGGCACAACATACTGGGGGACACGGGGTCGCTTGCCCGCATTTCGCCCGGCGACGGGAAACGGTTTGTAAAGTCTCTCTATACTCTCGGCAACTGCGTTTTCTTCTTCAGCGGACGGACTCCGTTCGACAGGGTTGTAAAAACGGCAGGGAGGTTTGCCGACAGATTCTGCACGGAAGAGGCGGTCCTGAACAGGAAGCCGCCTGCCGCCTGTACGAGGTTCGACAAGAGGATTCCCTCGGACAACCACCAGGCCCACGCCATAATAGGGGGAAGGTGCTACGGCATGTTCTGCGAAAAGCGGGTACCGCTGCTGCTTGCATGCAACATCCTTGCCGGCCCGGGGATGAACAGCCGGCTGAATGTCGCCCTGCGCGAGAAGCGCGGATATGTATATACCGTGGAATCGACCGTTACCTGTTATACAGATACAGGGATATGGGGCATCTATTTCGGGACTGACCACGCTACGCTCAACCGCTGTTTCTCGATTGTACGGAAGAACCTCGACAAACTGAGGCGTGAAGCCCTGTCGCCTTCGGCCCTGCATGCCGCAAAAAAACAGTTTGCCGGACAGATTGCAGTGGGGAAGGAGAACCGCGAGAACCTTGCCACGGCCGACGGGAAGAGTTTCCTGCATTTCGGGAAATGCGATACCATAAGCGAGAGCATGGAAAAAATCGACAGGGTCTCATCGTCGGACATCCTCGAGGTTGCCAACGAGATTTTTGCAGAAGAGACGCTCTCTACGCTTGTCCTGGAGTAACGGCGGATGACGGGTGTTCTCTCCCCGCGCCCGTGCTATTCAAAGTAGAACGAAAGGACTACCATGTTGGAGCGTGCGCGCTCTATCGATGCGGTATATTTGTAATCGAGCGGGTCGCGCAGGTCGTTGCGCTTGCGTTGGAGTATGTCCTGCAGGCCGAAACAAAACTTCAGTTCGGGGATGAACTTGAAGAACGGGAAATAGATATCGCACCCGAGCCCGATTTCCAGACAGGTATCGTACGTCTTGAAACGGAGCAGTTCGCCTTTCTTTTTAGACACGTCGAACGACGGCGCCACACCGACCATTATGTACGGGCGGTAGTTGTTTATCCTCTTTGCGCTGTATTTCAACTCTATCGGCACGTTGATGTAGTTCGACTTCACATCGGTCTTGAACTGCACGCCCGAAAATTCCTCACGGAACGTTACTGTTTTGTTGCCGAAATAGAACGACGGTACAAGGCGCAGGTTGAGGTACGGACAGAGGTAAAAGTCGCAGAGCAGCCCTACGTTGAACCCCGGGGAGAACGAAGAGACCTGAGCCATCCATATTTCGCCCTGGTCGTTCATCTCTCCGTTGGGGACGAGTTTGAGGTTCTGCACGCTGATACCGAGCGAGAAACCGAAATGGACCAGTTTCTGATCGACATACGGAGTCCTCTCTATCTTGCGCTTTTGCGCATTCAGGACAGAGCCGCCCATTATCAGGGCCGTTATTGCCAGTATGATTGCCTTGCGTATCACGTTTCTTCTGCTTTCCCGCTAATGATTTAAACGCGCAATCGCCCGGCTTATTGCACCCCCGGCCGCCAAAAACCGTTTTTTCTCTCATTTTACGGCAAGCGGGTGGGGTTTGCAGGAAACAGGATGCTGCCGTTTACTGGGTTTCAAGTCCTTGCGGGCACAAGGTCGCGTACAGGGCAAATACGGCAGGGGCCGCGCGGCGGAGCGGGGGAAACCCTTTTGCTCCGCCGTGCGGCCCCGGTCATTCTTGCCGCCCCCGACACCGGGATTCAGCCGAATATGCCGGTGGAAAGATAGCGCTCGCCCGTATCGGGCAACAGCACCACTATGTTCTTCCCCTTGTTTTCGGGGCGTTTTGCCAACTCGGCCGCGGCAAAGGCCGCCGCCCCCGACGATATTCCTACAAGCGCGCCTTCGGTTCGGGCTATCTCGCACGCCGTCCGCTCGGCATCTTCGTTAGCTACCGCCATTACTTCATCTACGGCGGAAGGGTTGTAGATGTCGGGGATAAAACCTGCCCCTATGCCCTGTATGCGGTGTGATCCGGCTTTCCCGCCCGACAGTACGGGCGAGGAGGAGGGCTCTACCGCCACCACCTTTACCGCCGGGTTGTACTCCTTGAGTTTTGCCCCGGTGCCGCTTATCGTCCCGCCTGTCCCTACGCCGGCCACGAAGATGTCTATCTTCCCTTCCGTGTCGCGCCATATCTCCTGCGCGGTCGTCCGCATGTGGGCCGCCGGGTTGGCCGGATTGGAGAACTGCTGGAGTATTACCGAACCGGGAATCTCGCGGTTCAGCTCTTCGGCACGCTCTATCGCGCCCCGCATTCCGGCTGCGCCGGGGGTAAGCTCTATTTGCGCCCCGAGGGCCTTAAGCAGGTTGCGCCGTTCGAGACTCATCGTATCGGGCATGGTAAGTATCAGTTTGTACCCTTTTACCGTGGAGACGAATGCAAGGCCTATGCCCGTATTGCCGCTGGTGGGTTCTATTATCGTCGCCCCGGGCCTGAGACGCCCGCCCTTTTCGGCATCCTCTACCATTGCGTACGCCACACGGTCCTTTACGCTGCCTGCCGGGTTGAAATACTCGAGTTTGGCTATTATGCGCGCATCGGCCCCTTTTGCCCGGGCGAAACGCGCCATTTCGAGCATCGGGGTATTCCCTATCAGGTCGGTCAGCTGTTTTGCCGTTTTCATCTGCTGTCTGGTTTTGCGTTTATAAATATAACGCCTGCCTGACGGTGCAAGGCGGGCGTTGTTGTTTTTGTTATCTCCGTAAACGGTCCGGGATACAATAATGTTCCTGTCCCGGCTGACGGCCTACGGCTGTTCGCCTTTCTGCCGCAGATATTCCGCCGCCACGAACGCAAGCTCGTCGTACCACTCTTTCCCGAAATACCGGATAAGCGGGGCTTTCAGGAACTGGTAGACCCGCACTTTCAACGCTTCGCCCCATTTTTCTGCGCCGCTGCAGAGCTTTCGCCTGTCGTAATTTACCGCCGTGAAGTTGGGATAGCGGGTAATGCGCACGGGATAGAGGTGGCACGATACGGGTTTGACGTACGGCAACTTCCCGTTGTTGCTCGCTTTTTCCAACGCGCAGAGACAGACGCCGTCGGCGGTATAGGTACAGAATACGCAGTCGCGGTTGCCTATTACCGAGGTTACGAGGTCGCCCTCCATGTCGGTGTATGAAACGCCCTGCTCCGCTATCGTCTGCAATGCCTGCGGCGACAGGTACTCCTTTACAAAAGGGAGGGAGGCTTTCAAAGCCTCCTCCTCTTCGTCAGTTATAGGCGCTCCCGCATCGCCTTCTATACAGCAGGCGCCCTTGCAATCGGTTATGTCGCAGCAGAAATACCGCTCTATGACATCGAGGCTGACTACTGCATCTCCGATACGTATCATGCGTTCCGGCGGGCGTTATCAGTCGTTTATCAGATTCTTGCCCGTCATCTCGGCCGGCTGCGGCAACCCCATGATATGGAGTATGGAGGGTGCGACGTCGGCAAGGATTCCGTTGTCTACCCGGGCTGCCCCGTTATTTGTAACGTATATGCACGGTACGGGGTTCAACGAGTGCGCCGTGTTGGGCGTCCCGTCGGCATTTACCGCATTGTCGGCATTTCCGTGGTCGGCTATTATTATGGCTTCGTATCCGGCCGCCTTGGCAGCCTCTATCACTTCGCTAACACACTGGTCGACTGCAACGACGGCTTTCTCTATCGCTTCGTATACGCCGGTATGCCCTACCATGTCGCCGTTGGCGTAGTTCACCACGATGAAGTCGTATTTGTCTTCCTTTATGGCGGCAACGAGTTTGTCCTTCACTTCATATACGCTCATTTCGGGCTTGAGGTCGTACGTAGCCACTTTGGGCGAGGGGACAAGTATGCGGTCTTCGCCTTCGTACGGGGTTTCGCGGCCGCCGTTGAAGAAGAACGTTACGTGCGCGTATTTTTCGGTCTCGGCTATGTGCAGCTGCTTCTTCCCTTGCGAAGAGAGGTATTCGCCGAGAGTATTGACTACGTTTTCCTTGTCGAACAGGATGTGCACCCCTTTGAACGAAGCGTCGTACGGCGTCATGCAGTAGTACTGCAGGCCGGGTATGGTCTTCATCCCGTAATCGGGCATGTCCTGCTGGGTGAGGACTATGGTGAGTTCCTTGGCGCGGTCGTTGCGGTAGTTGAAGAAGATTACCGCATCGCCCTCCTTTATCGTCCCGTCGAACGAGGAGTTCACTATCGGTTTTATGAATTCGTCGGTAACGCCTTCATCGTACGACTCCTGCATGGCAGCTTCCATGTCGGTTGCGGGCTTGCCTACGCCTTTGACCAACAGGTCGTATGCCTCTTTTACCCTTTCCCAGCGTTTGTCGCGGTCCATTGCATAGTAACGCCCTACTATGGAGGCTATGCGTCCTGCACTTGTCCGGCAGTGTTCGGTGAGCTCACGGATAAACCCTTTGCCGCTCTTGGGGTCGGTATCGCGCCCGTCCATGAAACAGTGTATGTAGGCGTTCGCTATGCCGTACTCCTTCGCTATCTCGCAAAGCTTGTAAAGGTGGTCGAGCGAACTGTGCACGCCTCCGTCGGAGGTAAGCCCCATGAAGTGGATGTTCTTGCCCGTCTTGGCTGCATAGCCGAACGCGCTTTTTATTTCGGGGTTCTCCATTATGGAGTTGTCGGCGCACGCCTTGTTTATTTTTACAAGGTCCTGATATACTATGCGGCCGGCGCCTATGTTGAGGTGTCCCACTTCGGAGTTCCCCATTTGTCCGTCGGGAAGCCCGACGTTCTCGCCGCTGGCCTGAAGCTGCGAATTGGGATAGGTCTTCAACAGGTAATCCCAGTAGGGTGTGGGCGTTGAATAGATTACGTCGGCCTTGTCGTGTTTGCCGATTCCCCAGCCGTCGAGAATCATCAATAATGCTTTCTTGCTCATGGCTCTATGTTTTTTAATTCGTTCCTTTCTATGTTTCAGCCGGTTACTGCCGCAGCCGTCTCTGTCCCGTCCGGCACGCCGCTTTTGCTGTTCTCCCTTTGGAGACGCTCGTCGCGTATGGCAAAGATACTATTTACGAACGACTCCTGCGTTATTATTTTCTTATAAACTTTTCCCGCCGCAGCCTGCTGGGCGTCTTTCTTGGAAAAGCCGGTCCCGACAGCTGACATGACGCCTTCTACCAGCAGTTCAAATGTAAACGAACTGCGGTTGCGCGAATCGGTATGGGCCTCCTTCAGCCTGTACTCTATCTGCGTACCGGTTTTCTGCCCCCACTCCATAAGGCGCGACTTGAAATTGTACTCGCTTGCCGCTATTTTTTCAAGGTCGATATACGGGGCTATTATTTTATGGCTTACGAACTTCACCGCGGTTTCGTACCCCTTGTCGATGTATATCGCCCCTATCAATGCCTCCAGTGCGTTCCCCCCTACGTGGTTGCTGGAGTTCTTCACATTGCCCGATGTCCTGAGCAACTGCGCTATGTTCATCTTGCGGGCTATTGCATCGAGACTTTTACGGCGGACTATCCGCGAACGGACGTTCGACAGGAACCCTTCCCTCCTTCCGGGGAAACGCCGGTATATTATGTCGCTTACGGCCATGCCCAGCACGGTATCGCCGAGAAATTCCAACCGCTCGTTGTTCAGCGGGCGACCGTATTTAGTCTTTATCCCGGCCGAACAGTGCGATACGGCCTCGCGGTACGGCTCTATGCTGTCCGGTATGAACCCCAGCGTCTTGTACAGAGACAAATAAGGCTCCTTGCGCTTCAGCGCAAAAAGCCTTATCTTGTTGTATAGTTTCCTAAGCACTTATTTTACGAATTTCTTCACTATAAGACTGGCGTTGTGGCCTCCGAATCCGAACGTATTCGACAAAGCTACGTTTACAGTCCTCTTCTGAGCCTTGTTGAACGTAAAGTTGAGAGAATAGTCTATTTCGGGATCGTTGTCGCCCTCTTCGTGGTTTATCGTAGGGGGGATTATATCGTTCTGCACGGTCTTTACGCATACAAGGGCCTCGAACGCCCCGGCTGCCCCGAGCAGGTGTCCCGACATGGATTTGGTGGAACTGATGTTTATCTTCTTTGCATGTTCGCCGAATACGGCCTGTATGGCTTTTACTTCGGAAATGTCGCCTACCGGGGTGGATGTGCCGTGCACGTTTATGTAATCCACATCCTCTGGCGATATTTCTGCATCGGCAAGCGCATTCTGTATCACGAGCTTCGCTCCCAACCCTTCGGGGTGCGACGCCGTAAGGTGATATGCATCGGCCGACATGCCGCCGCCTATTACTTCGGCATATATTTTGGCCCCGCGCGCCTTGGCATGTTCCAGTTCTTCGAGTACCAGACATGCCGCACCCTCGCCGAGTACGAACCCGTCGCGGCTTGCGCTGAACGGACGGCTTGCGGTCTGGGGCGAGTCATTGCGGGTAGAGAGAGCGTGCATTGCGTTGAACCCGCCTATACCGGTTATGTTTACCCCGGCTTCTGCCCCTCCGGTTATTATTACATCGGCTTTTCCGAGACGCAACAGGTTGAACGCGTCTATTATTGCATTGGTAGACGACGCGCACGCCGATACCGTTGCATAGTTCGGACCGCGGAATCCGTACCGCATGGATATGTGCCCGGCCGCGATATCCACAATTATCTTGGGGATGAAGAACGGGCTGAACCTCGGGCCGTTTTCCTGATGCTGGAAATAATAGCCTACCTCCTCTTCAAAAGTTTTCAATCCTCCGATACCTGCCGAATAGACTACGCCTACGCGATCCTTGTTCAATTTGTCCATGTCGAAGGCGGCATCCTCCACTGCCTGAACGGCCGACGAAAGGGCCAGCGCCGCATAACGGTCGAGCTTGCGGGCTTCCTTGCGGTCTATATACAGGGAGGGATCGAAGTTCTTTACTTCACAGGCGAACTTGGTCTTGAACAGCGAAGCATCGAATAGAGTAATAGGCCCGGCACCGCTTACTCCGTTCAAAAGGGAATTCCATGTGCTTTCCACATCGTTTCCCAATGGGGTAACTGCACCCAGACCTGTTACTACAATTCTTTTTAATTCCATAAAAGCAAAAGTACGATTACTGAACTTTGGACTCGATAAACTTGATAGCGTCGCCTACGGTTGCTATCTTTTCAGACTGATCTTCGGGAATGTTTATGTTGAATTCCTTCTCGAATTCCATAATCAATTCTACGGTATCCAAAGAATCAGCACCGAGATCATTGGTGAAACTTGCCTCTTCGGTTACTTCCGATTCGGGTACGCTCAATTTGTCAACGATAATAGCTTTTACTTTTGATGCAATCTCAGACATAACTTATAAGTTTTAGTTAATAATTTTTTTCGTCTGCAAAGGTGCGCAATTTTCAAAAAGTAAAAAAATATTTCGTACTAAATTTTACAATTTTTACACACACTGCACCCTTTTGTGAAATTTTCAGAGCCTGAATCCGAGTTTTTTTAACACTTGGGCATACTTTTCCGGAGCATTGACCACCTTGTACGCCGGGAACTCCCTGCGCAGGGGATAATTGTTCCGCAATGCCTCGAATGCTTCCGGAGCACCCTTCAAACGGGCAAAATCGGCCCTGGGGTCATAGCTGTGCAGAACGGCCGCGAGCAGCGGGTTTTCCTCGCCGGCAAGGTCGATAACCGGGTTCTCCGGCTCGGGCGGGTATTGCATGTCCGGCTTCGGCATGCCGCAGAATGCCGCCACGTCGCACAGGGACATGTACGAGCCTACGGCTTTCCCGTCGTCGGAATACCCTGCTATGTGGGGCGTAGCCACGAACGCCTCGTCCAGCAGCGGGAGGTATATCCCGGAGGGTTCATTCTCCCAGCAGTCTATTATGAAACCGCGTATCTGCCCCGAACGGCGGGCCGAGAGAAGAGCCCTGTCGTCGGCAACACCTCCGCGCGCCGCGTTTATGAACAGCGGGCGGCGGCGGAGACGGGAAAAGAACGCCGCATCGGCCAAATGCCGCGTGGGGTGCTTCCCCTCCTTTATCAGCGGGGTATGCAGGGTTATGACATCGCACCGGGCCTCTATCTCGGAAAGGGGGACGAACCCCGACGGGTTTTCGGCTTCGGCCCGCGGAGGGTCGTTCAGCAGGAGGTTGAAACCCGCCGCATGCAGCGCATCGGCAACGGCCCCGCCTACGTGTCCGACTCCTACTATGCCGACCGTAATACCGGCCGGCTCAACGCCTTCCGCATCGGTGTAGAGCAGCAACGATGCCAATATGTACTGGGCTACCGACCTTGCGTTGCACCCCGGGGCATTGTGCCACTTTACGGAATGCGCAGCGCAATAGGCCGTGTCGATATGGTCGAATCCGCAACTGGCCGTCGCGATGAAACGGCACCTGCTCCCTTCCAGCAACGCCGGCCGGCATTTGGTAGGGGTTCTTACAAAAAGGATATCTGCATCTTTTACCGCTGCGGCGTCTATCTCTTCGGTAGGGACATAGGTTACTTCCCCGTATGCCTCTATCCTTCCCTTTATGTACGGGATGCCGGCATCTGCAACTATTTTCATTTCCGTGCAATTTTCATGGTTCGAGTATTCTTGCAGCACAAAGGTATAAATTTGGAGCGTTGCAATAATAAAAATTGTATGTTAGCAAAACATTTCGTTTCTTTGTAGCTTAGTTTTCCCTTAATTGAACAAGACAATGACATTCTGCGAAAAGTGCAACAGGATATTCTGGAACGCATGCCTCGATTACCACAAAAAGGACAATGTGGATGCCTGCATGCAAAACCCGTTCGAGAACGGCAGCATTGAATCGGTCCTGTACAGGAAATGCTGGATAGATACGGTTCAGTGGCATCTTGAAGATATTATCCGCAACCCCGAAATAGAGCCCATATCGGCTCTTTACATAAAGAGACGCATAGACAAGTCGAACCAGGACAGGACGGACCTGGTAGAGGATATCGACACCTACTTCCTGGAAAAGTACAGGGACGTGAAACCGCTCGACGACGCTACCATCAACACCGAAAGCCCGGCATGGGCCATCGACCGGCTGTCGATCCTGGCATTGAAAATATACCACATGCAACAGGAGGTGGAGAGGGACGGTTCGTCGGAAGCGCACAGGCAGCAGTGCCGTGCGAAACTGGCCGTACTCCTTGAACAGCGCGCCGACCTTACGGCCGCAATAGACACCCTGCTCGACGATATAGCCTGCGGGAGAAAATACATGAAGGTTTACCGGCAGATGAAAATGTACAACGACCCGGAACTGAACCCCGTCCTTTACGGTAAAAAATAGTCCTTCCCGTTATGGGCAGTCCTTACGGCAACATACTTGTAATCCGCCTGTCGGCATTGGGCGACGTGGTTATGACTATTCCGGTCATATACCCTGTCTGCCGGGCTTATCCCGACTGCAAATTCACGCTGCTCACATCGTCGGCCGCCAGACAGCTTTTCGTGGATGCCCCCGAAAACCTCGACATAATACCCGTAGATACGAAAAGGCAGTACCGCGGGATAAGGGGGATGCTGAAACTTTTTGCCGGGATAAGGGGGCGGCATTTCGATGCGGTTGCCGACCTGCACGACGTTCTGCGGTCAAAGCTGCTGCGGCTGCTGTTTTCACTGACCGGAGTACGCACCGCCCATATAGACAAGGGACGGAAAGAGAAGCGCAGGCTTGTGAACCATGAGAAAGGGGGATTTGTACAGTTGAAAACATCGTTCAGACGGTACGCCGAGGTTTTCGAGAACCTCGGGCTGAGATATCCGGGGAGTTTCTCTCCCGTAGGGACGGACTGTTGCGAGCCGCTCCCCGGCAGGCTGGTACGCGGAAGTTCGGACACCCGGCACTGGATAGGGATAGCCCCGGTATCGAAACACAAGGGGAAGAATTACCCTGCTGAAAAAATGGAGGAGGTTGTAAAACTGCTCTCGGACAAGGGAAACTACAGGATATTCCTGCTGGGGTCGCCGCTTGAAAAGGAACTGTTCGACAGGTGGTGCGCCAAATACGGGAATGTCTCTTCGCTGGCTGCCGAAAGGCTCGGGTTTGCAAGGGAGATGCGGTTTATCAGACAACTCGACCTGCTCGTGTCGATGGACTCGGCCAACATGCACATTGCTGCAACAGTGGGGACGCCCGTCCTTTCGATATGGGGCGCAACCCACCCGTATGCAGGGTTTCTCGGCTGGAATCTCGGGGACGAATCGGTCCTGCAACTCGACCTGCCTTGCCGCCCCTGCTCCATATTCGGCAACCTCCCATGCAGGAAGGGGACATACGAATGCCTCGACATCCCGCCCGAGACTGTTGCGGAACGCGTTGCGGCCATTGTAGAAAAGAAGGATGAAAACGGTAATAAATAAGGATTTCCAGGGCATATCGGACTGGATAGAGAGCATCCCCTCGATATTCGACAACGAAGGGAGTATAGTATATCAGGCCCGCAACACCCTGAAACGGATATCGCACGGCAACTGCGATTTTGTCGTAAAACGCTATGCCGTCCCCATATTCATGAACAGGGTTGCCTATACTTTTTTCAGGAAAAGCAAAGCACGGAGAGCCTATGAAAACGCCTCCAGGCTGACAGAATACGGGATAGCCACCCCCGCACCCGTTGCTTACATGGAACTGAAGAGGGGCGGGCTGCTGCACGATGCGTATTTCGTGTCGGTGGCCGATGAGGCCCCTTTCATGATGCGGCAATACGTGGATTTCGTGAATTCGGGCGAGGATATAATAAAACAGTTCGCGCGCTTTACCAAGAGAATCCACGATGCGGATATACTGCATCTCGACTATTCGCCCGGCAACATACTGTTTTCCGTGGACGGCAGCGGCAAGGCCTCTTTCAGC
Organism: uncultured Bacteroidales bacterium; assembly: GCA_949297125.1. Classification (GTDB taxonomy): domain Bacteria; phylum Bacteroidota; class Bacteroidia; order Bacteroidales; family G3-4614; genus Caccoplasma_A. The sequence continues at coordinate 62,993 of CASFRS010000003.1, forward strand.
ATAATAGACCTGAACCGGATGAGGTTCGGAGTGCCGCTGACCAGAAGGGAGCGGCTGCGGAATTTCCGGCGCCTTACACGCTCGGCCGAGGTTTTGAGGATAATGACGGACGAGTACGCTTCGCTGTGCGGCTGGGACAAGGAGGCGGCTTTTGAGGAGGCTGCGGAATACAGCAGGGTTTTCTGGGAAAAGACCGACAGGAAAATCGCACTGAAAAGGAAACTGAAAAAGGGACGCAAATGAACGACGATTTCGATATACGTGCCGCGCGCTACCGCGACGACGACAAGGAGCAGGACCGCGTATTGCGCCCGCTGAGGTTCGACGACTTCAACGGACAGGGCAAAATAATCGACAACCTGAGGGTGTTCGTGGCGGCTGCCAAACTGCGCGGCGAATCGCTCGACCATGTACTGCTGTACGGCCCTCCGGGATTGGGGAAGACGACGTTGGCCAATATCCTTGCAAATGAACTGGGTGTCGGTTTCAAGGTTACTTCGGGACCGGTCCTCGACAAGCCCGGCGACCTGGCCGGACTGCTTACGTCGCTGGACACGAACGACGTGCTTTTCATAGACGAAATCCACCGCCTCAGCCCGATAGTGGAGGAGTATCTCTATTCGGCAATGGAGGATTTCAGGATTGACATAATGATAGACAAGGGCCCGAGCGCACGGTCGATACAGATAGACCTCAACCCGTTCACGCTGGTGGGCGCCACAACCCGCAGCGGACTGCTTACGAGCCCGTTGAGGGCGAGGTTCGGCATAAACTGCCACCTCGAATACTACGACCACAAGATTCTGGGAGGCATAATAAAACGCTCGGCAAGTATCCTGAACGTGGCATGCACGTCGGATGCGGCCGCCGAAATTGCCATGCGCAGCCGCGGTACGCCGCGTATTGCCAACGCGCTGCTGCGGAGGGTGAGGGACTTCGCCCAGATAAAGGGGCGCGGCGAAATTACGCTCGATATCGCAAAGTTCGCACTTGAGGCGCTGAACATCGACAAGTTCGGGCTGGACGAAACGGACAACAAGATACTGAGCATTATCATAGACAAGTTCAATGGAGGCCCGGTAGGGTTGAACACCATATCCACCGCCCTGGGCGAGGACGCAGGGACGCTCGAGGAGGTTTTCGAGCCGTTCCTGATAAAAGAGGGGTTCCTGAAACGCACCCCGCGCGGTCGCGAGGCTACGCCGCTTGCCTATTCGCATCTGGGAAGGACGCGCGGCCCGGTACAGAACACCCTTTTCTGACGTTTTAAATTCTTATTCCATACAAGTTCCATGGCAGGGGGTATAAAAAGATTGGCCAAAGAAACCGCGATATACGGATTGAGCAGCATACTGGGCCGCTTTCTGAACTGGTGTTTCGTTTTCCTGTATATAAACGTACTGAAAAGCACATCGGAATACGGGATAGTTACCAACCTGTACGCCTTTATGGCCCTGCTGCTTATAATCCTGACGTACGGCATGGAGACCGGGTTCTTCCGCTTTGCCAACGACAGGGACTGCAAGGACCCGATGAAGGTCTACACTACCGGGCTTATATCGCTGGCTGCGACATCCTCCCTGTTCATCGTCCTTGTGGGCACATTCCTGAAACCCGTTTCGGCAGCCCTGGGGTATCCCGGCGGCGAGGCCTGCGTAATGATGCTCGCCATAATAATAGCAATGGATGCGTTCACTTCGCTGCCGTTCGCTTTCCTGCGGTACAAGCAGAAGGCCCTCCGGTTCGCGGCCCTCAAACTGCTGTCGATAGGGATAAACATTGCACTGAACCTCTTCTTTTTCCTCGTCTGCCCGGCCATATACGGCAACAACCCTGATGCCGTATCGTGGTTCTTCAACCCCGACAGGCTGGTAGAATACATTTTCATATCCAACCTTGTAAGTTCTTCCGTAACGCTCGTAATGCTGCTGCCCGAACTGACGGGGATAAAATACCGCTTCGACATATCGCTCTGGAAACGGATGCTGCAATACTCCTTCCCGCTGCTCATACTCGGTATCGCCGGGATAATGAACCAGACCTTCGACAAGATGTTCTACCCTACCCTCGCCGCGGGGCGTCCCGGGTTCATGGGGGAACTGGGGGTTTACGGCGCGGCCTACAAAGTGGCGATAGTAATGGTAATGTTCACGCAGGCCTTCCGTTTTGCATACGAGCCTTTCATCTTTGCAAAGAACCGGGAGGAGAGCATGGAAAACAGCAAGGAGACCTACGCTTCGGCCATGAAGTACTTCATTATCTTCTCGCTGTTCATATTCCTTGCAGTAATGTTCTATATAGATATTGTAAGGCTGGTGATGCCCGAATCCTACTTCAGGGGGGTCAAGATTGTCCCGATAGTAATGGCCGGGGAGATTTTCTTCGGTGTCTTCTACAACCTGTCGCTGTGGTACAAGCTTACCGACAGGACCCAATGGGGCGCATGGTTCTCAATAGGGGGGTTCATCATAACGGCCGCCATAAACATAGCCTTTGTCCCGCAGTACGGGTATATGGCCTGCGCATGGGGGGCGTTTTTCTGCTATCTGGCCATGATGCTGTCGTCGTACTTTATCGGACAGCACTATTTCCCCATAAAATACGACCTCAAGGGAATAGGCGCATATACGGCCATTGCCCTGGCTGCCTACGCGGCTGCCGCTTATGTACCGATAGGGAATACGACGGCAAGCTATGCTTTCCGTACGCTGCTGCTGGCGCTGTTCGTAGCGTTTGCCTTTAAAAGGGATATCCGCATCTCCGTTTCGGATATACGGAAAATGCTCCACAGATAAATCCTGTTACTCCTTCCGGCTTCTGTCCACTACAAACCGTACTGCCGCTCTCCATACATGCGGCGATACGGCGGGCTGTATACGGAAATTGCCGCCCGCAGTGCGATGCACCTCCTCGCATCGCACTGCGGGCGGACGCGGTCAGAGTTTGAATATTTCCGCTGCGCCATCGGCAAGCCTTACCGACACTATGAAATGCCCTGCCGCATGGGCGGGCAATGTCAAGGAGGCTTCATTCCCGTTTATTTCGGCCAATCCCACAAGTGTACCGGAAAGGCTCCACACGGTTACTCCGGCTATCTCGCTGCCGGCTTTTACAATAATGTCCGCTCCTGAACGGTACACCTTTACTCCGGCAGCTACGGGATGGTCCTCAACAGCCGAAACGTCCCCGCCGGCCGGCTCTACATAGGGCGGGCCCTGCGGGTATATCTCCACGATGGAGGGGATGTTTTCGGCATCCCAACTTATCCTGATTTCGGAAAGGACGGCAAATGCGGAAACGTCGAACACGGAACGGGTAGAAGCCAGACGCCCTACGGTTGTCCACTCCCCGCCGGAGAGCACCTCCACGACAGGAGCATCGGGGTTGCCTGTAAAATCGGTAGTCTGGTATACCGTTACGGTTTCTATCGCTATGTTCTCTATAAACCTGTAGGTTACCCACCCGGCCCCTTCGGCACGATATTCAGCTGTCAGTTTGCGGTCGCCAAGGCAGGATACCGGCTCGTCCTTTTCGTTGCGGCCCTGGACCGGCGCCTTCTGCGAGTCGACCTTGAACTCGGCCACCTGCAGCCAGTAGGCATCGCCTACGGTTTTAAGGTACATCCTTATATAGCGCGCACGCGCGCCGTCCATGTTGCACGAGAATATCCCGTCGGAATCGATGTCGTCCTGCGTAAACTCGGCTTTGTCCGTCCATACCTGCCCGTCGTCCGATATCTGTACGGCGACAGTACCGGTAGGGCGGTCGCTGTCGGTGAATCCGAGCGTAACCCCGTACCTTGGCAGCGACTCGGAAAAGTCGAGCATTATATAGTCGCCCGCCTTCTGCCCGCTGTCTTTCCAGAAATACGTCTCCATGTTCCCGTCCAATACGTTGCCTATGCCATGCGTCTCGTACTGGACCATGTTGGTCGATATTACAGGCTCTGCCTCGCTGGTGGCGGGAACCGATACGGAAAGGGCATCAAACGGTATCTGAACGGCCTTGTCCGAAATGTTCTTCACCCTTACGTAGGCAATCTCTCGCTCAACGCCCGTTTCGTCGGGAAGGAGGTATGCCGTCCACTCCTTGCCGTTAAGAGAGTACTGGATTTCAGCGCCTTCGGGCAAGGATGCCTCTATGGCATTGAGCGTGGCCTCCTTTATGGAGTTGAAGAAAAGCCCTACATATTCGCCGCTTTCCAGTTGCAGCGATGAAAGTCCCGTAACGGCTATCGACTCTTCGGTTTGGGAGACTTGCGTTACGTCCGGCAGCATGTCCTTGTTGGTTATCAGTTCCGCCTTGTCGGGCCGCGCGGGGAGAGAGACGGCATAGTCATTTCCGAGCAGCGGCATAAGGTACTCTATGAAGGGTTCCATGCTCGTCTCCGAAGGGTGCACCTCGTAGAATACTTCGCGGGTGTTGTCGCCGGCATCTTCAAGGGCGGAGACGAAATATGCGCTGTCGGTATGAAGCGTCGAGTAGAGGCGTTTTATATCGGAATAATAGAGCCACATCGATTCATCCCCTATCAGCATAAGGTCCAGTCCCTTGTATATTATCTCGCTCATGGTTTTCAGTTTGGCCACCCAGCATTTTATATCGTCGTACATAAGCGAATATTTCGGTTCGGGATTGTCGGCCTGCTCCTGCAGATAGACACAGGCATCGTAAATGGCCTTCATCCGGCCGGAAAGCTCGGCAGTACATTCGGGGAGCTCCCCCCCTCCCGACATTCCGGCCTTGAACTGCGAATAGAGTTGGAGCAGGGTCTCGTCCTCTACCAGGGCATCGGAATTGGCCGCGAAGATTTTCAGCGCGGCGGCGTATTCTGCATCCTCGAAGGCCGACGTGAAAAAGGCCTCCCAGCTGGTATCGGCATTGAAGGCAGACGGGTTCCACGAATAATCGGCCCCGCCGAACAGAGCCACTTTCGATGCATTGCCCTGGTTCATGGGGTTCAGCAACAGCCCGGCCATGGAGGGTATGGGGGAGTTGTCTTCTATTGTCCAGTGCGTGGTGAGCTTGCGCATGTAGATACGGTCGTCGTGGTCGTCGTTAACCGGATTATTCCACCACATTATGGCGTTGCGACCTACGCGGGAGGCCATATCGGAACAGGCCGAACCGCGTACGTTGGAAAAGCAGTCGTACCCGGTAAAGGCTATCTCCACCTCTTCATCGACCGAAGCCAGGTCCCTAAGCGTGTACGACATGGAGTAGTTGAGGGCGTACGCGGTAGGGACGAAGAAGAGCGGCGCTACCTGGTCGCCGTACGTCTCGCGCAGCCGCTGCTGGGTCTTGTCGGCAAGATATGCCTGCATGTTGCCCGACGGCGTGTAGGACATGTCATCGATGAACACCCCGAACGCCCGCACTCCCAAAGAATACATGTGGGCGAACTTGTCCATTATGTCGGACACCCCGGTATCAATCCCGGCTGTTCCGCCAAAATTTATGCCGTTGCTCATTCCGGGGTGTATGGACCATACGAAGTTTACGTTGCAGGATGCGGCCTTCTCGCATATGGCGGTTATGTCGGACTGCGTTATCTTGCCCATGTAACGCTGGCTTTCGGTTACCGTTACGGGATAGTCCAGGCGCCACGACCCGAGGTGGTACGGGTCGGACTTCGGCCCGTACACATATGTGTTCATTTTATACCGCTTGCAGAACTCCATCAGTTCCATGCGCGTTTCCATACTGTACGGATGCCCGTAGAACCCCTCCACTATGCCGCGGTACTGCGTATAGGCATAATCGCTGACGGTGAGGCGGGTTATCTCCCCGTCCGACTGTTCTAATATCTGCTGGAGCGTAGCCATTGCATAGTATTCCGACCCGTCGCCGTTGCCGAGCAACAGTATGTCGCCCCCGGCGTGTACGGGCAGGACGGCCACTATATGTTCGTCGAACTTGTTGGCGGCGGCACTGAACACCGATTTGTCCACGGCATTGTCGTCGGCAAACTTGTCGGCCGCATCGCCCGATGCGTTTACCCCCACTATTACGTTCGTCAATTCCTGGCTTAATTCCGTACTCTCGGCAAACGTATGGCCGTTTTGCGTCAGAACCTCCTTTATGCGGGTTACGGAGAGTTCCTGTACGCCCTCTCCCGTAACAAGATTGACCTGCGGCGTTACGGAGATTGTCTCCGCACCCGTTTCCATCTGCTGCGGCACGGGGTATATTTCATATCCCGAACAGTGCAGCGTTACAAAAAACATGAACAATGCTGATAGTGTAAACCGGTATTTCATAAACGGAATTTTATTGTCGCCCCTTTACGGTGGGGCATGGTATATACTTTATATTGAACACGCAGCGGTATGGAGCATTCCTGCACACAACCCGGCGGACGGGCAACGGATTTCTTTTCCGATACCATGCAGTACGCAAAGTTATAAAACTTCCCGAATCCCGGAACACACTGCACGGGACACCCTTGCCGCCGGCAAGGGTATTTATGCGGCGTCGGCACCGCAAGGCCTGTCCGCCGTCCGATGCCGATGCATAACCCGCCGTTCTTGGGGGGGAGAGGGAACAACGCGTCAGAATTTGCGTATTCCCATTATTTCGCGTACCTGACGCAGCGTGGCCGACGCGCTTGCCCTTGCGCGTTCCTCACCTCTGGCAACAACCTTGCGCAGGTATTCCTCATCCTTTATTATCTCGTTATAGCGTTCTTTTATCGGCAGGGTGTATTTGAGAATGTCTTCGGCCAACTGCTTTTTCAGATCGCCGTAGCGGATGCTGCAATTATTGTACTGCCCGGCAAAATACTCCACCGTATCGGGTGTGGAGACGAGGTTGAGGATTGTGAAAAGGTTCTTTATCGGTTCGCTCATCTCCGAACCGGGTTCTTTCGGCCCTTCGTCGGTAACGGCTTTCATCACCTTCTTGCGTATAACCTTCTCCTCGTCTATAAGGTAGATGCAGTTCCCTTCGGATTTCCCCATTTTGCCGCTGCCGTCGAGCCCGGGCACTTTTACGGCTTCGTGCCCGAAGTTGAAGTTCTGCGGTTCGGGGAAGAACTCTACGCCGTATATATTGTTGAAACGGCGTGCAAAACGGCGGGTCAGTTCGAGGTGCTGCTCCTGGTCTTTCCCCACGGGCACCTTCGTCGCGCGGTGTATGAGGATATCGACAGCCATAAGCGACGGATAGGTAAGCAACCCTGCATTTACGTTTTCGGGCTGCTTGCGCACCTTGTCCTTGAACGATGCGGTGCGCTCCAGCTCGCCAACATATACATGCATGTTCATAAGCAGATACATCTCGGCTATTTCCGGCACGTCGCTCTGTATGTAGATTGTACTCTTCTCAGGATCAAGGCCGGCGGCGAGGTACTGCGCAAGAGCGTTCTTGACATTCTCGTGCAGAATCGACGGGTCGGGGTGGGTGGTAAGGGCATGGAGGTCGGCTATAAAAAAGAAACAGCGGTTCTCGTACTGCATCTTCACGAAATTGCGCAGTGCGCCGAAATAATTTCCCAAATGCAGGTTGCCCGTGGAGCGGATTCCGCTCAAAACAATATCTTCCATATATTATGAATATTACTCTTGGTTTCAATTAAACCGTGTAACCGAAGCGAACTTGTACGCCCTTCCGGTTTCCCGTCCTGTCGGGCCGGTCTCCTGTATTGTATCAGGAAAGGTCGTCGACAGGGAGCGGCTGGCGGAACGCCTCCTTGAACGATATTATCGATTCGGTACGCGCCAGGCCCAACGGCTGGAGCTTGTCGTGTATTATGTCGAGCAGATGCGCGTTGTTCCTGGCATAGAGCTTTATGAACATGTCGTACTGCCCGGTCGTATAGTGGCATTCAACCACCTCGGGAATTTTTTTCAGTTTGGCTATCACGTCCTCGAACTGGTCGGGACGCTGGAGGTAAAGCCCCATGTAGGCGCAGGTCTCGAACCCTATCTTGTTGGGGTCGATAAGATAGTCCGACTCGCGTATTATCCCCACACTCATAAGCCGCTGCACGCGCTGATGTATGGCGGCCCCCGATACTCCGCATTCGCGGGCCACTTCAAGGAACGGTACGCGCGGGTTTTCAGATAACATACTCAGAATTTTGTAATCCAACTGATCTAACTGCTGTCTTGCCATATGGTATTTATTTAGTCCCATCAGGGGGTTACTCGCTTCCTTATAAACTCTGTGCGGGAGAGTCCCGCCAATCTCCTGCCCCGGCCTTGCCGCTCCCTTTTTCAGGAAAGAGGAACTGCGGCAGGATTCCCGCAACTGCGTTCCGGACGGCCGCGCTATGCCGGGTGCAACTTATTTTCGCCGTTCTACGGCAAAGATAATGCAAACGAGGGCAGAGACAAACCGTAAGGTTCGGCTATGCCGAGTGCAGCTTATTTTCGCCGTTCTACGGCAAAGATAATACAATTACCCGAACTTCCCTCACAGTACCCGACACTGTTACACCCTTAAAGCCGGAGGATTGCCGCCCATCCCTTCCGTGCGCGCGTTACAGATACCTGTTCCTGTTGGGGAGGGTATAATCGGCCGCATACTTCAGCACGTCGCCCACAACGTTTATTTCAAGGAACGAAGTCTGCGTTCCCTGCTTCCCTCCGCTCAGGTAGGCCACCATGTCGTTCTCGGAGAGTACGCCGTCGTCGAGCAGTTTGTGCAGTGCTGCAAAATAATACTCCTGCCCGTTGGCCTTTTCGGGCATGTATATCGCCTCTACCCCGTACGAAAGGGCGAGATGACGCGTGGTTTTCTCCTTGTAGCAGATTGCCAGAACAGGATATTTGCCGCGGAATGCTGCAAGGTTGCGTGCCGTGCGCCCGCTGAAACTGTCGGTTATTATTGCCTTTATGTTCAACAGGTTCGTAGCCTTCACCGCCTGTTTGGCAAGAAATGCCGTAACGTCGTTTGCCGTCGTGCTGTCGGGAATAGGGATATCGTTTTCCGAAAGTTTGTCCTTCTCGGCCTGCGCGGCAATCTTCGTCATTGTACGGACAGCCTCAACCGGATACTTGCCGTATGCCGTCTCCCCGCTCAACATGAGGGCGTCGGTACGGTAATATATTGCATTGGCTATGTCGGTTACCTCCGCCCGCGTGGGACGCGGGTTGTTTATCATGGTATGGAGCATCTGCGTGGCCACGATAACGGGCTTCTTCGCCAATATGCTTTTCTTTATAAGCTGGCGCTGTATGCCGGGGATACGCTCCTGCGGCACTTCTATGCCGAGGTCGCCGCGGGCAATCATTATGCCGTCGGCCTCGTCCAGAATCTCGTCGATGTTATCCACGCCCTCCTGGTTCTCAATCTTGGCTATAATCTTTATGTCGCTGCCGTGCTCGTCCAGAATACGGCGTATGTCCATTACGTCGCGGCGGCTACGCACAAACGAGTGCGCTATATAGTCGATGTTCTTTTCTATGGCAAACAGGATATTGAGGCGGTCCTTGTCGGTAAGCGACGGCAGGTTTATGCTTACCCCGGGAACATTCACGCTCTTGCAGTTTCCCAGAATCCCGTCGTTCTGTACCGTACAGCAGAGGCACCCGTCCTGCTTGTCTTCCACGAGCAGCCCCAAATCGCCGTCATCAATCAGGATGCTGCTCCCGACCGGTATGTCGTCGACAAATCCCGTATAGGTAACCGATATGCAGCTGCGCGTGGTACTGACAGACGGGTTGCACGCTATTTTCACCTTGTCGCCGGTAACGAACTCGACAGGTTCGCCGTTGGCAAGAGGCGTGGTCCGCACCTCGGGACCTTTGGTATCGATAAGAATAGCTATCCGGTTCGAGACCTTGCGGACATTGTCAATCAACGTTTCAAGCCCTTCGCGCGAAGCGTGCGCGGTATTCATCCTCACCACATTCATGCCGGCATCGAACAGTTCCTTGAGGAACTCCACATCGCAACGCCTGTCGGATATGGACGCGACAATCTTGGTATGCTTTAACATCATAGGCCAAATCCTTTCTTTTTCGATTTCGGGCGCAAAGGTACAATGCGGAACGGTATTTTCAATAACCCTGCGCAATGCAGTTTAAAATGCAGGCAGGGACAAGAAACCCCTAAGTGCAGCAACTGCCGCCGCATTCTCTACTCAACATCCTGTAAGGCAACACTTTGCATTACGAAACGGCAAAAACAGGGGACTTCCCCTGTTGCCCGACAATTGTTTTCCGGTGCGGTTTTTTATTCTTTTTTCCGCTCCCTCCATGCCCCCATTACCGGTGAGGGCGATACCTGTTTTGCAGGAGTCGGGAGGGGTTTTTACCGATTTTTAGCGATTGACAGCGGGCAGTACGGCGGAGTACTTTTGCTCCCGGATTTTTTCAAGGTTCGCCTTTACGCTTTATGAATGTTTATTTTAAAGGTTTACTGAGGCTTGCATGCCTTTTTGCTTTTCTTCTGTTTCCGGCCCTGGGATACTGTGCGGAAACGGGCAAAGCGGTTATATCGGGGCGCATAGTTTCGTCCGACAAGGAGGGAATAGGTTTTGCATCGGTATCGATAAAAGATTCCTCCACTGGCGTCTACCCCGACGAACATGGAGTATTTTCGCTCGCTGCCGATGCCGGCACGCACACGATAGTGTTCTCGGCTTTGGGTTTCGAGACGGAAGAGCGGCGCGTATCGGTCGCCCCGGGCGACAAGGTACATATGGACGTCTGCCTTAAGGAACGGGACGTACGGCTTGGCGAAGTGCAGGTAACGGCCGACCGCGTGGGGCACGTAAAACGCTCGGCCTACAATGCCGTGGTTGTCGACACCAAAGGGTTGTCGAACTCCTCGCTGAACCTGAGCGATGCCCTGGAAAAAGTGCCGGGGATGAAAATAAGGGAAACCGGCGGGGTAGGCTCGGACATGCAGGTCATGCTGGACGGGTTCAGCGGCAAGCACGTAAAGGTTTTTATCGACGGCGTACCGCAGGAGGGGGTAGGCTCGTCGTTCGGGCTGAACAATATTCCGGTGAATTTTGCCGAAAGGATTGAAGTTTACCGCGGAGTGGTGCCGGTAGGGTTCGGCACGGACGCGCTGGGGGGAGTGGTAAACATCGTTACGCGGCGCAACCGCCGCTCGTGGTTCGCCGACGCATCATATTCGTACGGGTCGTTCAACACGCACAAATCGTACGTCAATTTCGGCCAGACGCTGAAACGCGGCTTTTCATACGAAGTCAACGTTTTTCAGAACTTCTCGGACAACAGCTACCATGTGGATGCCGACCACGTAAAACAATGGAACGACGACGGCAGCACTGTTATCACGGACGAGACTTTCCGCGTAAAACGTTTCAACGACAGATACCACAACGAGGCCGTAATGGCCAAGTTGGGAGTAGTGGGGAAGAACTGGGCCGACCGGCTTATGTTCGGCTTCACGTTCTCCAACATGTACAAGGCCATCCAGACGGGGGGTAAGGCAATATACCGTATTCGGCGAAAAGCACCGCCGCGGGCGTTCGTTCATGCCGTCGCTGGAGTACAGCAAGAGGTCGCTTTTCGTAAAGGGCCTGGACGTGGTGCTGACGGCGAATTACAACAGGGACATAGCCACGAACGTAGACACGTCGCGCTACATATACAACTGGTTCGGCCAACGGAAACCCAATCCCAACGGGAGAGGAGAACAGTCGGAACAGTTTTCCCGCGCATACAACGACAACTGGAATGCCACGGTTACGGTAAACTACCGTTTCGGCAGGATACACATGCTCTCGTTCAACAATGTGTGGAACGCATTCCGGCGCACCAACACGTCGCTGCTCACGGGAGCGGAAATAGAGAATGTCTTTGACAAGGTTACCCGCAAGAATGTGGCGGGGGTATCGTACAGGCTCATGCCGTCGGAGAAATGGAACATTTCGGTTTTCGGCAAGTATTACCACCAGTTCGTGTCCGGGCCTATGGCCACCGATGCCAACGCTTCCGATTTTTCAATGGTCAGCCGCACGTTAAACTCGGCCGGATACGGGGCGGCAGGCACATACTTCGTCCTGCCCGGACTGCAGGCCAAGGTATCGTACGAAAAAGCCTACCGCCTGCCCACCATAGAAGAGATGTTCGGCGACGAGGACCTGGAGAGCGGGAAGGTGGATATCCGTCCGGAGAACAGCGACAATGTCAATGTGAACATCAATTATTCCGGCAAATTCGGCAGGCACTCGTTATTTGCCGAAGGGGGCATGGTTTTCCGATACACGCGCGACTATATCCAGCGCAACATCCAGGATTTGAGCGGCGGCAGGGAGAACGCCACCTATGTCAATTACGGCAAGGTGCGGACGGTAGGGTTCAACGTATCGGCCCGCTACGGTTTTTCAAAATGGCTGAGCATAGGGGGGAGCTTTACCCGCATGGAGGTCCGCGACATGAACAAGTACCAGATTGGAAGCACCGGGATTGCAACATACAACCTTACGTACAAGGCGCGCATGGCCAATGTACCGTACATGTTTGCCGACGGGGACGTAAGTTTCCACTGGCATCACCTCGGCCGCAAGGACGCCGTACTTACGGTGAGCTACGACAACAGGTATCTGCACGGTTTCTGCTACAACTCGGAAGTTATCGGCTCGAACAATGACGATTATATGATTCCCGACCAGTTTTCGCACAACCTGTCGATAGGGTACAGCCTGTGCGGGAGGCGGTACAACTTTTCATTCGAGTGCAGGAACCTGACGGACGAACGGCTGTACGACAACTTCAGCCTGCAAAAGGCCGGGCGGGCCTTTTACGGCAAGGTAAGGGTCTGTCTGTCCGGACGCGGGGAGCAGCATAGGGGAAAGAAACATTTTTGAACTTAACATATTTACGTTTATGAAAAACAACTTGTTTTTTTTGAAAGGGGCGGCTGCCGCAGCTGCATGCTGCCTGCTCATGTCGTCGTGCAAGGATGACGACGGATTTGTTCCGCCTGCCCTGCAGGGGCTGAACGAGGTATCCAAGGGAAATTACGTTATTGCGGCTTCCGTTACCGGAGCAAGCGGCTCGACCAATGTACTGCTGACCGCCGCCCGCATAGACGACCCCACCTGCATGGTTACCCCCACTGTCCAGGGATTGCAGAACGACGGCGCCACATATTGGGTGTTTTATGAACAGCAGGCTCTGTTTGCCCTCAACTACCATCAGGGTTCGGCAGGGCAGACAAGTTCGTATTACCTGAATTCGGGTTTCGATATGGCAAAAAATTCGAGGACTTACGAATTGAGCCGTTTTACGACCTACGGGTTCTACGACAACCATATCGTTACATGCTCGTCGGGCGATGCGGTAATAGACGGGCAGAGCTACTCGTATACCGACAACAAGGGGGCGAATGTTACGGAAACCTATTACCCGAAACATTTCAAACCGGCCTATATCGATGCCCTTAGCGAAACCGCCTCTGACGGGAACGGCGCTTCCGATGCGGCTTTGCGTTCGGAGAACTTCCTCGGCAACGGAGAGTACGTTACGCTGGCGGGACTGGAACAGGTAGGAACATATTTCTACTCGGCGGCAGTACCCATGGGGCTGAGCCAGTGGGGATACATACAATCGCCCGAAGGAAAGGAACACGGTTTTGTGAGAGAGGGGTACGAAGACCTGGTAAAGACGGAATCGGGCGGTTCGGGCAGCGGGTCGTACAAAGCCAACGAACTGCAATGGACGCAGTGGCCGGACGAATGCTGGGTCGCCGTTTTCAAGGACAAGTCGCTGAAGGAGCACAAGGTTGTAAAGACCGACAAGATAAGCTATGCCTGCGGTAGGAACAAGTCGCAGTATTACCAGATGGTATGGAAGGCCGATGACGGATACCTTTACGTGCTTTCGACGAGCTATGCAAAGACCATGGCCGATGCGCGCCAGCGCACCTCGCTGCCGTCAGGTGCAGTGCGCATAGATACCCGTGCCGCGTGGGACGATATCGACTTCGACCCGAACTATTACAAACCTCTCAAGAACGAGGACGGGAGCGAAGCGGCATTCCTGCGCAGCTGGTACGCGGGAGGGACACACATCCTGCTGCTGGCTTACGACAAGGAGATTTCCGCAAGCGACAAGACAGCAAACCGCCTTGTCATTTTCGACACTACGGGCGACGGTACGTTGAGGAGCGTAAAAGGGCTGCCGTCGAATATCACCGGATTCGGGAGCACCCCTTATTTTGAAGACGGGTTTGCGTATGTAATCGTATCGGTAAGCGACGGATACCCGGCCGTTTACAAGATAGACCTGGCCTCGGCCACGGCTTCCAAGGGGCTTACCATTGTAGCTACCCAGGCTGCCGCCGTAGGGAAACTCGGAGTGAAATAACCGTATTGCGTTTTTCGGGAAAAGGCCGGCGGCATCAGTCTCCGGCCTTTTCCCTGCAATTCCATATAAGGCACATATCATGAAAAGAATTTTCGGATGGCTGCACTTGTGGCTATCTGTCCCGTTCGGGATTATAATAGCCCTTATCTGTTTTTCGGGGGCCATGCTTGTATTTGAGGACGAAATTGAAGAGGTGGCATACCGCAATATCTTTTTCGTAAACAAAACCGGGCAGAAACCGCTTCCGGCCGATATACTGATTGAGAAGGCCGAAGCCGCACTCCCCGACGGGGTAAGGGTTACCGGGCTTACGGTTTTTTCCGACCCCGCCAGATGCTATCGCGCCGATGTGTCGAAGCCGCGCAGGGGCGCGGTATACATCGACCAATACACGGGGAGGGTTACCGGGCATTATGAACGCCTGCCGTTTTTCAAGGCAATGTTCGGACTGCACCGCTGGCTGCTGGATACCCGCCCGTCGGACGGCGGCATTTTCTGGGGCAAACTGATTGTAGGAGTGAGTACGCTGCTCTTTACGGCAATCCTGATTACGGGTGTGATCATATGGTGGCCGCGCACGGCAAAGAACCTGCGCCGGAAACTGGCGGTAAAAGTATCGGCCGGGTGGTACCGGTTCTGGTACGGGCTGCATACGGCCGGGGGCATCTACGCGACAGCCGTACTGCTGGTATTGGCCCTTACCGGCTTGACATGGTCGTTCAACTGGTACAGGGACGGCTTTTACAGGCTCTTCGGCGCGGAAACGGCACGGCAGCCGCAAAAACACGGGGACAGACCGGAGCAAAGTTCCGGGGCGGGAAGCCACGACCCTGGCAGGAGCGATGCCGCCGGTGCGGAGAAAGGGCGCACGGCATCGTTCGCGTATGCGCAGCGGGTACTTGACAGGATGCGCAACGACAACCCCGGGTTCGGGAGGATAAGCGTAAGCGAGGGGACGGCAAGCGTATATTCGGGAGAAACGGGAAACAGCAGGGCCGCAGACAGGTATTATTTCAATACGGAGAACGGCGAACCGACCGGTTCGGCCTTATATGCCGACACGGAACGCGCCGCCAAACTGCGCGGCTGGATTTACTCCGTCCACGTTGGGAGCTGGGGCGGGAGTGTTACCAAAACAATAGTCTTCCTTGCCGCGCTCCTTGGTGCCGCCCTGCCGCTTACCGGGTATTATCTCTGGGTTAAACGGCTTCTGCGCAAGAGACGCCGGACGGGATACCGTACGGACAAGGGTTGAAGCCCGCCGTATCCGGAAAATGAAGAGAGGTCCTTCAAGACACAAAAAAAGGTTCGGTTTGTTTACCGAACCTTTTTTGTCGGGGTGACTGGATTCGAACCAGCGACCACACGCCCCCCAGACGTGGACTCTACCGGACTGAGCTACGCCCCGATTTCCGGCGACAAAGGTAGCACCTTATTTTTTATTATGCAATATGTAGGCGCGTTTTTTTATATTGCACCTGTTTTTTTACGCCGCCGTTACATCCCGAACAGGTCGCGATATATATCGAGGGAAGCTTCTATCTCGTCCTTTCCGGCCGCCACGTTTATTTCCACCTCGCCTACATCCTTCAGCAGGGTGAAGTTTACGCGTCCCGCCTCGTTTTTCTTGTCGTGCCTTATCTTGTCGATTATGAACGGATAGTCGTTGCACGTAAACGGGAATACCCCGTAATGCCGGCGTATGTATCCGGCAAGCCTCCGTACCTCTTTCTCGGGAAAACCGAGTTTCATGTGCGACAGCACGGCCTCGCACACCAGTCCCCATGCCACTGCATATCCGTGCTGTACCGGCTTGCCGCGTTTCAATGCAAGGCTTTCAAGGGCATGTCCTACCGTATGCCCCAGGTTCAGGGCCTTGCGTATCCCTTTTTCGTACGGATCGGCCTCCACTACCCTCTCCTTTACCGCCACCGACTCCTCCACAAGACGGAGCAAGGCATCGTAATCGGGATTGCAAAGGTCGAACGCCAGCAGCCTGTCGTAGCTCTCCCGGGCGCTTATCAGCCCGTGCTTGAGCATCTCGGCAAACCCCGATACAAGATGCTCGGGTTGCAGGGTCTTGAAGAACTGCGTGCTGATTATTACTGTTTCGGGGTGCTTGAAGGCCCCTATTTCGTTTTTCAACCCGCCGAAATTGATGCCGGTCTTCCCGCCCACGGCGGCATCTACGGCGCCGAGCAGCGTTGTAGGGATGTTTATGTGTTTCATGCCGCGCTTGAAGGTGGCTGCCGCAAACCCGCCGAGATCCGTTACCATCCCGCCGCCTATGTTCACCAGCAGGCTGCCCCGGGTTGCCCCGCCTGCCCCGAGAGCTTTCCATACGTTTTCCAGCGCGGCAAGGGTTTTATGGTCGTCATCGGGTTTTATTACTATCTCGGCTGCAATTTCCGAACGGAAGCGCGTTCCGTTGAAAAGGGGCATGGCAAGTTCCGACGTATTTTCGTCGGTTACCACAAAAAGCCGGTCGTACGGAAGCGTCCGTATCGCTTCATCGGCCGTTGCGGCAACGTCGGGGGTAAAGAGTATCCGGGTTTGCATATAGCGTTATCTGTTGTATGTTATTATCTGGTCTATCTGCCGGTAAAGCGACGCCATGTCGGGGAAAACCAGGTCGGCGCCGGCTTCCGTCAGCGCGGCATCGGGCAACGGGCCAGTATTTACGGCTACCGTAAATATTCCGGCGGCTACGCCTGCCTCCACTCCCAGCGGAGCGTTTTCCAGCACCACGGCATTGCAGGGCGCGACACCGCCCTTTTTCAGCCCCATAAGATAGGGCTCGGCATCGGGCTTTCCCTTTTTTACATCGAAGGCCGTTACCATTGCCCCTGGGGTGAATATTCCGGGATAGTCGGCCTCTATCTTGTCAAGCAGGGAACGTTGTCCCGAACCTGTTACAAGCACGGCCCTTATACCGGCATCCTTTATGCGGCGCATAAGCCGCTGCGCTCCGGGCATGGGGTCGGCCTTGCCGAAAGCCACGAAACGCCGCGCCTTCTCGGCATAGATGCGGGAGGTCTCTTCGTCGTCGACCTCGCGCCCTTTGTCGCGTGTAAAATAGATGTTTATCGTGGCTTTCCCGGTGCGTCCTTCGTGCATGTAAAACTCCTCGGGACGGCACTCTATCCCTTCGCCCTGCATGGTTGCCGCCCATGCTGCGGCATGGTACTTCATGGAATCGTACAACACCCCGTCCATGTCGGAGAGGATGGCTTCCAGCCGGAAGCGGCATCCCCGCCGCTCCTCGTACCGCCTGATTGCCGCTGTTACCGGATTGTCCATTTTGCAAACGGTTGCGTTTTTACTGCCGCAAAATTACTAAACTTTTTCTTACCTTTGTTTGCCCCCGGCCAAAAGATAGCAATGCCACGTTTTGCCGATATAATACTGCCTCTCCCGATGAACAGGTACTTTACCTACGCTGTTCCCGACCGGTTATGCAACATGCTTGGAACCGGGAGCAGGGTTATCGTGCCGTTCGGGGCTAAAAAGTATTATACGGGGATTGTTTGCAGGGTTCACGATACGCCCCCGAGCGGCTACGAGACGAAGGATATAGAGGAGGTGCTCGACCCCGACCCCATTCTCCGCCCCATACAGATACGGTTCTGGGAATGGATGGCAGGATACTGCCTTTGCAGTGTGGGGGACGTTTTCAAGGCTGCCGTCCCGTCGGGGCTGAAACTGGAGAGCGAGACAAGAGTCTCCATTACCCCGGGTATGGGCGAGGAGGCATTCGACGGGATGTCGGAGCGGGAACGGCAGATAGCGGACTTCCTTAAAAGTTCGGGAAACGGCGTAACCCTTGCCGCCCTGGCAAAAGGATGCGGCGTAAAGAGCATAATGCCGGCTATCAGGCCGCTGCTGGAAAAATCGGTTATCTCCCTGACCGAAGAGGTAAAAAGGAAATACCGCCCAAAAACCGAGACCTACCTGAAACTCTGCATCGGAAGACGAGACGATACGGCCCTGCGGGAACTGTTCAGTTCCTTGTCGGGAGCAAAAAAGCAGATGTCCCTTCTGGTCGGGTATCTTGAACTGTCGGGGTTTGCACGCCCCGGTGCAGAAAAGGATGTTGCACGCCGCACGTTGCTGGAAAAGACCGGCGTATCGCCCGCCGTACTGAACGCCATGATAGACAAGGGGATATTCGCCCCATTCAGGAAAGAGGTGAGCCGCCTGGGCGACCTGCCCTCCTCTACTGAAGAAGCGCACGCCCTCAACCCCATCCAGACGAAAGCGCTTGAAGAGATAAGGCGGGGGTTCGCCGACAAAGGGGTGGTTCTGTTGCACGGGGTTACATCGAGCGGAAAGACCGAGATTTACATCCACCTTATCGAGGAGACTTTGCGGAAAGGGAAACAGGCGCTCTTTTTAGTTCCGGAGATAGCCCTCACCGCCCAACTTGCCAACAGGCTCGCCCGGGTTTTCGGGAACAGGCTCGGGGTATACCATTCCAAGTTCTCGGACAACGAGCGGGTAGAGATATGGAATTCGCTGTTGCGCGACGGCGAAATACGCGTGGTTCTCGGGGTACGGTCGTCCATATTCCTCCCTTTCAAGGAGTTGGGCCTCGTTATTGTGGACGAGGAGCATGACGGCAGCTACAAGCAGCAGGAACCCGCCCCGCGGTATAATGCGCGCAATGCCGCCATAATGCTGGCGACGATGTTCAAGGCAAAAACGCTGCTGGGCAGCGCAACGCCGTCGGTGGAAAGCTATTACAATGCCTCGACCGGGAAATACGCCCTTGTCGCGCTGAAGTCGAGATACGCCGGCATATCCCTGCCGAAGATAGAGATTGCCGATACCGGGACCCTGCGCCGCAAGAAGATGATGGACGGAGAAATTTCGCCCCGGCTCGCCGAAGAGGCTAAAAGGGCCCTCGATGCGGGGGGGCAGGTTATACTGTTCCGTAACAGGCGCGGGTTCGCCCCCGTTGTAGAGTGCAGGGATTGCGCATGGGTACCTAAATGCAGGGATTGCGATGTATCGCTGACATACCACAAGCGGACAGGGCAGCTGACATGCCACTATTGCGGCTACTCCGAACCGATGCCGGCAAGATGCCCCGCCTGCGGGAGCATACATCTGGAGGGTATAGGAGCAGGTACGGAACATATTGAGGAGGAGGCAGCCGTAAAATTTCCGGGATACGCAATTTCAAGAATGGACCTCGACACCACCCGCTCGCGCAAGGCATATATGGAAATCATAGAGGATTTCGAGAAACGCCGCTCGCAGATTCTTATCGGCACGCAAATGGTAACAAAGGGCCTCGACTTCGGCGGAGTGCGCGTTGTAGGAATCCTGGGGGCCGATACCATGCTTAACTTCCCCGATTTCCGGGCCGACGAACGGAGTTTCCAGCTAATGGAACAGGTGGCCGGACGGGCCGGACGGCAGGGGGCTCAGGGAACGGTGGTAATACAGACGGCCAGGCCGTCGCACCCGATAATAGAACAGGTGGCAAGACACGACTACGAAGCCATGTACGCCATGCAGGTGGCCGAAAGGCGGGCATACGGCTACCCGCCCTTCTCGCGCCTTATCGACGTGTACCTGAAAGGAGGGGACGAAGCCGTTACGGACAGGGCGGCAAGGCTCTATGCCGCCAGATTGCGCGGCATATTCGGCACCCGAGTACTGGGCCCGGACGTCCCGGCCGTTTCAAGGATTCAGACCATGTTCATCAGAAAAATACTGATCAAAACAGAGACCACGGCTGCAATATCGGGCGTAAAGGAGATCCTGCGCAGGGAACAGGAGACGTTCTCGGCCACGAAAGAGTTCCGCGGCATAAGCATATATTACGACGTAGACCCCATGTAATACGCCCCGCGCAAATACGGGAATGCGGCCCATACGCCTGTATACGGGAGGATACCCCGTACACGGGGAAAAGATTTTTTGAATTTTAAGCACACGGACAGTATACAAATTCGTTTTATACTCGTACCTTTGCAGAAAGATTAACCGATAAACAATAATCATTATGTCGAAAGTAACAATTGTCGGCGCCGGCAACGTAGGTGCTACCGGCGCAAATGTAATGGCTTTCAAAGAAGTAGCCGACGAAATAGTTTTATTGGATATAAAAGAGGGAATTTCCGAAGGCAAATCGCTCGATATGATGCAGACGGCAACCCTGCTGGGCTTTGACTCCCGCATCACGGGCGTTACCAACGACTACTCGGCAACCGCCGGTTCGGACGTGGTAGTAATCACTTCCGGAATCCCCCGCAAACCGGGAATGACCCGCGAAGAACTGATAGGCGTAAATGCCGGCATTGTAAAAGGCGTTGCAAAAAGCATACTGGACTATTCGCCCAACGCGATAATAATATGCGTAAGCAACCCCATGGACACGATGACCTACCTTATACAGAAGAGCCTCGGACTCCCCAAAAACAGGGTAATAGGCATGGGCGGCCTGCTCGACAGCTCGCGCTTCAAATGCTATTTGAGCAAGGCTCTCAACGCCAACCCCAACGAAGTTGAAGGGACGGTAATCGGCGGACACGGCGACACGACGATGATACCTCTGCGCCGTCTTGCAACGTACAAAGGCATACCGGCCGAATCGCTCCTCGACAAGGAGACCATGGACAAGGTCGTTGCCGACACAATGGTAGGCGGGGCAACCCTTACCGGACTTCTCGGCACATCGGCATGGTACGCTCCGGGTGCAGCACTGGCTTACGTAGCAGAAGCCATCCTGCACGACCAGAAGAAACTGATGTCGTGCTGCGTATACCTCGAGGGCGAATACGGCGAAAGCGACATCTGCATAGGCGTTCCCGTAATATTGGGCCGCAACGGCTGGGAAAAGATTGTGGACTTCAACCTCAACGACGAGGAGAAAGCCCTCTTTGCAAAGAGCGCGGCTGCCGTACGCAAAACCAACTCGGTTCTCAAGGATATAAACGTTCTCTAATATCCGGAGACGAATCAAGACAACGGCAGGCTTTACCGCACCGGTTGCCGAATAAGCAGAAGCGGAAAGGCCTCCGTAAACAGAAAACGTCCGTGGCATAATTGAATTGCCACGGACGTTTCTTATCTGGCCGGCTCTCCGCCCCTTCTCCTTCCCCCTCCTTACCTGTTGCAGGCACGGTTCCCTTCCGGCTTATGCCATACCGTAAAGGCCTTTCCGCACCCGTATACAATAAAGAAGCTCCACGGAGTACGCGGAGCTTTAATAGGTCTTAAACCTGCGGCATATAGCCTTATTGTGGTAAGATGTAGATTCTTACATATGCAAATATAAGACAAAATTTTGGTTTTGCAAAATTTTCAGCTATTTTTACAATGAATCCAAGTAAGATATAAACTATGAAAAAGGTATTTGGCATAGACCTCGGTACTTCATCGATAGGATGGGCCATTATAGAAAGGGATGACGAAAGCTGCAAATTGGAGAACAACGGCGTATGCATATTTAAAGAAGGCGTTATGCGCGAAAAAGGCAATGAAAAATCGCCGGTACAGGACAGAACCGCAGCGCGCGGGTTGCGCCGTAATTATTTTCGTCGCAGGTTAAGGAAGATACACCTTTTGAGGGCACTCGTAAAGTATCGCCTATGCCCTTATTTGAGCGAGGGGCAACTAAAAAACTGGCAACAGGACAAGATATACCCTTTGACCGACGAGTTCCTGAACTGGCAAAGGACAGACGACAACATAGAAAAGAACCCGTATCACGACCGGTATACGGCACTGACCGTGAAACTGGATTTGAGCAGCAAAGAAGGCCGCTATATCCTGGGGCGGGCACTATACCACCTGTCGCAACGGCGCGGATTTCTAAGCAACAGAAAGGAGGAAGGGACAGGAGATGAAACCGGGAAAGTAAAAAAGGGGATATCCGACCTTAACGACGAGATAGAGGCTGCCGGGTGCAAATACCTCGGCGAATATTTTTACAGGCTGTACCGGAACAAGGAAAAAATAAGGACAAGGTATACTTCGCGCAAAGAACATTACCTTGCTGAATTCAACGCAATATGCGACAAACAGGAACTCCCCGGACAAGTGCGGAAAGAAATAGGGAATATCATATTTTTCCAACGGCCCCTGAAATCGCAAAAAGGGACAATAGGGAAATGCCCGTTTGAAAGGAGAAAACAGAGGTGCTCCGTATCGCATCCCCGTTTTGAAGAGTTCAGGATGTGGCAATTTATCAACAGCATCCGTATTACAACCCCGTCCGACAACGAACCCCGGCCTTTGTCGGGGCAGGAAGCAGAAAAAATTCTGCCGCTCTTTTTCCGCAAAAGCAAACCGTATTTCGAGTTTAAGGATATAGCGAAGAAATTAGCGGGGAAGAACAGTTTTTCGTGCGCCGGGAACAACAAGGGCAATACTGACTATACTTTCAACTATGCCGAATACAGCACCGTAAGCGGATGCCCCGTTACCGCATCATTGAAACTCATATTCGGCGATGAATGGTTGCGCGAAATCTGCGCCGTATATACCCTTACAAAAAAGGAATCCGGCACGTGCAAACATGAAGAAGAAATTCTGAATGACATTTGGCACGCCTTGTACTTTTTCGACGACGAAGAGAAACTCCGCAACTGGGCAAAAGAAAAATTACAGCTGGACGACAAAGGCGCCGAAGACTTCGCCTCTATAAATTTAAAACGCGACTATGCCGCGCTAAGCCTGAAAGCCATTAATAAAATGCTTCCGTATATGCGCCGCGGATACAGATATGACGAAGCGGTTTTCCTTGCGAACCTTAAGGGGGTCGTACCGGGTGCAGTATACAACGACAGGGAACTTTTCAATGAAATAGAAGAGGGTGTTGCCTCGATAATTTCCGACTATAACAACAACCCCCTGAATAAGGGAAAGACAAAAAGCGAATGCGTAAAGGAGTATTTGCGGGAAAAGGATTCCGATAACAAGTTCCGCCCGGAAAGGCTGTACAACCCGTCGATGATAAAAATGTACAAGGACATCGGGACCAACGGCGACAAACTCCCGCAACTCGGGTCGCCCAGGACAGATGCCTTACGCAACCCGATGGCCATGCGGGCCCTGTTCCGGCTCAGGGCCCTTGTAAACGGACTATTGCAAGAGGGGAAAATAGACTCCGACACGCAAATAAACATAGAGTTTGCAAGAGGGCTCAACGACAAGAACCGAAGAAAAGGGATAGAAGAATTCCAGAAAGAAAGGGAAAAGGAAAACAGGGAGTATGCAGAAAAGATAAAAGAATTTTTTGCTGCCGGGACAGGGAAAGCGCCGGAACCTTCCAGACAGGACATATTAAAATACAGGTTATGGGAAGAACAGCAGCATAACTGCATATATACCGGAAAACGGATCGGCATAGCCGATTTTCTCGGAAGTAACGCCACGTTCGACATAGAACACACCGTCCCCCGTTCGCGAAACGGAGAAAGCGACCTGTCGAACCTGACTCTGTGCAGCAGCAAGTTCAACAGGGAGATAAAAAGGACGAAAATGCCGACGGAACTGGGAAATTACGACGAGATAATTGCGCGCGTAGAATCACTCGATTGGAAAGATAAAATAGACTCACTCAAAAAAGAAATAGAGCGTTACTCGCACAGGAGCAAGGTTGCCGGAACAAAAGAAGAAAAAGACAAGGCGATAACAGCCCGACACAAGGCGAAACTCAACCTCGAATACTGGCAAAAAAAATACAGGAGCTTCACTCTGCAACAGGCCCCTAAAGAGTTCCGCAACAGGCAGGGGATTGACATTTGCGTAATAAACAAATATGCAAAGGCTTATTTGGAGACCATATTCAAAACGGTAAAAACCGTAAAAGGGTCTACCACTGCAGAATTCCGCAAAATGTGGGGACTGCAGGAAGAATACACAAAGAAGGAAAGGGTCAACCATCTGCACCACTGTATCGATGCCATAACGATAGCCTGCATAGGGGATAACGAATACAGCAAATGGGCCAGATTCGTAACCGATGAAGAACGGTACAGATACGGAGAGGGGAATGGGAACAAACCCTGTTTCGAGAAACCATGGAAGAGCTTCACCGAAGATGTAAAAAGGCTGACGGAAAAGGTATTGGTGTCGCACACCACTCCCGACAACATGCCGAAACACAGCCGGAAGGCCATGCGGTTGAGGGGAAAATACAAACTTGACAAGAACGGGGAAAAGATTTACATGCAAGGGGACACGGCCCGCGGGATTCTGCACCAGGAAACCTTCTACGGGAGCATAGAGCATAACGATGAAATAAAATACGTTGTAAGGAAAGCCGTAAGCGCGCTCGAAAATTCCGACATAGACAAGATTGTAGATGATACCGTAAGGGAAAAGGTAAAGGCAGCTGTCAGGGAAGTGGGTTTCAAAAAAGCCATAGACCCCACAAGCTATACCATATGGATGAATGAAGAGAAGGGGATACCTGTAAAAAAAGTGAGGATTTTCGTCCCCAGCGTCAAACAGACTATAAAACTAAAACAGCAGCGCGACCTGTCGGACAAGGAGTACAAACAGTATTACAACGTAAAAAACGACAGCAATTACTGCATGGCCATATATGAAGGCACAGACAAAAAGGGAAAGGCAAAACGCACGTTCAGGCTGATAAGCAACATTGAGGCTGCCGGTTTTTTTAAAAGGAGCAACCGCAAGGGAAAAGACGAACGGTTAGTCCCTGAAACCGATGAAAACGGTTACAGGCTGAAATATACCCTTAAGGCCGGCACAATGGTGCTGTTTTATGAAAAGTCGGCAGAAGAAGTAAAGCAATGCACAGCAAAAGAGTTGTGCAACCGACTCTACAAGGTAACAGGCATGAGTTCCATGAAATTGGGCATTTACTCCTATGGCACAATAGAATTCAGGCACCATCAGGAAGCCCGTCCAAGGGTAGAACTAACTGTAAAAAAGGGGGAATGGAAGATTGGGGAAAATTACAGGCCTGTTATAGGGATGTACCATACCCAACTAAAAGCCCTTGTTGAAGGGAAAGACTTTACCTTAACCGTTACCGGAGAAGTTAAATTCAAAAACTGACCGTATGCTTAAACGCACGCTATTCTTTTCCACCCCATACACCCTTAAACTGAGGTACAATCAGATGATTGCGACCCCGAAAGGTGCGACGGAAGAGGCAAGGAGTATCCCGATAGAGGATATAGGGATGGTTATACTTGAAGAGGAACAGTGTTCCATTTCCCTGCCTCTGCTGAACGCCTTGACCGGCAACAATGTTGCAGTGGTATTCTGCAACAACAGAATGCCCTGTTCAATGCTGTTGAACCTTGACTCAAACAATACTCAGGGGGAAAGTTTCCGTGCACAGGCCGAGGCGAGCGAACCGTTGAAGAAAGGGATATGGAAACAGGTTGTGGAAGCGAAAATACGCAACCAGGCAGCGCTGCTAAAAAAGGCAGGGAAAGAAGGGGAGTTGCTGAAACCGTATTACCTTAACGTAAAAAGCGGGGACAGCGACAACCGGGAAGGGGGCGCGGCGAAAATATACTGGAATCTATTGTTCGGCGAGGGGTTTGTCCGCTCAAGAGAGGGGGAAGCCCCGAACAACCTTTTGAATTACGGCTATACGATATTGCGTGCGGCAGTAGCAAGAGCGCTTATGGGTTCGGGGCTGTTGCCAGCATTCGGGATATTCCACCGCAACCGGTACAATGCTTTTCCTTTGGCCGATGATATAATGGAACCGTACAGGCCTTACGTGGATGAGATAGTATACAGACTTGCCGGTGAAAACAAGACGGGCCTTTGCAAAGAGACAAAAGCCGAAATCCTAAAACTTCTGTATACCGATACAAGATTCGGCAAACTTATGCGCCCGCTACATATAGGGCTAAGTATTACAACCGCATCGTTGGCCAAATGCTTTATGGGAAAACAGAAGAAAGTTACGTATCCGCTGTTAGAATAGATAATGTCCGACCTGCGATTAAACGCATACAGAATCATGTGGCTGTTCGTTTTTTTCGATTTACCTACCAACACCAAGAAAGAGCGGCGTTTAGCGACACTCTTCCGGAAAGCATTGGAAAAAGACGGCTTTACAATGATGCAATACTCTGTGTATATAAGGCACTGCCCAAGCAAGGAAAACATGACAGTGCATATAAACAGGATAAAAACGGCAATACCTCCCGCAGGGCATGTCTGCATATTGAGTGTAACGGACAAGCAGTACGGAGAAACCTTGAACTTTTGGGGAAAGGTAGAGCAGAAAAAAGGGAATATTCCGCAGCAACTGGAATTATTTTAATAAATTTGTTCTTTGAAATCTTAAACATAAAAACTGCATCAAACAGGCTTCCTGAGGAAGGATATCCCGGTTTTTTCCGGCGAAAAGATGCCATAATATACTGTAAGCAAAGCACTAAAGGCTCTCAGGTTGTGGTTTGATGTAGAATTCATATAATATACAACTTTCTGCATATAGCACATTTGCCACAGGGGTTGTGGTTTGATGTAGAATTCATATAATATACAACTTATTCGTAGATTATACTTTTGTCCGTCCTGTTGTGGTTTGATGTAGAATTCATATAATATACAACCGTCGAACTGAGATAAACAATTTCATTAGAGTTGTGGTTTGATGTAGAATTCATATAATATACAACGGGAAATGCACGCCCTAAGGCGTAGCACTGTTGTGGTTTGATGTAGAATTCATATAATATACAACCAGTAACAGAGAATACATCATTTAACTGCGTTGTGGTTTGATGTAGAATTCATATAATATACAACCAGATGTTTCTCCATCACGATTTAGACTATGTTGTGGTTTGATGTAGAATTCATATAATATACAACAAAAAGGTCAACATCCAAATTACGAAAAAGGTTGTGGTTTGATGTAGAATTCATATAATATACAACTCTTAGTAATACGAGGATTAGGGCGCTCAAGTTGTGGTTTGATGTAGAATTCATATAATATACAACACCAGTACTGAGATATGCATCGCCGGCTAGTTGTGGTTTGATGTAGAATTCATATAATATACAACCTATAACTTCCGTCGTTAGCTCTATCTCGTGTTGTGGTTTGATGTAGAATTCATATAATATACAACGATTGGCGAAAATCTTAACGATGACTTAGGTTGTGGTTTGATGTAGAATTCATATAATATACAACTTCTTGGTCGATGAACTTAAAGCACCTTTCGTTGTGGTTTGATGTAGAATTCATATAATATACAACGAACTGTGTCAAAGAGTTGCGACAAAGATAGTTGTGGTTTGATGTAGAATTCATATAATATACAACTATAACTTCCGGCGTTAACTCTATTTCGTGTTGTGGTTTGATGTAGAATTAATATAATATAAAACGATACGCTTTGTAGTATTTGA
>CASFRS010000004.1 GCA_949297125.1 uncultured Bacteroidales bacterium
AAATCCAATGCGCATACCGCATCCTCACCTACAAAGAGTCGCTTATGTTATGGCAGACTTCTATCATGGGCTTTGGCAAACAAGGTTACTTCGACTGGATAATCCCTGCAATAAATACACTTTGAGAATCCGGCAAACACTGAAATGACATCTGGCAAAGTTAGTTGCTACATCTGCTCTATATATCCCAATTACCGAAATTAGAAGTCCATTACAGTACTTTGCTCAAACTGGCAGCAGCGTATTAGGAACAGATGAAAAGTCAGATTAAATCTGTTTAACTAAGTCGTGATCATAAGCCTTAACGGGGTTTAGACTATATATTAGATTATATTTATTGCGATGTGTTGCCGAATGATGCAGCGTGCAAAGAGGATTGAGATTGGCAATTGCCGCAATTCGCTTTTCCGACTCCATATTTTGTGGTTCATCAACGATGACAATAGGATTGACTGATCGAATGAACCGAATAGGCTCCTGCCCGTTGAGTTTATTGTTTGGTTTGTTGATTACATTCTCATCCTTGGCGAAAGAGTCGACATTGATAACTAACACCTCAATATTATTCCTTGTAGCGAAACCTCATAACTGGGATATTTTATTCCGATCATAGACATAATAACGAATCGGGACATTGTCATAAAGCGTTTGAATGTGGTTGTGCGTAATCTGCAGATTCTTTAACACACCTTCACGAATCGGCACGGACGGTACTACAATTACAAATTTCCGGAATCCATACAATCTATTCAATTCATAGATTGTATGCAGAGACATAGGTTTTACCTGTTCCTGTCTCCATTACTATGGAGAAATGTATCCCACTCAGTTTCTCGGAAGCAGGAATATCATTCCGCTCCTGAATTTTTTGCAGATTGGTTAATATTTGAGATTCATCCAAAACCAATCTATTGCCAACACCAGCTATTAAATTGAGCACGCCGTCTTCATTCAGATTATACTGATAATCTGAATCACAGAGCGATTGTCCTTCAAATAAATCGACAACTGCTCGTATGGCATCCTGCTGATAGCCTAAATTGGATTCAAAGGTTAGTTTCGTTATTACATATAATTTAATGTCCGATACGTATTACGGACCTCCTCTTGAAATCTCTGATATGAATTTAGTAACGATAGTCTATCTAAACCTATTTTATCACCTATAATTGCATATAAATCGGAGATTGTTAAACGCTGACGCCGTTTAGGAAGATCAGATTGTGCAATTCTAATAGCCTCTTCAATTACTGCCTTAGGATCAGCTATTGATTCAGGATCCTTATTAATCCTTAAATCATTATCTGATTTTGTCGTTCCGATTTCAGACTTCAATAAATCTTTATCTGCCAACATCCATGCTTCCATCATTCGCACGGGTATTACAGGTGTTAATATTTTACAATAATCATCACCTTGTTTATCCAATTCCTCTTGCGCAGGATCGATATTGTACCTTCTCCTTCCATCATACGTTTCCCTGTCTGCATCTGCATGAATTGCCAATACCATCATACCAAAATCTTTGACTCCGTTATACGAGGCCTGCTTTACGTATTCAACAAATGACCGCCCGGTTTTTTTAGTATTAAGTCTGCGTATATCAATGTCTATATCCGGCCTACACTCTCTCAATGCAACTTCCTGAAATGTACGGCGTACTATGCTCTCAAAGAACTGAATATCCGTAGTTCCCTCAGTAGCCAGTCCAATAAAAATCTGTACAACCATAACCTCAGCACTCCTTCTTAATAGATTCATTGTCATTAGACTGCATAAATTCATTCATCATTTGCAAAGTCGATTTTGACTCCTGTTCAGAGAATATAATTTTTGTTTGCAATGGATTGTTTTTGGGAACAGGCGTTATTTTGGTTGCTAATAATTTCTTTTTTTCTTCATTTACAGAGCATATTCTAACAACCACCCGTGCAAAGTCAATGGAGACAAACGGCGATGAAAGCCATTGGTAGATTGCAGAAACAAAAACAGTAGAATGGGTATTAACAATTACTTGGCGTAGTGGCATATCGGTATTACTGAAATCCGTAGATAAGTCTTTTAGAAGATCTGCCATCATCTTAATTCTAAAAGGATGTATTCCATTTTCGGGCTCTTCGAAACATAATAATCCTTGGTGTTTGTTGTCTATATATAAGATGCATAATGTCAGAATGCGGAGCGTCCCTTCTGATAATACACGGGAAGAGTACTCTTTGCTGTCTACATCATGCAAGATAACTACATATTGTTTATTTTCGACATCGTCAAATACATCCACATCAATAAAACTTGGTAGAAATGAATGTAATCTACGAGATATCTCTTTCATGTTATAGCTATCCTCTTGCTTGATGCGAAACAATGCTGCGGCAAGATTTTCTCCAGTAGCACTAATTATATCTTCTCCGCTTGTTTTACTTGTTGGAAGCCGAAGGCTCTCAGGATTTAATCGTAAAAAACGCCAGCTTTTCATCTCTTCTTTTGCAGCAAGAATGTGTTTGAAATCCACAGAATCAACACTGCTTAGAACTGTTCTAGTGGTATTATTCAATGGATATATCCGTTTTTTTCCTTGCGATCCATCCTGAGGAACTATGATAGAATCAATACCATTATATCTTTCTGTATATATATATGGTATCTGACGTTTGCCTGTGACTACTTTGGGACGCCATATTTCAGCATATTTTGACGGGATAATCTTAATCCATTTATCTTTGTTATGTTTTATAGTATCTAAATATTCATGTATGACTTCAATATCCTCCATCCCAACACTATTGGTGAAGCGGCGTAGTATTAATTCATAACGAAGCCTAGTATAACGCAATTTAGCTGTTGCCCCCCATGTGTCAGTCACAGTTGGATTGACCAACATTTCAACTACAAAGGACATTTCCTTTGCAACAGAATGATCATCATACTGGGTAAAAAGTTCCAACAGATCACCGCGCTGTTTTCTAAATGCACGTTGAATCTTATCTGTATCAGCCAATGCTGCTAATAAATGGAAAGCATCAAAGAGATTGCTTTTCCCTGCTGCATTTGAGCCAGCAATCACTGTGAACGGGGTAAAATCCATTTCGAAATTTTGAAATGATTTAAACCCGTCTATCTTAATATAGGTAATCATAACTCCTTTAATTATATCGTCTTAAATTCTATCCCACCATCTCGCATTTGCAGGACGGTATTGGTTTTCAACTGATCGTTGCCCTCGAACAAATTGTCAAGTGCAATGACTTTTGGGGGATGTGCCGCCAAATCCGCATCAACCGTTTCCTGAGTTGCTGATTCCAGTATCAGAATCAACTCGCCGTCATTCACCGTATAATATCCAGCCTTGTGTACGATACGACTGTTCAGATCCTTGCCGTTTTTCAACAGCAGTTCATAAACCATATTTTTAACTATCCCATTTTTTCCCACTGTGTAACATGTGGAAAAATTACCCCCAGTTTCATTCTTTAATCTATTGAGGGCCGCAAGTTTCTTAACTATTGCTATTACCCAACCTGCAATAGTTTTACCTTCAAGGTCTACAGAAGCAAAAAGCTTAGTCATATCTATACATAGATCTTTCAATTGGTCATTATTGCCCACCATTATACTTAAAATATATTTTTACCAAGATACAGCATTAAAATTAAGTACACTCTCAGTATAAATAAGCGCTATCAAATCACGCTAATTAATGCAATAAAATCCTCTTTTGAAGAAATCTTCTCTTTGAGTTTGACGAGTCCATAAATCATTAAGATTCTTACATATCGATATGGTGTAGTACAATTAGGATATATCCCTTTTATAACAGTGGCAATCTTACCATCAGGATCAATTCCACCAGTACTATAATTTGAACCATTATTATTATAAATATCCGGCTGCACCTTACTTGTAAGGATAGACTCAATATTTATTTCATCACGACAATATTTTAAGGCATAGGCCATCCCAAATTTTGCAGCATCCTGATTATCATCGAAGAAATACTTTTCTGCAAAATCATTAGCGATTTCTGTGGCTATAGAAGAAAGCCTAAATTGTACTAAATCTTCCATGGTTATTCTATTTCTGTTTCAAATTCAGATCTTTGCTTAAGATAGATATCTTTCAAGTATTTTTCTGACAACAGATCTTTGGCATCACTCTGACTAACCTCAGTCGGATATGCAAGCACGATAATCTGTTCTCCAAGGACAGGTAGCGATCTCAATGTATTATTTCTATGCCTAGGATCAATTCTCTGGAATGTGGAATCCATAACAATAGGTCCTGAGATGGGGGCATTCTTATGCAATGCTCCTACAAGGGAAAGGGCTACAACCTGCTCATATCCAGCCGAACGATTGGGAACAATCCGACCATTGCTTGTCACAATTTCGAGCCCATAGTTATCATTTATTTTTAACCCTTTATAGGCTGGCATGTGAGATATCTCTGTAAATATATCTTCAGCATCAGCCTGCACTCGATCTTTCAAATCCGCTCTAAACTTCGATACGGCCTTTTCAAATATTTCTTGAACAGCCTTGCAAAACGCAAGATCTTCAGAAGCCTTTTTGCCATCAGCATTTGATTGTTTTAAAATCTTAGCATTTAATTTTTCAATCGAAGCCTGATTTTCTGAAATTGCCTCATCCTGCTTAGTTATACCCTCCTCCAATAAGGTCAATTCTTGGAGTTTTTTCTTATACATTGGTTGTAGTCCCAAAATTTCTGTATCTGTAGATGAGTTATGGAACCCCGCTTTTTTCTTCTTAATCTCAGCTAAATCAACCTCATCCAAACTTATCGCAGACTGTTTAGAATAAATATTATTTAATAAATTTATGAGGGACTCTTTATCAACATTCCTTTTAAAGCCATTAAATCTATCTATAATTTGCCTAGCATACATTATTTCCTCCGAATTCTTTGATTCGTCCGACTTCTTTAAAATTGCTAATTTTTCACGCAAACTAGATATATCTTCAATGGTTAGATTATTATTACATACCGGACACGAAGAGACTTCTCCTTTAACAATTTTATCTAATATTGCAACTATGACCTCTTTTGTCTTAATATCCCCAATGCGGGATAACAAAGAATTTAATTCTTCATTTTTCGTGTCAATAATCTCTTGGATAACCTTATCAAAAATAACACTCCAAGCAAATTTCATTTTTGCCTTAAGGTCATTTACGTCATTCTCCAAAAGAAGACGATTTGTCTCAATCTGAGATTTTTTTTCTCTTTCTTGGGCAAGTAATTCTGCGTACCTCTGATTTGCAGCAAAAGCATCCTCGATCTCAGAGATTTCATTTTGAAGTTTCATCCTTTGTTCTTTCATCTCTTTTATAGATTTCTTAAGTTCCTCATCATGCAATAAGAACCCAGACAACACAGATGAATCATTTTTTGTTCTTTCGTTTGCGGCTGAAACCTTAGTGTATATCTGTTGGTATATCGTAGTTATACTCAGAAGATTTTTATTTGCCCCTTCAAGAATGGGAAGACCCAAAATATTTTCGATAGAAGTCTTGATAACATCACTACTTGATGATGAATCTTCAAGAAGATTCTCATACTGTCTTAATAATTCGCCGTCGAACAAATAAAAACGAGATATTTTTTCTGGCAAAACTGTGTTAAGAAAGTGTTCAGCTTCATCTTGGCTCATCATAGACCCAAAATGTTTTAGATATAACTTATGCTCATAATCCGAATCATTTTTCCCAGAAGTGCCAGGCAGTCTTTTAAGCATACGGGTAAGTTCATAATCTTCATTATCATATGTCATAAAAAGCTTAACACTCATATTCTTCTGAGCCTCTACTGCATCAATATTTACGAATTTTGCCAATTGGCACTCCTCGTAATTTCTATTGTATACAATTCCCCATAAGGCAAAACGAATACAATTAAGTAGCGACGTCTTTCCCACGCCATTCTCGCCCCAGACAAATGTAACACCATCACCGGCAGGGAACTCCAAAATCTGGTTATTTTGGTATGGGCCAAAGTTGTCGATGATAAGTTTATTAATTCGTAACATTATGACTTTGATTTAATGGTATTATCTATAACTATTCGAATAGCATTTTGTGATTTAGAACTATCATCCATATTCTCAATCTGAGCATTAAGAACCGCCTCAATAAATTGAGCGGGAATATCGGGATGTTTACTCGACCGGATTTCTTCTAAGATATCTCTGATCTTATTTAATTCGTTACTCATTTTCATGGCCGATATTATTAGTTAATAATGTGTCATCTATGTTATGTTTTAATGCAATAATTCTTAACTGAGTAATACAAGACGGATCTTTTGACCACATTCCAAATTGTATACATCTAGCCAACTCTGTCGCAACCATATCATTCCGTCTAATTTCATCGACTTTGTCTGAAAAGTCTGGGACAACAACAGCATCATACAACCAAGAATAATACTTACCTGCATATTTCCGCAAAATTCGACCTCTTCGCTGAATGTACTCTCTCGGATTCTGTGACGAGGCCAAGATTATAGCATGTGAAGTAGCGGGAATATCAACTCCTTCATCCAAACATTTTATAGAAACAATAACTCCACCACAGTCATTAAAATAGTTCAATGTTGCACTTTTATCCCCTGGCATATCTGCATAGTATTCGTATGCATCTACATTTGGGTTTGTTGATATTTCTTTTAATACATCATGTAATTGATCCTTGTCTTCACAATATATAATCCATCTCTGTCCACTACTATATTCTTCATCAAGTATTTGCTTTGCTAATGCAACTTTTCCTCTGGCTTTCTTGATAATACGACATCTTTTTAATAAAAGAGATTGCATATATTGATCATTGGAAAAAGAATATGATGCATCATGGGCACACCTCGCATATCGTATACCTATTTCCTCTGTAAGTTCACTCCATACTTGTTGCTCAAATGAGGTCAATTGCACGACCTTAGGCCGATAATAATATGGGGTTAACACCTGATCGTCAATGGCATTTTTTAAAGTATATGGAGGTTCTATTATTCCCCCAAAGTACTCTATAATGGCTTGAGTTCCTTCAGGATCACCATATCTACGCGGAGTCGCAGAAAGCCCCAAACGGTAACCGGCATCTATTACGAAAAAATTTCGCCTATTCAAGCTGCCCATTCTATGAACCTCATCAGCGACAACAAATAAATGTCCTCCATGTTTTATTCGTTGTATAAATCTGGGCATAACAGCCGTATCCATTGTTGATATGACAACCGTATTGTTTTTATCACTTTTTTGCGTAGCTGCCTCTAACACACCTTCTTTATTCCATCTATTATGACTATCTCCACATAAAATAATTCGGAGATTTACATCTGACAAAGTAAGTCTTATTTCTTTATCCCACTGCGATAATAAATCAGTTGATGGGACTAAAACAATGATACTCTTATGTTCTTCTAACGCTTTCCTTATTGCACAAATTGCAGTATATGTCTTACCACTACCCGTAGCATGTTCAAAAATTCCACGATGCTCTTGCTTTACCCATTTTTCTAAAGCATCAATTTGATGCTTTCTTGGCAACCTTTCAAATGATTTATCAGCAGCCCAATACCGCGCCAAATCAACCTTAACCTTAATCTCCTCGACTAATGTTTCCCAATGTACTTTGGCAATTTTGTCTTTAAACCGAATCTTAATATCCTCAGGCAATGGAGTTATCTCAATCATTGGAGCTTTATTATTCCAAAGCATTTCAAAATAATCTTGAGTATCTCCGACTCTTTCTCTATCATTACTTTCTTGCCAATTAGTAAACACATCTATGGATTCAAAATTTCCATCATCTGAAAGTCCTTTATATGTTTCATTTAATGAACCTCTAAACATTATAGCATTATCACCTTGATAGAATATGCCGGCTTTATCATGGAAAAGCCTTTTAATATCCCCCTCACCTTCTCCATACGCAATTTTTATTTCAATTACATTCGTAGCAATGAGGCATGCAAGCACTTGACTTGGTTTTTCCAACTCGCTACTAGCAAAAAGAGAGTCTATTTCCTCTACTAACGCACGATGCAAAATTTCATCTTTTTTTGCGAACTCTCCTGTTTTAATCGCTTTAATATCTTCGTCAGATAAGCATGGAGAACAAATAATTCGCATTTTTCCTCCATTATGGACGAAATCCTTAAGAGCATTCCATGCAATTATATAAATTGTACTACCAAAATAACCTGATAGACGATCATATGAGGTTGCTGCAGACATACAGGGGATGTAAAACTCCTCTGCAATATTATCATTTACCTTGTTATATGTCCTTTTTAAAACAAGGTCCTCATATTTGATCCTTTTGTTCATTCTCCAATTAATCTTGCTTTAATAGCCTTAGATAAATACTCTGCCCGTGCAGCATACAACACCTCTCCATTTGTTTTAACTCCCCTAGCAACTTTCTCTTGCATAGCACGTAGGATTAAATCATCTTTACACTGGACATTAGCATTATAAGAGAAGTTTTTATGCTTTTCCGCATCATACAAGACAAACACGTCATAATCTTCAACATACGAGACTAACAGAGCATATGCAGAAGAATCAAAATTACCTCTTTGTCCTTTTTCTTGATTGGGAACATTCAAATTAAACTTATACTCATGAATACTCCTTCCTCCAGGTGGGTTCGTTGCAGGAAATGCATAAATAAGCAATTCAATTGGGATTGGGCTCGAAAGCTTAAGTTTTAAGGGCCTTTCGTTAAGGGCACTATGTTCCACAACTGCAATTCCAAGAGATTGAATAAACTTCCGCTGAATGGACTCCCTTTGTTTGGATATTTTGCTTACCATAGCCAATTCCTCCGATAAGATATCTAATGAATGACTCGAATATTCAACATACTCCTTGCTGATGTCATATCCGGCAAAACGTCGTCCAAGCCTCAAACACTCATACCCAGTAGTCCCGGATCCAAGCCATGGATCAACAACCAAATCTCCTTCTTTCGTACATGCTTTAATATATTTAGCAGGAAGGTATCCTGGTTGCACAGCCTGATGTTCTAATTGTTTAGACGACACACTTCCCTTTATAACATTAAGAGGAAGTGCTCCTTTGGGATTTGGTTTTATATGTTTGGCTTTCCTCACATAAGAAAGTCCATTCGCACGAGGTTTAAACTCATTATGAGCATACGCCTTTAATGTCTCAGCATCATATTCTCTCCGAATATCATCTATATTTATTTTCCATTGTGGACTAACAGAAAACCATAGATTCTGTTCATAGGCATCTTGACAAGCGACACGAAGTCCTGTAGGGACAGGATTATCTTTAATCCATATTTCAATGTCCACACAATAGAGATGCCATCTTTCCTCTAATTCAATCGCTAATTTTTCGACAATCAGAGATCGAGTACTATTTATTCCTTTGCGAGGTTTTTCTCTATTAGCCTTAACATTAATAACCAAAAAGCCATCGTCACGAAGCTTTGCACATGCGGCATCGATAAAAGGCGATATTTTATCTATATACTCCGCAGAAGACCAATTACCATAATTACGATCAGCATTGGGGTATGGAGGAGACCCATAAACCAATTTGATAGATTTATCAGGAAGAGACAAAATTCCTTTTGCCCCATCAACACATTCAACAATATAATCTTTGTTATTCCTTTTCATTCCCCTCACGCTCAATTCTTAATGTTGCGAGTTCACAATAATCATTATTAGCATCTATTCCTATCCAACGTCTATGATGGAGTTTCGCAACTAAACACGTTGTTCCCGAACCAGAGAAAGGATCAAGAACGATATCACCTTTATTGGTTCCAGCCAGAATAAAGAATTCCGCTAGCTTTTCTGGGAATCTTGCCGGATGGCTCAAACCTCTTTCTTTACAAAGTTTAAAGAATAAATCATTACTATTCGTATTGCCAATAGAAATTACACTTCCAGGGTCAGATCCACCGTTATTTTTCCATTTTATTCCACAATTAAAATTATGGGTACTGGGGCGAGTATTCTCAGTTCTACCTCCTTTTCCTTTGCCGTCGAGAAATTTCTGCATATCCTTGCTATAAGGTTTCCGAATCGGATCCATATTGAAAGTCCACTTCTCTGATTTACTAAACCAAAAACAATATTCATGAGATTTTTTTGTTCTCCCATATTTCCCCGTAGAATAAATATTAGGCGGAGTTGCCGGATTATACCAAATATAATCGCGTACTAAATGAAAATGGAGTTCTTTGCAAAGGTATACGACCAATTCAAAAACATATATTTGCTGGACACCATTTACTACCTTGTCACTAATATTCAAAACAAAACTTCCATCGTTCTTTAAAACACGATAGATCTCTTTTGCCATTGGTTTAAACCAATCAAGATATTCTGCAGGAGACGAAGAAGTATTTTCAATAGCGTAATTTCTTTTATCAGCGTATGGAGGAGATGTTAGAATAAAATCGATACTATCATCATCAAGATTTTTTAACACCTCTTCACATCTTCCGTTTATTATCCTATTTTGAATCTCTTCCGGCCTCATATATCTAATATATCAATCAATTTATGATTGCAACTCATTTATTAGTAGCGTTATTTAACTGATAAGAATTAACTGCACCTTGCACAAGGTGCTATATTTTACAAAGATACATAATTCACATATAAGAATATAGTTTATTATTATGTTTCTCAAAAATTAACACACATATCAAGCAATGTCAAAACTAATATTTGTGATGAATTATCCCAATACTCCCTCGATCTTGGTCTATTTCTATACAACTCGTATAAAAATAAGCCAAATCTTTTATTACCATCAATCCGTCAAGCGATGACCATTACACACGCCTCGGGCTGCCATTCTGTAAGTGAAATAATCGCCTGATATTGCTCTATAGTCAGAGGTGAATCGCCATCGTCCGTACATTCGTATTCCCATGGCAGTTCATAAACGGAACCTTCTTCCTG
Source organism: uncultured Bacteroidales bacterium (assembly GCA_949297125.1). GTDB lineage: Bacteria > Bacteroidota > Bacteroidia > Bacteroidales > G3-4614 > Caccoplasma_A. Next base: position 10,969 of record CASFRS010000004.1, read on the forward strand.
ATAGCCCATATAGTTGTGAAAGGAGTCGGGGACAATCCGTACATAATCCTCTTCGAGCAGGGTTCTTAGGAGTTTCTCCGCATCATATATCAGCAGCGGTGTCCCGGCCTTATACAAGGCTGTCGCTACTTCGATGGCCAATCCGGCATTGGCAGAATAACTGTTGGAGACAACGATTATCCAGCCCTGCTGACGCTTGTTTGAGGCAAAGATATTCAAGCGCGAAAGTCCCAACTCACCGTAGTGGTCCGTAGCAAACCGTATTAAATCCTCCGGGCTGTCATTTCCTAAAATTGGTTGACGGGATTTGATATTAAATTAATTATGTTTATTTGCAGCAAGTATAATTCCTATTGCAAGTTTATGATTATTTACTTTTCTCTGTTGGCATCCTTGATTTTATTGAAAATCATTTTGTCTAGCTATTCATTTTTCAATATACCGTTCACCCTTTCATCAGTCGCCTTATCATTAGGGAGATAAGTCTTGTGTCATGCCAATCCTAAAGTGTTGCTCTTGCTATATTGACTTTTTCTGAATTTAGTTGACAGTTTAGAACTTTGCATTTTTTCAAGCGAATAGAACCTATTATCCTACACTTTTTCAAGCGAATCAGACTCCCTTTATACACTTTTCCATCAAAATTGAGGCTTGAGAACTACACTTTTCCATGAAATCATCACTTTTACTTTATCCCCGTATTCATATATACATTTATTAAAGTAAAGTCAGAACAGAGGGAAGAAAAGGGATGGCTGCGCCAGAAGAGTCAAACCCGATTTGCCGAAGTCCATAAATGATACTACCTTTTCTCATTTGGCTGCAAGACCTATAGGCGAATGTTGAGCATCCCGTAAAGGGGCCACTTTTCTACGGATTTTGGAGGCTACTTTATTTCTGGGCAGTAGGGTCAGTTTTGAGCGGATTTTCCATTTCAGCAAATGATAAGTTATAGGCAGTAATTAAAAGGCAAATACAATAATAGCAAATTTTAGTGTCCGATTTTTTAGAATGGATACATAATAATTCATAACGTTCCCGAGAATGTTTTTACGGGATTCCCACGCAAAAGTGTAGTATGTTTGCCCCACTTGGACGCACGGAAAGATGCTGCGGCTGAGTCTTTTCTCTGCTGTAGCTTCAGAAGAAGCAGGCTACGAGCCATTTCCTTGTTCTGTGGCTGTGAACGTTGGGCACTGCATTTGACAGAAATCCCGGTCGGTCGGTGAGTGGCACGGACAGCCGACTCCACTTTATTGACGTTCTGTCCGCCATGTCCTCCCGAACGCATGGTTTCGTAAACAATATCTTTGTCTGACACGTTCGGTAATGCTACGAGGTCAATAAACTCCACACCGACAAACCAGTTCTTACGGGGATGACCGGGGCGGTAAGGATTTGATGTCGCCCGCCAGAGAACCGTTCCGCTCCATGCCTGTTCCTTAGCCGGACTTACTTCTGCAATAAACAGCATCGACATGTAGCAGTCAAGTTCCGTATTGTGCGGTTCGCTTTCCACGATTTCCGCATCCGGGAAGTCCTTCAGCAGTTCACAGGCTATAAGCGTAATGGCGCGGGCGCACTCCACAGGCCCCCGTCCGGCCGTAAGTTGTATATACTTTTTCATTTGGGAATATCTTTGATATTTATGCGGGGTTTGACTAGCGTGATGACTTCGGCTGTCGGCTCAATCAGGCGCAATATCTCTTCCATAGGCTTGTACGCCTGTGGCGATTCGTCGAGCGTACCGGGACAAACGGACGTGGAAAATATACCGTTCATTGACTTTTCAAACTCATCCATCGCGATATTCTTCTTGGCTGCGTTTCTTGACATGGCACGCCCTGCGCCATGCGGAGCGGAACAGTTCCATTCGGCATTTCCTTTGCCCACACAGATGGCTATGCCGTCGCGCATGTTGAAAGGCAGGCAGAAGCGTTCTCCTTCAGCGGCTTCAACTGCCCCCTTGCGCAGCATGGGAAATTCTTCGCAAACGGATATATAATTGTGCGTGGTGAATATGGATTCCGTGCATTTGGTCTTGCAGAGTTTTTTCAAGATTGCGAAGATACGGTCTCGAATGACATGGTGGTTATATAGGGCATACGCCTGAGCCACGACCATATCAGAGATATAACCGTTAAGTGTATCGTCCCACAAATAGCCGATAAATTGCGTCCGTTTGGGATTCTGAGCGATGTTGTGCCAATGATTGGCCACTTTAATCCCCACGTTCCGTGAACCGCAATGTATCGTGAGCCATCCCTTATGCGTTTGTTCGTCCTCACCGTATTCAATGAAGTGGTTGCCCCCGCCGAGCGTTCCGAGGCTTTTATAGAAAACAGCTTCCTGAAGCTTTATCCTGCGGCAGAAGTCATAAATAAAGCGGGCATCAATGCGCGGCGCTTCGTTAATCAGTTCAGGAGCGGATGAGCGTGCTTTCCGGTATTGCGAGTCAAGAAAGCGGAACAGTTCCTTTTCGTTCAGACTGTTTTTCTTGCAAATCTCCATACCGGTCGGGATAGTTTCACGGATTCTGTGGTCAAGCAAGGCAAAGTCTTCCGGTGCGACCGCGGAAGACAATCTGTGCATGGAAATAGTACACCCGATGTCTACACCAACATGGTCGGGATTAAGGTATGCACCAATCCTATACGCCGTGCCCACATTACAGTAATTTCCAGCATGGACATCGGGCATCTGCACTATTCTGACAGATTCAAAAGCCGGATGGTCGCATTGTGCCTTAATCCACTGCAAAGCAGCATCCTCTATATTCTTTGCGAATATCTCTGCCGATGTGTATTGTCCTGTAACTGTCATATTATACAAATCATTATTCCATATTACTTGATTTTCATGGTATTGGTTTTGCTTTATTCACTAGAATTAGAGATCTTGATTTTCCGTAGACAGCTTATCACATATAAACTTTATTTTATAAGCATCCGTATTAGGATTCCAATTTCTTGCTCTCACATGTGGTATATTGACAGACGGCTTATCAATTCCTTGGATTCCGGCAATTCCGTCCTGGGCTCTCTTTCCCATGCATAGCACCCGCAGATTACCTTGCCCTTTGAGTCTGGTTATCTCATTTCCAAGTATTTTTTTATCAAAATCACATACCATATACTTATGGCCGTGGAAATAGTATTTGAATATATCTGTACAATAAACGTTATATCCCCTTTCGACAATACTACGAATCAAATCATAGTAAATCTTCACGCGCCAGCTTTTTTTCTTTCCGTTTGACAATTGCGTGGCTTTGAAATTGCCGTCAGGAAAATAATGTAGCGCGTATGGTGTGCCTACTACAACATATTTATTACGATTCTCCTTCGTGCAAGTAAAGTCATGACAGAACGTTTCATCCCAATAATCCGTGTCTCTCAACGGATCTTGCGCCAGAAGCAATATTGTTTCATTAGTGATACCTGTATCGGGCGTCCAAAGAACCGGAACATCTATACCGGAAACATTATCTTGCCGCCAAATATCATTATCTCTAATTGTCTGGTACTCTTTTTTCCCAACGTAAGCGAAATCGCCCCTTTGTAATGTTTCAATAATCTGTTTAATTTCATTATCGGTATAATTAAGTTCCGATAAAACAAACCGAGAAAAAGTAAAATTTTGTTTCATGTTTTGGTGTCTTTAAATAATACAATTAGAGAATCAAATTAATTTATATTTGTGGTATATCATATGTACAAACCGCTTGCGCCAGATTCATATCAAGCAGCAGTTCATTACCCGCATTTTTCTCGTTGTATTCCGGATATGAAACCACGAGACAGCGTTTGTGATACTTGCGAGCAAAACGCATGGTGTGCATACTTCCGCTCTGCTGTGGACATTCTGCCAAAATAACTGTGTTTGACAACGCTGCCTGCAATCTGTTGCGTGCGACAAGCCTTGTCGGATTGGCTTTTACTCCGAAAGGCTGCTCGGAAAGGACAAGTCCGCCGTTTCCCAGAATCCGTTGCTGTAGAGGAGCGTTTTCTTTCGGGTGCACAATATTAAGTCCGGAGGCGACAATAGCTATCGTCCGCCCTCTGGCATCAAGGCACCCCTCGTGTGCCGCCTTGTCGCAGCCTAAAGCAAGACCACTAACGATGATGTTGCCTTCTTCCGCAAACTGTTTTCCTAACTCATACGCTTTTCTCTGTCCGATTGGTGAAGCCGCACGCGCACCAATGATGGCAATACGGTTGGCTTTCGTATCGAGAAGCGACATATCGCCTAAGCAATGAATCATGGGCGGACAATCGAGTCCTATTTTTCTGAGTGAATCTGGAAAGAGTCCGTCTTGAAATGTCAGTGTAGTAATACCATACCTCACTTGCATTGAAATCACACTTTCAGCTTTGGCAATGTATGTTTCAAAAGCTTCCGCATACTCTTCCGGTGCAAGATTAGGATTCATTATCCGTGATGACGTAATCCCGGCATATTGCATACAAAGAATATCTTCCGTACTTAATATACAGTCGTTCATATTGTCTTTTTGTTTTAGTTATAAGTTCCCTCTGTAAAGCGACGGAATATCAATCTCATTGCATAGGCACCATAATTCCGTATCGCCCCAGTCGGATTCAACCGTAAAGAAACCGTATCTGTCAGGTTCTGATATGACCGTACTATGCCCGATTCGCTTGCCGATATATGTAGCCAATGATGAGGTTGCCTGCCATTCTATATCCACATCGCATTCAAACATTTCATTTATCAAGTCCATGTTCTTTTTCGGCTTTTTCTTGTTTTCATCCGTACCAATGATTTTCCGCAACCAATCTGCTACCGTTTCGTTGTAAACCAAATGGTCTTTAATATAGCCTTTCAGTTCTTGATGGGATTTCAAGTCAAGGTTGTCGAAACGGATAATCTGCATTCTGTATTTAGCCTTCGGAATGTTTAAAGTAGAATCTGACGGAACAGCCCCCATAATATTGCATTCGTCAATAATGGCCTTCAAAATGTCTATGGTGGAGATTTCCAGACTGTCAACCACTTTCAGTACTTCCTCCTTCAAAGATGTGTCTTTTAGGTTGTCATCTATAATATCATTGACTGCCTTTGCCGATAAATTTGAAAACTCCTTGATATAACGGATACGCCCCGGACGCCCCAAAAGGTTTTCGTCAATCGACAGCTTGTTTGTTGTCAGAATATACAGTTTCCGCATGTCGTTATAAACTCCGTCAATCATTTTGAGCAGGACTTCCTGCTCTTCGCGGAACGTTTTTTCTGCCTCGTCAATAAGGATTATTCCTTCGAAATGCAGCGATTGTATAAACTCCAGCATCCCTTCAACTGGTTTCGAAATGACAATTACAGGCAGTCCAATGCGGTTGCAGAGCAGTTTGGCTGCGATTGTCTTTCCCGTTCCTTTAAGTCCGTTGAAAATCACACCGAGATTTTTGTTGCTTACTCTAAACAGGTCTGAAGTCCATGTTTTTATGATTTTTGATATTATCTCTTCGCTGTCAAGGTCATAAATCTTAAAATCGAACCGGAAAGTGTCATCTATCTTCTCCAGTCCCAAACGTTTTGTCTGCGGATGCTCATAGATGCGGAATATCCCGTTACCGGGCGAAGTAAGCAACGAAGCATATCCGGGAATCGGGAAAAGAATGCCACCGTCATTAATCCATTTCTGCTTTGAGGCTATGGTCTGCTTTTCCTTACGTACTTTTTCATCAGGATTGAGGTATTCTTCCTTATAAAGGGTATAATATTCAAGGTCGACAATTTCATCAAGATAATTCATGCCGCATTTCCTTTCCAGACCTTCGTATGTGAAGCCGCTTTTCAGGGCGACCCTGCGTGAGGCGTCATTACGTGGAAGGACTGCAATGGTCAGCGAATCAGCCATCCGTTCATCGAACAAGTAACGTTTCATCCTCTCCACGACTTCGGTCATATAGCCTTTCCCTCGGAACTCTTTATGGATAAAATAACATATCTCGTAATTGCATTTTTCGCCAGAAACGGTATTTGTCTTGTGCGGAGTGATTTCAAAAACACCGAGAACCTTGCCCGGAAGGTCCTTTTCCGAAATACAGAACATTAGTCCGCTATTCATCTCCCTACGGATTTTCCCTTCGGCCTCGCTAAGTGTGTTCATCGGTCTGAAGCCGGTACTTGCCGCTATTTCCTGGTCGCTCATCAGAGTAAAAATATCTTTAACATCATCTTCCTCTGGTGTCCTGATAATAAGCCTGTCTGTTGCCAGCCCGATTTTCTGTGGCTTTACGTCATTCATCTTTATGCTGCTTTTATGGTTACACACAAAAGTATTGCGGAGATGTATCATTTGCCGATACATCTCCGCAATATTGTACCTTAAAAGTGTCTCCTTGCCGTTATTTGACTTCGCTTATAATATATTCAGCATATCTTTCTACAAGTTCTTCTATAGTAGTTTTTCTATTTTCATCCAATTCGAAAAAATTCTTTTGTTTTTTTGCGGCAAGTCCTGAAATGTGAGGAACATGCAGTAATCTTGCATCGTTACCGATTAATTCATGACAATAGACGTATGCTTCATTGCCCACAGCCACTATTCTTTGTGGATTAACGATTCCTATCTCTTTTTGCAGAATGGCCTTGTATATGTTTTTCTTTTCTTTAGAGTAATCGGCGGATTCCTTATGGTCATATACAAAATATTTTCTGCAGTCGGTAAGGTAAACGCCATAACCGTGTTCAATAAGTTTTTCAACAAGCAATGCCATTCTGCCACCTCCATTCTTTTTATCCCTCCAACTTTTACCATGCAGTCCAAACGGAGAAGCCACCAATGCGTCTATGCAGATATAATCTTCTTTGTATCCGGTTTTTCCCTTTGGAAATTTATCAATATCTGAGTACCATGTATTACCTCGCAGTGGATCTTGTGCCACAAGCATAATCCGCTTGTCATTATTTTTCATGTTGAACCATGTAGGTAGGTCAAGGCCTATCGCTCCGCGTTTTTCTGTGCGTGTAGTCAAATCCTTGAAATCAGGATGAGTTATAGGTATAGGCACGGTAATAGTGTCTTCATAATAACGGTTCCAACCCTTAGGAGTGAATGGTTCAACTCCTTTACTAAATTCCCAAACACAGGCTTCTCTTCCCGATTTTATCAATTTCCCGGCTTCTTCTTTGGAATAATTGAAGAAATTGCGGTACATGTCATCATATCGCAACTTTATCTTTTCCAATTGTTCTTTGCCTAAAATGTCATTTGCCAGCATGTCGTAAATCCGGCAGGCAATATCTTTGTCATCTAAAAATTTAGAATAAAGTTTAGAATAATGTGTTGTTTGCATTGTTATATTTGTTTCGTTTATAATTCTATGAGGTTCGGCATTCTTAAATCAGAATAATCAGCATTCATTATCACTCCATTGGAAAAGGTTGTCCCGTTAAAGACTGTTGTTCCATGCTGGGAGTGTATATGCCCGAAAAGATGCAGCCGAGGTTGGACAACCGAAATACGGCTAAGGAGTTCTTCCGAGCCGTAATTGATATTGTCGTCGAAGTCGAGGATGCCGAAAGGTGGCGTATGGGTAATGAGAATGTCCGTATCATCGGGGATATTTGCATAATGTCTGGTTTGGCGGTTACTAATGCAATCGCCCATGAACATCGGAACGCCATAGAATTTTACACCACTTATTTCCGCTCCGGAATTACATAGATAATGCACATTGGGGTCGAGTCCGTCAATATTGGCACCATACAGGCATTCATCGTGGTTGCCGCAAATGAATATCTTTTGCGGATAAGGAAGGTCGCAGAACCATTTCATGAAGTCCAAGGCTTCCTGCACACTCCCGTTCATGGTAAAGTCGCCGGAATGCACAACGATGTCAGCCCGTGGCAAATAGTGTATATGTCTGTGGCAACCGTGTGTGTCGGAAATATGTAATATTTTCATTTCTAATGCTTCTTTGCCTACAAAGATAGGAGGTTGCTGGCTCAATCTGCGATACAAGATGAAACAACTCCAATGCTGCATATAAAAGCGAGACAAGTTGAAGATAATTTTGCAATGTAATGAGGTAAACTATATAAAAATATGTGTGCAAAATTAGTTCAAAAGAATCAAGTAAAGCCAATTGCCATCTATGTGCATGGTCTTGGATCCGGAGCTGCATCGACAACAGTCAGGACAGTATGTAAAATATTCTACGAATACGAGTGGACAGCAATTGAGGTAAATGAAAATCCATTTGAATCGATAGAAAAAATAGATGCAGTTGTTAATGAATTCAAACCATCCTTATTGATGGGGACTTCATTGGGCGGATATTATGTTTTTTATGCTGATGCACCATGTGCGACGAAGGTAATTTGTAACCCGGCAATGAATATTGCGGAACTTATCCGTTCCAAGATAGGATTCGGGACATATTCCTACTTTGTGGAACGGCAAGACGGCAATACAGAATATACACTTGATGAGGCGGTTTGCAGGCGTTTCCTGGAATATAGCAAGAAACATAAGGCAGTGAGCGGGGCAAGGAACTATGCCTTGTTCTCCGTACATGACGAACTTATAGGGGATACCAATATGCTTGACAATATGGCAATGATTTTCGAATCTGGTTACCAATTATTGTTGGATTCCAATGGAGGGCACCGTCTCCGGGCAGCATCCCTAAAACTGTTACACGAAAAAATAACTTAAGAATAAATATATCCATTATGAAAACTATAGAGGTTCATGACGTTTCACAGACGACATTAGGCAAAACACATTCTTGGAGCATTATTTTCATCAATGTGTTAAATAATAGAATTAATTATGCTGTATTTACCAATATGTTACATTGGGTGCAACAAGTTCTTGTTAACTTTACAGCAACCAACAAGATGCAATATGATACAACTTCAAAAATACACATGGCTGATAGATACTATCCGCAAGGCGGGAAAGATTTCTTTGGAAGAAATTTCCGACCGTTGGGTGCGCAACAAGGACTTGAGTGATTACAAGCCTTTGAGCCGTGCTACATTCAACCGATGGAAAGATGCTATTTTCAGCCAGTTCGGAATTATCATCTCATGCCAAAGAACCGGTGGTTATCTTTATTATATAGAGAATCCGGAGGACATTGATGAAGATGAACTTAAAAAATGGATGCTCGACTCGTTTGCCGTAAGCAACCTGATTAGCGAGAACCTTTCACTGAAAGACCGAATTCTTGTCAGCAAGATTCCGTCTGCACGTGATCACTTGACAACATTGCTTGAAGCGATGAGGGAAAACCGTGTTGTGGCAATCACTTATTGTGGATTCCATAAGTCTAAAAGCCACAAATTCCAGATAGAGCCTTGCTGCGTAAAGTTGTTTGAAAACCGCTGGTATGTTCTGGCACATAATTCCCATTATGATGACTATCGGATTTACGGATTGGACCGTATAGAAGATTTGGAAATGACAACGGACACATTCAAACTTCCAAAAGATTTCTCCGCATCAGATTATTTCTCAAATTATTACGGAATTATATCCGACAGCAGGATAAAGCCCGAAAGGATAGTTCTCAGAGCCTACCGTGATCATATTCCCTATATGAACTCGCTTCCTTTGCATCATAGCCAGAAGTTGCTGGAAGATAATGGTGAATATGCCGATTTTGAGTTATTCCTTGCTCCTACATTCGATTTTATAATGAGGTTGCTCAGCGCAGGAGCCATGATAGAAGTCATTTCCCCGGCATCATTAAGAAAGACATTGAAAGGATGGGTGTCGGATATGTACAACCTGTATAAAAACGATTGACCATGCGGGATTTTGCAACATTACTCTAATTCGTGAATGCATCTTGCTTTTAGTTGCCTTCAGTTGATGAGAATCCTGCTTACTTTCGCACCTTCGCAACGAAAGAAGACATGTGGACTACTGGCGGATATGGTAGTTTTCCCAGTGGTTCTGATTCACGTGAGAAGTGCGGTAAAACGGACGGCTTCGAGAAAGGGTGTGCCTTGATACGGGCAAACCACGGGGTCGATCCCGCTGTCGGGGATTATGAAGACTGGGCCGCCAATTACGCGCAGGCACTGTGGCTTGAACAATGGCGGTTGCGGAATCTGAATAGGATGTTAGTCGCGATGTTCAGTAGTGGTAAAAACGGATGATCCCTTGTCCTTTCTGAAAAGGGACAGGAAACCTTTTACCACACCTTGGTAGACGAAGTAAAGCAGCATGATCGGAAATCCCACGACAAGGGCGAACCATGCTATAACCGTGAAGATGGATGCCAAAAATGTAAGAAGCGTTTCCATACTGTTATTTATAACCTGTTACAAAGGTAACGATTTTTTTAAGAATGGCAAGTGTATTTGATTATCAGTTTAATATCGGAGGTAACTTTACCGCTGCAAAAAAAACACAGCCAAGAGTGCAGGCCATTTCAATACAGCCGTAAAGGGTACGCACGACTGGCACGGCAAATTGAGTCAGGCGCTGGCGATATGGGATTTGGCGAGTAATTATGTAGGCAAGTTTAATGATACGATAGGTACTCTATCTGCTTCGGGCATATCGCTCAACCGCCAGATGCACGGTTTGAGTGCGATTGCAGGTGTTACGGGTGCAGATCTCAAAAAACAGAGAAATATGCTCGCCAAAGTGCCGAGGCTTTTGGGGTCGGTGCTACAACTTTTGCTGAAGCACGTAAACTGCTGTTTAATTGACTGTCCTCCAAACGCAATACCCCCAAGAAAAAACAGCAATCTCTTGATATCGGGCATGACGGGTGTAGCCCGGCATATTAAACTTAAGGCCCCGTTCTTATTTACTATTGCCTTACTATTATTGGCTGATATTACGCAAGACTGTTCCTGAAAAACATTCAAAAAAGGCAAAAGATATGGCGACAAGCACGCGGATACAGGGCAAGGACAACGGCATCAGCCGGTTCTAACTGTTATGCCTACTCGCATGGGGCTTTTGAAGAATGAGAACTCTGTGGCATTGCTTTCAACTCCGACTTCAAAGGAGAAAAAGTAAAAAAACAGCCTGCAAAGGGATGAAAAAAGCAAATGGACCCCGTCGGAACAGGAACTGTTAAAGCCGTGATAGACCACGAACTCGGGCACGAAATAGACAGGCTTATAGGCTTGCGTATCGACACCGACTTCTTGAAACTACATGGAGAGGAAACCAAAAACGGCAAACAGTATGTCATCGACAACCTTTCCAAGTATGCCAACACCAACACAGCTGAATTTATAGCCGAGGCTTGGAGTGAATTCCTGAATATCGAAAAACCGCGACCGATAGCGGCTGCGGTTGGTAGGTTGGTAATCAAAAAATACAAAGGAAAAAATGGTCACACCTCTTCTTCCACATAGACGCGCATTGTTATCCGGGGTTTGTCCGTGGCAAATACATAATCGCCATGCTGCCCATCCACGACTTTCGTATGGCTTTCGGCATCGCAGTATATTTCCAACGGTATTGTTTCAAACGCCCGGCAGGAAGTTCCGCCGAGATAGTGTTTGCAATCCGCACACTCGTAAGGCATAGGTCTGTCTTTATCAACTATATGTTTCATTCAAGCATTATTTAGCACAAAGGTACTCATTTATAGGCTTACAACAATGATTGACTCTGCCCGGCTCGGCATAGACAAATAAATTTGTCTTTGCTCTCGCCTTTCACTAATTTGGCTTCGCCGAATATAGGCTGCGGCTCGGCATAGACAAATAAATTTGTCTTTGCTCTCGCCTTTCACTAATTTGGCTTCGCCGAATATAGGCTGCGGCTCGGCATAGACAAATAAATTTGTCTTTGCTCTCGCCTTTCACTATATTTGCACATGAATTAGAGTGTTCGCACTTAATTCTTGCACGAAATAGCCTAATCGTCGTCAAACTACCACAACAGACCATAATACAGGCTGATTATCGACTTGCCCGCGGGTTAAGCGTGTACTGCGTCATATACGTAGAACCGCTCCTATGGGTAAGTTGGCTGTGGTAGGCCATGACGACGTTGGGTTGTGGTTCTACGTTTTTTTGTGCTTGACTGCTAAGAGCAACCCGAATTCCATTACTGATAATTCCCTTTAATCGTACCATATGGAATTGAAATTGCGGTAAGTGTGCAATTTGTCGTAATCGCCAATCCCTTTAATCGTACCATGTGAAATGGAAATACAACAAGGAAAAAGATAGAAAAGCTCCTCTGCGACCTGCAATCGGGCGTTACGGCTGCCATAGTGAACGGAATACGGAGTGAATGGACGCTTGCCAACAACAAGAACAGCGAACTCGCCCGGCAGGTGTTCGGGGATAACGTCGGCAAACTGACACAGGAACAGTATCGCCGTTATTTCAGCACCAACGACAACGCACGGGTGGCTTTCGAGAAGCGCAAGGTAAACGGGCTTAACCTCTCCGACAGGGTGTGGCGGTACACCGACCAATTCAAGACTGAAATCGAATTCGGCTTGGACGTCGGCATACGCAACGGCCTTTCGGCGGACGACATGTCGCAGGAACTCCGGCAATACCTGAAATACCCCGACAAGCTCTTCCGGCGTGTCAGGGACGAACACGGGGAGTTGCAGCTATCCAAACGTGCGGCGGCGTTCCACCCCGGACGGGGCGTATACAGAAGCTCGTACAAGAACGCGCGGCGCCTGGCCGCCACCGAAACCAATATGGCCTACATGACAGCCGATTACGAGCGTTGGCAGCAGCTTGATTTCGTTGTTGGTATACGCATAGAGCTGTCGAACAACCACACGCTCAACGGGCAGCCATTTCACGATATCTGCGACGAACTGAGCGCGCCGCTCGGCAGCACGAACACCGAAGGCAAAGGCTGTTATCCCAAGGACTTCAAGTTCACCGGCTGGCATCCGCTGTGCCGTTGCCACGTCATAACGATATTGAAAACGGACGAGGAAATAGCCGAGGATACACGGCGAATATTGGCAGGCGAGCCGCTCGACGGTAGGAGCGTGAACCGTGTCGATGATGTGCCGGGCGAATTCAAGAAATGGCTTGACGACAACGAGGAACGTGCGAAGCGCAGCTATTCCGTGCCGTACTTTATCAAGGATAACGAAAAGTACTTGCCGAAAGGTTACAAGGACATGTATGGGCTTAAAACACCATACGCCACCTATGCCGAATACGAGGCGGCAATGGCGTATAACAAGAAGCATGCGAATTTCTCCGACGCGGTTAAAAAGAATAACCGAGAATTATCGAATGTGCTGCCTATACTGCAGGGCAGGATAATGAACTTCACGGAAGCCGACGGAAGCAAGTGCAACCCCAATTATTTACTTGCCAATGCTGAAGATTTGGGTTATCGTCATAACTGCCAGACCTGTACGATGGCCTACGAGCTTCGCCGTCGTGGGTTCGATGTGGAGGCCAAACCTAATCCTGTATTGAAAGGTTACAGTAAGTATAGGGCTATGAATAGGTTTTATGCAATAAACAATTGTGAATGGACAGACCGATTCCTGACAGCGGGCGGAAAGAGTGTTGAATATGAATTGTCGATAGGGATAAAGGACACCGGGTTTTCCAAGCTTAAATTCATCGAGGATAAGACAGCCGCAAAGGGTCGTTACGAGGTTTACTGCACATGGAAAAATGGCGATGCCCATGTCTTCATTGTTGAGCGACAAAAAGACGGCAATTTGTTATGGTTTGACCCACAATCAGGTCGCCGTGGCGGTGCGATGGATTTCTATGACGACATCAACAAGATGAAACACAACCTTATAGGCATTTTGCGCATTGACGACAAGTTAATTAATCCGCTGTTTGCTTCTCGAGTCCAAAGGAAATAAATCCGCCATATCCGTTACGATCCATAATATCATAGAGCCGTCTGAAATCTTCGTATTCAGAAACTATTCCATTTTTTAACGATACAAACACAGGGGCGTTAGGAGGACCGGGAAACCAATGTTCCTTGTCCTCCACGCCCAAGCTATATATCTCACAGCCGTCAATATCGCATAGGTATGCAGCCATTCTGTCAAGACCCAGCCTTTCGGCTTCGTCCAACACTATCTTCGGTATCTTTTTCATATCGCCCACAAACTTAGTTATTTTCCTCAAATTCGCCGTATTTCAGCTTTACTTTTCGCAATCGTGTAACTTATTGTCCGTCTGATTATCGCCCGTTGTCGGGGCTTTGCTTTGTTTCTTCCGCCGGATATGTTCGACGGTTATCGTACACTTGCGCCCCTTGTATGGAACGCCGTCCGATACTCCGATGTTCCACAGCCGGGAAACCTTGCACCCGACCTGTTCCGGGGCGAACTGCTCATAGATGGCGGCAAGGCTCGAAAAGTTAAACGCCGTCCGCTCGTCGCCCTCTATGGGAGGCTCTTTAAACTCGACCCGGTAAAACCAATCCTTTGTTCCCATCAATCGCCTCCCTCCTGTTTTCGGTTGATAATTATTTCGCTCTTGATTGAGAAATCCCAATCCCTGATGTCGTCCTCGGCTGTCGGCTGAATTTCGACCTTGCCGAGTTGCCCGGCGATGCCTTTCTCCGCTATCGCCTCTGCCTCCTGTCGGCTGTACGCCGCCACTATGACCTGCCCGTTGAACACGAGCCTCGCTCTGATTTTGTACTGTTTCTTCGCCATTGTCTTTTCTCCGTTTAACGCCCCCACTATATGTGTCAGGCGTTATTCCCCAACCCAAAGATTGGAGGCGTGGTCGCCTGACCCGTAAGGGTCTTTTTTTAGACTACGTTAGTAGTCTTTTTTTCTAATAATCCTGATATAGGATTATCTCTATTTTACTGTACTCTATTTTCTTTTACTATACTATGTGTACTTTCGCCGTGAGAACGCCTTAATTTTTAAGTTATACGTGCGATAACACGGCTTCTGAATAATTATCGATAACGATAACCATATATGAATGTGATTATCGTAAGCGATAACGGATTTTAGGGTGGTCGGACTTTTGCCAACTTTTTACCCGGTTTTTGGTAGATTTTCCTTGATTTCATAGAAAAACAGCATCTAAAAAAATCATATCGCAGCGATAATTGAATTATCGTCGGCGATAACTACTTGAAAATACTCTCAATCGGATAACAGGCGTTCTTGCGCTTGACAGTCCGGGCTACATCTTCGCCCCACACTGTGGCGATAATGCGTATGGCGTTCAAATCTCCGTCCCAGTCTATGCAGCACTCGTGATTGTCATATTCATAGAAATATACCTCCTGCGGGTCGCATTCTGCCTTTATTTTGGCATCGATGCTTTCATAGAACTCAAACAGGCGTTTCGCCCCGACTTTTGTAGCGAAGCCTCTGCCAACATTTCTTTGTAACCGTACCAAATGGAACAGAAATGTGAATGATAAGGCTTCGGGTTCTTGGCAGTATGGTTAGTGGGGCAGGGTGTAGCGGTTGTCTTTGTTTTTGCCTATGTACCCTTCGTCTTCAAGAAAGCGGACAACCTCAATTACATTGTCGGTTTTGTACGGCAGTTCTTCGGCAATTTCTTTTGCCGACATAGGTCTTTTTGCAATGGCTATTTTTATGGCATGCAGTATTTCCGCAAACTCTCTTTCCGTTATTTCATCGCTCTCCTTTTTCAGGCAGTTGTCGCACATGCCGCATGGACGGCTACCCTTTTCGCCGAAATACTCCAGCAGTATCTGCTGACGGCATTTCTTGTCGTGGGTCGCGTATAAAATCATCATCTCTATCCTGTCGGTAAACCGTTCTTTACGCTCTTCATAAACGTTTTTGGGAATGGCGACGTATTTCTGCTCTTCCCTTGGGGCCGTAAAATAGATATAAGGAGTCTGCTTGCGCGGGATATAATGGATTATTTTCTGTTTTGAAATAGAAACTAGCGATTTGTATACCTCATCAACCGTCAGCCCAGTGCGGCGGGCTATGACATCGGGCTGAATCGGCGAATATTCGGTAAAGAGTCCGCTGTAAGAGCGCATCACGCATTCCAGGACCGTCTCGTCCGTCGGGTCGGTCGGAGACCACCGGTACAGTTCTTCCCTGTCGGTTATAATCATCAGCCGGGCTGCGGTATCGACATTCTCGACGTACTCAATATATCCGCACAGTTCCAGAATCTTCAATGCGTTGTACAATGGCAGGAGAGGGTATCTGTACCGTTCCCCGAAATTGTTTATCTCAAAGTCGTACATGCTGCCGTCGCCAAAGCCCACTGCAATCTGCAGGTAGTTGCATAACGATTCGTATACATTGCGTATGAACTCCTTGTCGGGAAAAGAATCGGAAATCCTTTTCCTGAGTACAAGTTTGTCCTTGTCGGAATACAAGGCAACCGCATAAGCCTTTTTCCCGTCGCGTCCGCATCGGCCCGCTTCCTGAAAGTACTCTTCCGGCGAATTTGGCAGGTCAATGTGCGCAACCAGCCTCACATCGGGCTTGTCTATACCCATTCCAAAGGCATTGGTGGCTACGATAACGCGGCATGCACCGTTTTTCCAAAGCTGCTGCTTTTCCCTTTTTACGTGCGAATCCAGTCCGGCGTGAAAATAATCTGCGCTTATATCGTACTCCTGCAGTTCCGATGCAATCTCCTTGCAGCGCCTTCTGTTGCGGACATATACAATTGCGCTGCCGGGCACCTTTTTCAGTATCCTTACCAGTTCGGAGGTCTTGTTGTCGGCTTTTCTCACAACATAAGCAATATTGTGCCGGGCAAAACTTGTCTTGAAAACATTCTCTTCCTTGAAAAGGAGGTTTTTCTGAATATCTTTCGCCACTTCCGGGGTAGCCGTGGCAGTAAGGGCCAGTACCGGCTTCCCCGGCAGCAGTTTCCGGAGTTCCCCTATGTTCATGTATGCAGGGCGGAAGTCGTACCCCCATTGCGATATGCAGTGAGCCTCATCCACGACAATCATCGACACCCGCATTAGTTTCAGTTTTTCCGCGAAAATATCGCTCGATATTCTTTCGGGCGAGATATACAGCAGTTTGTAGTTGCCGTATATGCAGTTTTCAAGGGTAGTCCCTATTTCACTGCGGGACATTCCCGAGTGGACATGAGCGGCCTTTATATCTATCCTCCTCAGGTTCTGCACCTGGTCCTCCATAAGTGCGATAAGGGGTGTGATTACAATACAGATGCCGTCCATGGCAAGGGCCGGAACCTGAAAAGTAACCGACTTGCCGCCCCCGGTAGGCATCAAGGCCAAAGTATCCCTGCCCGAAAGGACGGAATTTATGATATCCTCCTGTAAAGGCCTGAAAGTATCGTACCCCCAGTAGCGTTTCAATATCGAATGTATGTCAGCCTCAAGCATAGCAGATGCAAATTTAGCATAATTGCCACAATCACAAGCAAAACGCGGCAATAAAGGGAAACCCGCACAAAAAACGCCACAAACACAATTTGCAAACTTGTCAGTATGCAGGCAAAATATATCTGTCGTTTTGTCATATTTTATGCGGTACGGATGTTTGGCACAAAATTGGCAGTAATAAAAGCAGCCGCAAGAAAATGCGGTACGGCAAAACAAAAATTACTAACTTTAAAATATAAACAAAATGAACATCAAACCGTTGGCAGACAGAGTATTGGTAAAACCTGCTCCTGCAGAAGAGAAGACAGTAGGTGGTATAATAATCCCCGACTCGGCAAAAGAAAAACCGTTGCAGGGTGAAGTTATGGCAACCGGAAACGGGACCAAGGATGAAGAAATGGTCGTAAAAGAAGGCGATACCGTACTTTACGGCAAATATTCAGGAACAGAAGTGGAGTTCGACGGCGTAAAATACCTCATCATGCGCCAGTCCGACATATTGGCTGTATTGAAATAATAAATACGAAATAAAAAACTACTTACAACTATGGCAAAAGAAATCAAATTCAATATCGATGCTCGCGAAGAGTTGAAGAAAGGTGTCGATGCATTGGCAGATGCCGTTAAGGTAACACTCGGTCCTAAAGGCCGCAATGTAATAATCGAGAAAAAATTCGGTGCGCCCCACATAACCAAAGACGGCGTAACCGTGGCAAAAGAGGTTGAACTCGAGGACAAGTTCCAGAACATGGGTGCCCAGCTTGTAAAAGAGGTGGCATCCAAGACCGGCGACGATGCCGGCGACGGAACAACCACGGCAACAGTTCTGGCACAAGCTATCATAAACGTAGGTTTGAAGAACGTAACCGCCGGGGCAAACCCCATGGACTTGAAACGCGGTATAGACAAGGCCGTTGCAAAAATAGTAGAAAACATAAAGTCGCAGGCTCAGGAAGTAGGCGACGATTTCAACAAGATTGAGTCCGTAGCCCGTATCTCGGCCAACAACGACGAGGAGATAGGAAAGCTCATAGCCGAGGCCATGCGTAAAGTAAAGAAAGAAGGTGTCATAACCGTAGAGGAGGCAAAAGGGACCGACACAACCGTCGATGTCGTTGAAGGCATGCAGTTCGACAGAGGGTATATTTCGCCCTATTTCGTTACCAATACCGAAGATATGGAATGCGAGATGGAGCGTCCGTACATCCTTATATTCGACAAGAAAATCTCCTCTCTCAAAGACATGCTTCCCATACTCGAAGCAACGGCACAGTCGGGACGTCCGCTGTTGATAATAGCAGAGGATGTAGACAGCGAGGCTCTTGCCACACTGGTTGTAAACCGTCTGCGCGGTTCGTTGAAAGTCTGCGCGGTAAAAGCCCCCGGTTTCGGCGACCGTCGTAAGGAAATGCTTGAAGACATAGCCGTACTTACGGGCGGTGTAGTAATATCCGAAGAAAAAGGGTTGCAGCTCGAGAAAGCTACCATCGACATGCTCGGAACGGCAGAGAAAGTAACGGTAGACAAAGACAACACCACTATCGTAAACGGAGCCGGCAACAAGGATGCCATAGCAGCCCGCGTAGCCCAGATCAAGACCCAGATAGAAAAGACCACTTCCGATTACGACAAGGAGAAACTGCAGGAGCGTCTTGCAAAACTTGCAGGCGGGGTAGCCGTTCTCTATATCGGCGCACCGTCGGAAGTAGAGATGAAAGAGAAAAAAGACCGTGTGGACGACGCTTTGAGCGCAACACGTGCAGCGATAGCCGAAGGTATCGTTCCCGGTGGAGGCGTAGCATATATCCGCGCCATATCGGCAATAGAGAACCTCAAAGGCGACAATGACGACGAGCAGACCGGTATCGACATCGTAAAACGTGCCGTAGAAGAGCCGCTCCGCCAGATAGTGGCCAACGCCGGTCTTGAAGGCGCCGTAATAGTGCAGAACGTAAAAGACGGCAAAGGCGATTACGGATACAACGCACGCACCAACACGTACGAGAACTTCTTTGAAGCAGGAGTTATCGACCCTGCCAAGGTATCGCGCGTTGCATTGGAGAATGCAGCATCCATATCCGGAATGTTCCTTACGACCGAATGCGTAATAGCAGAGAAGAAAGAGGAAAATGCGGCACCCATGGGCGCACCCGGAATGGGCGGTATGGGAGGAATGGGCGGCATGATGTAATTCCGTTCCGCGCCATAACATACGGCTCTTGAAAAACGGAGCTTTGAAAATACCCGACCTTCTACCCGATACAGGTTCAAGAAGGTCGGGTTATTTTTTTTGTCTCTCTGCTGCCGGTTTTGTAAATTAGTGCCATAAATAAATCCGGAGTATGACTGAACGAGAAAAGATGCTGGCAGGGTTGCCATATACAGCTTCATCGCCCGAGTTGGTAGAAGAACTGACAAACGTAAAGACGTTTCTGCACGAATATAACATGTTGCTTCCGTCCGACAAAGAGACCATGCGCCGGATGCTCGACATGATATTGGGAGCGCACGGCGAACGCTTTACCGTATTGCAGCCGTTTTATTGCGACTATGGAAAAAACATAATGGTAGGTGAAGACTTCTTTGCCAATTTCGGATTTACGGTCCTCGACGAGGCCGTGGTAAAGATAGGCAGCAATGCCTTTATAGGCCCTAACGTCAGCATATATACAGCATGTCATCCGCTCGATCCCGAAGAACGGAACCGGGCGATAGAGTGGAGCAGGGGAGTAACGATAGGCGACAATGTTTGGATTGGAGGCAGCGTAACTATATGTCCCGGAGTAACGATAGGCAACAATGTAACGGTCGGGGCGGGCAGCGTGGTTGTAAAGGATATTCCGGACAATTGCGTAGCGGTGGGAAACCCTGCACGCGTAGTAAAGCGACTCTCATTATAAAACCGGCCGGTATGGTTAGGATAGGCGTTTTGTCCGATACACACGGTTATTGGGACGACAGATACGTAAAATACTTTTCCCTATGCGATGAAATATGGCATAGCGGCGATATCGGTTCCGTTGAAATAATAGACCGTTTGCAGAAGATAAAGCCCGTAAGGGCGGTATACGGGAACATCGACGGGCCGGAAGTCAGGCAGCAGTGCCCAAAACACCAGCGTTTTACAATAGAGGGCGTACCGGTATGGATGACGCATATAGGCGGTTATCCCGGCCGGTATGCACCGGAAGTAAAACCCGAGATATTCCGTAATCCCCCGAAACTCTTTATATCCGGGCATTCGCACATACTTAAAGTAATGTACGACAACTCGCTCGGCCTTCTGCACATAAACCCCGGAGCGGCAGGAATATACGGCGCGCAGCGTGTTAGGACGATAGTCTGCTTCAGTATAGACGGCACAGACTTCAAGGATATGGAGGTAATAGAAATGGCCAGGCAGTGAGGGAAACATGTCGGAGTATGGTAAAAGTAAAAAAACAAGGTTGCGCATGGATATCAAGATTAACTTAAAGGTGATTCTTGCCGGAGTTTTAGCAATATTTATGGCCGTTGCCTGCAATCGTGGCGACACTCAGGGTTTTGAAATATACGGTAAGGTAACAGGTGCGGATATGGAGGGAAGCCTGATATATCTTGCCGGGCTTGAGGGAAACACGTTGGTATATGCCGACAGTACGGTTATTGCCGACAGTGCTTTCCTTTTTACCGGGATACAGGACAAGCCTCAGTTAAAGTTTCTGATACCGTTGCGCAGTGTAACTCCTGCTTATGCGCCCAAACCGTTTATTCTTGAAAACGGGCACATAAACGCGATAATAAGCGACAGCGGAATGACCGTATCCGGTACTCCGCTCAATGACGGCCTCAACGAGTACAGAAGGAAGAAAACCGGGTTCAATACGGAAAAAAGAGAGCTGGACAACATGTACAAAGATTCCCTGCGACGGATGACGAGGGAGAAGGAGGCGATGTTCCTTGCCCGTTACCGGGCGATAGAAAAAAGCGAGGCCGATTATGTGGCTGGCGTTATAAGCATGAACAACGATAATGTTTTTGGCGGATATGTATTGCTTGAAAACCGATATATCCTGTCGAATGCACAGAAGCAGGCCATTTTGTCCGATGCCAAAGAAGAATTTTTCCTGTTGGACGGGATAGCATCTGTCGACGAGGCATTGAGGCGGAGGAACGAACTGAATGCAGGGCGCAAACTTCCCGACGTCGGGTTGCTCGATATCCGCGACGGAGCCATGCACCGGCTTTCGGAATATACAGGAAATGGGACGTATATTGTCCTTAACATATGGGCATCGTGGTCGGCGCCGTCGGTTGCCGCAATGCACAATGTAAAGGCTCTTGCAGGAAAATACTCCCGGAAGGGGGTAAATGTGCTCTCCATATCGATAGACACTGTGGCCGACGAATGGCGGCGGGCGGTAAGGCGCAACGGAATGTACTGGATTAACCTTGCCGACCTGCAAGGGTGGGAGAGCGGCGTTGCAACGCGTTACCAGATAAATGCCATACCCGCATATATGCTGCTCAATGCCGACGGTACGATAATCATGCCGGAGGGAAGCCTTGAAGAGATAGATTCAAGATTGGAACAGTTGCTGGGAAATTAGGGGGGCAACACGTGTCAGAACCCGGGCTCTTGCCCTGGAGACTATACGGCTGCGCCGCACGCATGGCGGCAAGGCATCCTTTGGCCGTTTGTCGTACCCGGCTATTGCCCGATACCGGTCGGGGGCATAAGCCTTCCGTTATGGAGACTTGTACCCCCGATTGCAATACCCCGTATGTATAATGCTCAATCTATGCTGTACCGGCAAGATTATCTGTTCTTGTACATGTCATCGTAGTATTTCTCATACTCGCCCGAGGTAATATTGTCCATCCACTCCTGATTGTCGAGATACCAGCGGACGGTCTTTTCTATTCCCTCCTCGAATTGCAGACTCGGTTCCCAGCCCAATTCCTTTTGCAGTTTGGAGGAATCTATCGCATAGCGCATGTCATGACCGGCACGGTCGGTTACAAAAGTGATAAGGTTCATATCCTCACCCTCTTTGCGCCCCAATAATCTATCGACGGTATTTATAACAACCTTTATAATATCTATGTTTTTCCATTCGTTGAATCCGCCTATGTTGTAGGTGTCGGCAATCTTCCCTTTATGGAATATCAGGTCTATTGCCCTGGCGTGGTCTTCAACGAAGAGCCAGTCGCGGACATTCTCCCCTTTGCCGTAGACGGGCAGCGGTTTTTTGTGCCGGATATTGTTTATGAAAAGCGGAATCAGTTTTTCCGGGAATTGATAAGGGCCGTAGTTGTTCGAGCAGTTCGTAACGATTGTCGGCATACCGTAAGTATCGTGAAAGGCGCGGACAAAATGGTCGCTGCCCGCTTTCGATGCCGAATACGGGCTGTGCGGATTGTATTTCGTCTCCTCGCGGAAAAATTCCGTTCCGTATGCAAGGTGATGTTCCGCCGACGAAGCCGTTGTCGAGAATGGCGGTTTGACGCCTTCCGGGTCGGTCAGTTCCAAAGCTCCGTAAACTTCGTCGGTGGAGATATGGTAAAAGCGTTTCCCGTCATATTTTCCGGGAAGAGATTCCCAATATAGTTTGGCTGCCTGCAGTAAACTCAATGTCCCCATTACGTTGGTGCGGGCAAAAGTGAAAGGGTCCTTTATCGAACGGTCCACATGGCTCTCTGCCGCAAGATGAATTATGCCGTCCACATTATACTGTTTCATCAGCGACATTATGGTATCGAAGTCGCAGATGTCTGCTTTTACGAATGTATAGTTGGCCAGGCCTTCAATATCCTTCAGGTTTGCAAGATTACCGGCGTAGGTCAGTTTGTCCAGGTTTATTATACGGTAGTCGGGGTATTTATTCACGAAAAGACGTACCACATGCGAGCCTATGAATCCGGCTCCCCCGGTGATTATTATGTTCCTTTTAAACTCCATACTCTCGATTTAAATTTTTTGTCGTATTGAAAAATATAAATGTTACAGGAGAGTTCCGCTTTTGATATTCGCCATGCACCTTTTTAGAGAATCTGTCCAGTACGGTACGGCAATGCCGAACGTCTCTTTTATCTTTGTCTTGTCGAGAACCGAATAGTTGGGACGAACCACTTTCGACGGGAATTCGCTGCTGTGGCACGGCCTGATGTCGCATGCCGTATTGCCGGCATATTCGGCAATCATCTTCGCGAAATCGAACCACGAGCATACCCCTTCATTTGAGTAATGGTATATGCCGCCGTTCCCCTCGTATTTCCGGGAATCTATAATATGTAGTATGGCCGAGGCCAGGTCCATTGCATAAGTAGGGGTCCCCGTCTGGTCGAAGACAACTTTCAGCACCGGCCTGGCAGAAGTGAGGTCAAGCATGGTTTTCAGGAAGTTTTTGCCGAACTCGCTGTAAAGCCATGCCGTACGTATTATCACGTAACGGCATCCCGAAGAGATTACGGCCTTCTCGCCGTGCAGTTTCGTAATCCCGTAAACGCCGGTAGGGTTTGCAGGTTCGTCTTCCCTGCATGGTGTATTGTTCTTGTTCCCCCCGAATACATAGTCGGTAGAGATATGGAACAGCCATCCGTTTTTTTCACCTATTGCCGATGCAAGATTGGCAACCCCCGCTGCATTCAGCCGTTCGGCAAGTTCGCGGTCATCTTCGGCCTTGTCCACGTTGGTGTATGCGGCACAGTTTACTATAATACCTATATTGTTGTCGTTAACCGTTTCCTTTACGGCACGGGCATCGGTAATATCCAGTTCCTCCACATCTGTGAAGATGAAATTGTCCCTGCACCGTTCCGATGCAATGCGTATTTCATTCCCTAACTGTCCGTTGGCGCCGGTTATCAATATATTCATTCTGCGTATAGATTCTCGTTGAAGTCGAACGGATTGTCGAACTCTTCCAATAACGGGTTTATTGCGTCCTTCTCGCTGATAATGGCTTTTCCCTCGGGAATAATCCAGTCTATGTCCAGGCTTTTGTCTTTAAGCTGGATTCCGCCCTCCGACTGCGGGGCGTAGTAATTATCGCATTTGTACTGGAAAACGGCTACATCGCTCAAAACCGCAAAACCGTGAGCAAAGCCGCGCGGCACATAAAACTGCAGATGGTTCTCTTCGTTGAGTTCTGCGGCAACATATTTGCCGTATGTGGGAGAACCTTTGCGGATATCTACCGCTATATCAAGAACAGCCCCTTTTACGCACCTGACAAGTTTGCTCTGCGTGAACGGGGGCCTCTGAAAGTGCAATCCGCGGATAACCCCGTACGATGACAGGCTCTCGTTGTCCTGGACAAACTTTACGGGCATGACCTTTTCGCAAAACTCCCTTTCAGAGAACGACTCGAAGAAGTAGCCGCGTTTGTCGTAAAATATCCGGGGCTTTACAATAAGCACCCCTTTTATTTCTGTTTCGATAATATCCATGTCGTCAGTCCAAATTGCTTTCTCCGGTCTTTTTTACTTCATCTATAACCTTCAACAAGTATTTGCCGTACTGGTTTTTCAGCATCGGAGCTGCGATTTCCCGCATTTTTTCGGCCCGAATCCACCCTTTGCGGAAAGCTATGCCTTCAAGGCATGCAACTTTCAATCCTTGCCGTTTCTCTATCACTTCAATGAAAATGGATGCCTCCGACAAGGAATCGTGAGTACCCGTATCCAGCCATGCGAACCCCCTGCCCAGAGTCTGTACTTTCAGCTCTCCGTCCGACAGGAATGTCTGGTTCACCGTCGTTATTTCCAGTTCGCCCCTTGGCGACGGCTTTATGCTTTTTGCAATATCCACAACGCGGTTAGGATAGAAATAAAGGCCTACCACGGCATAGTTCGATTTAGGCTTTTCCGGCTTTTCTTCAATGGAAAGACAGTTGCCGTTGCTGTCAAATTCGGCAACTCCGTACCGTTCCGGGTCGTCTACCCAATAGCCGAATACCGTAGCCTTGTTTTCCTGTTCGGCATTTCTGACTGCCTCCCTGAGCAGTTTTGAAAGGCCGTTGCCGTGAAATATGTTGTCGCCGAGAACAAGGCATACCGAGTCGTCCCCGATGAATTTTTCCCCTATTATGAAAGCCTGGGCCAACCCGTCGGGGCTCGGCTGTTCGGCATACTCGAATTTTACCCCGAAATCTGAGCCGTCCCCCAACAGCCTTTTGAATGCAGGC
Organism: uncultured Bacteroidales bacterium; assembly: GCA_949297125.1. GTDB lineage: Bacteria > Bacteroidota > Bacteroidia > Bacteroidales > G3-4614 > Caccoplasma_A. The sequence goes on from CASFRS010000004.1 coordinate 36,433, forward strand.
AGGTCGTCCGGTGTGGAAATAATCAGAATCTCCCGAATATCGGCCAGCATAAGGACCGATATGGGATAATATATCATGGGTTTGTCGTATATCGGCAACAACTGTTTGCTGACACCCTTAGTAATAGGATACAATCTTGTGCCGCTACCTCCGGCCAATACAATACCTTTCATTTGTGCAGAATTAGGTTGGATCAGGTTTTTCGGGCAAAATGGCCTGGGCGTTTACGGTGCCGTCGGCTATAAACCCTTCAATTACGCAAATATACTACTTTTTGCTTATATGGGAATATTCTGCCGTATATATAATCATCGCTTCATCCATAACGGGCGAAGCGAAAAAAATTGAGAATACAGGCTTGAAGATATTATCCCTTTATTGCCTGCAGCCGCTTCCGGTAGTATCCGGTAACCCCCCTGGTGCGCAGGGCCTTGTATATCATCAGAGAAGCCCATGCATCGGTTGCGGCATAACGTTTCTGGGCATCGCTCAATATTTCGGCATCCCAGTTCGACATGCGTTGCGACTTGGAAATCTTCTTGCCGAACAGAATCGCATATATCTTTTGCAGGCTCTTCTCGCCGATATCGAACTTGTCCACCATTTCCTGAATTTCCACAAAGCCTTTCGGGGTAAAAGAGGCTACACGGTGCAGCATCAAGAAGTCGTCTTTCAGCGACACGCCCGCCTTTACAATATCTTCATTCTCGAAAAACCGCCTTATATCGTCCGTTATGCCTGTCAGGTTTATCCTGAAAAGGATGCAGCATTCTTCGGTCGATATCTGCAGGAGCGATATTTTATTGCTTTTCCCTTTTCTGAAAGACGGCTTGCTTTCGGTATCGACCCCTACCATATTGAATTTCGACAGGTATTCGATACCTTTTTTTACTTCCGCCACTGTCTGTATGACGATTATCCTGCCGGGAAAACTCTCTGTCTCCAGGTCGGCAACCTCTTCTTTCGATATCTTTATCTTGTCATTTGCCGGAGCTGTATCCCTTCGGATACCGTCTTTATCGCCCGTGTCCGTGGCGGCAGCGGCATTCGTCTCCGTGGCCGTGTTCTCCGTCCCCGCAATCGCATTCTTCTTCATCTTCCCTGTAAAGAGTTTCAATATCATTTTTATCGTCATCATCATGCGTTTGGTCATATTCATCCTCGTCGGGCATGTAGCAGAGCGCATGTAGCGGACGCATCACATTTACAGCCTTCTGTCCCCAGTACTCCCTGAAACTTTCCACACATTCGGTAAGGGCCGCCCTTGACAGGTCGTCGTCGCCGAGCCGGTATACCGAAAGGAAATCCTTTAAGTCCTGGTAAATATCCGCAATATCTTCCGATATATACGCCGTAACGGGCGTATCGCTGTACTGCATGTCTTCAACGAACACTTCCAGATAAGCGTCGTGAATGCCGAGCAGGTTCTCCATGCCGCCCCTTATCTCGTTATAGGCCTCTTCCGTAACGAACTTCTCGGGGTAATCCACATAATATTCTTCAGGCTCTATCAGCGAGGCCTTAAGGTACAGCAAGGGGAGCAGTTTTGTCATTTTGTCGGTGAATTCGCTTCTCTGCATACTTCCGACTCTTTCAACGAATGCGCAGAATTCCGCGCCTACCGTTACAAACTCCACGCTGTTTTTACCGTAAACATAACTGTCCATATCTATCTGTATAAGCCGTTATCCATAATGTAATCCATTACGCCCGGGGGGACGCAATGGTTCAGCCTTTTGCCCTCTTTTACGCAATTTCGTATATATGTCGAAGATATATCCGTTTCGGGGGCATGGCAACAGGCAATGTTGCCGTTTCCAGGAACAGGAACGGCCGTATGCCCCGGACGCGGGAATATCAGTAACCCGAAATTCTCTATGATGTAATCGTGCCTGTACCATTTCCCGAAGATATTCCAGTTGTCCGCGCCTATAATCAGCCTGAAAGAGTGTTGCGGGTATTCACGGGCCAAAGCGTCGAGCATGTCGGCCGAATAGGACGGGACAGGCAATTTCGTTTCGATGTCGCAATATTTCATGCGGCTTTCCCCCCTTATGGCAATCTTGAGCATGGCTATGCGGTGTTTGATGTCCGATATGCCATCTGCCTGTTTAAGCGGGTTTTGCGGCGATACGGAGAACCATATCTCGTCCATTCCGGCAAATTCGCACATATGCTCGGCAATAATCATGTGCCCTATGTGTATGGGGTCGAACGAACCGGAAAAAACGCCTATATTCATTTCCCGTTCAAAAAACCGGTTAGCACTTCCAGGGTTTCGGCTTTTGCCGTATCCAGGTCGTCGTTGAGGATAACCTTGTCGAATTTCGGCGCGTACGATATTTCGTATTCGGCTTTGGCAAGCCGTTTCTCGATAGTCTCCGCCGAATCTGTATTCCTGCCCGTAAGCCTTTCTCTCAGGGCCTCTATGCTCGGCGGCATTATAAAGACCGCCAGGGCTTCATCGCCGAATTTGTTTTTCAGGTTGACGCCACCGGCAACATCGATGTCGAAAACCACATTCTTGCCTTCGTCCCTCAACCGTTCCACTTCGCTCTTCAGCGTGCCGTAGAAATTATCCTTGTATACCTCTTCATATTCCAGAAATTCATTGTCGGCAATCTTTTTCCTGAACTCGTCGGGCGACAGGAAATAGTATTCCTTGCCGTTTTTTTCATTCCCCCTCGGCTGTCTTGAAGTCGCCGAAATTGAAAATGCAAGGTTCAGGCCGCATCCCAGCAGGTAGTTTACAATGGTCGATTTGCCCGAACCGGAAGGCGCCGAAAAAATTATCAGTTTGCCTTTTTCCATAATCAAAGCGCGTTTAATATCTGTTCCTTGATTTGTTCCAGTTCATCTTTCATCTTTACTACGATGCGTTGCATTTCGGCATGGTTGGCCTTCGAGCCGAGCGTATTTATTTCGCGTCCCATTTCCTGAGCAATGAACCCGAGTTTTTTCCCTTGTCCCTGTCTCCCCTCCATTGTCTCCATGAAATATTTGAGGTGGTTGTCCAGGCGGTGCTTCTCCTCATTGATATCCAGCTTCTCAATGTAGTATATAATCTCCTGTTCCAGCCTGTTCTTGTCGTATTCAGCGCCATGCAGCTTTTCCAGCCCTTCCATTATGCGGGCTTTTGTCTTGTCTATTCTCTCTTGTTCGTACGGCCCGACCTCTTTCAGCAAAGCCGCGATATTTTCTATTTTCCGGGCAAAGAGTTTCTGAAGCATTTCCCCTTCCTGTTTCCTGAAAGCATTTATGTGCTCGAGAGCCTCTTCCAGCCCGTTCATTATGGCCGTCTCTTCGTTTTCGTCTACAACGGGAGTTTCAGAGATGATGGCATCCGGAAGTTTCAGAAGCAGGGCGAACCAGTCGTCGGGGGTGCTGATGCCAAGTTCTGCGGCAGAGTTTTCAATTTGCGCTTTATACCCTTTTAGCACTGCAGTATTTATAGTCGGGGTCTTTTCGCTTTTCTGGTTCTCTATCGAGATTGTCAGGTCTATCTTTCCCCGTTCCAGCGATTTTGAGACCATGTTCCTGATACGCCCTTCCAAACCGGAATAGGCGGATGGAATCCTTGCGTACAAGTCCAGTTGTTTGCTGTTCAACGATTTTATCTCTATCGAAATATCACGGGACGGAAGTTTTACCGATGCTTTCCCGTATCCGGTCATTGAATATATCATGGCAATAAGTTATGCTGTTTTGCCACAAAGATAGTGAAAGGCGAGAGCAGAGGCAAATTTATTTGGCTATGCCGAGCCGCATCCTATCTTCGACGGCAAGTCAAAGAAGTGAAAGGCGAGAGCAGAGGCAAATTTATTTGGCTATGCCGAGCCGCATCCTGTTTTTGTCCGCCGGGCGAAGATTCCCGGAGGGAAGGACATTCGCTGGCATAGTGAAAGGAATGAAACAACGAGCAGTCTGCGTTGCGGTTTTCGGGCTTCGCCCTCAACGGCGGCTTATGCCTGACGCACCCTGTATACGGTCCTCTTTTGCCCTGCTGATTTTCAATGCTTTGGGAAAACTGCTTAATAACACATTGCCGAAATATCAGTAAAATGGTGAAAAATTTGTACACGAGCCATTCATTTGTTACCTTTGACTTGCCGTCGAAAGCAGGATGCACTCGGCAAAGCCCCCGAACCTGTTCGGGTCCTGTGCTCTCGTTTTCGCTGCCTTTGACTTGCCGTCGAAAGCAGGATGCACTCGGCAAAGCCCCCGAACCTGTTCGGGTCCTGTGCTCTCGTTTTCACTGCCTTTGACTTGCCGTCGAAAGCAGGATGCACCCGATGATTTGGCAGTATTGCCGCCGTCAATGCTTTGCGCCATTGCTGCGGCAACGGATTATATTTATGAATGGCGGTTGCGTCGAGCGGATTCCGCCGTGTTAAAACAAACTTAAGTTATGCCTTGCATTATAAATATAGAGACTTCAACCAAGGTATGCTCGGCAGCCGTTACGGTAGACGGGACGGTGGCCGTGCAGAAAGTGTGTTACGAAGGTCCTTCGCATGCGTCGTTGTTGGGCGGATACGTAAAGGAACTGATGCGGTTCCTTAAAGACAACCGCCTTAAGGCCGATGCAGTGGCCGTAAGTTCCGGCCCCGGGTCGTATACAGGTTTGCGTATCGGGGTGTCTATGGCCAAAGGGCTTTGTTTCGGGTTGGATGTGCCGTTGATATCCGTAACCACTACGCAGTTGCTTGCCGTTGAAGTAATGTTCAACGATTCTGTGAGTGAAGACGCGCTGTTGTGCCCTATGATCGATGCCCGCCGCATGGAAGTCTATTCGGCCGTCTATGACCGTGCCCTGTCGGAACGTGTGCCGCTGGGTGCATACATAATAGACGGGGAGAGTTTCAAGGATGTTCTCGACTGCAACAAGGTGGTATTCTTCGGCGACGGTTCGGAGAAGTGCAAAAGCGTTATTACACATCCCAACGCCGTGTTCCTTCCCGATATAGTACCCCTGGCCGCCAATATGCTTCCGCTTTCCGAGCGTTCTTTCCGGAACTGCGAATTTGAAGACGTGGCGTATTTCCAGCCCTCGTATATAAAGGAGTTCCAGGCTACCGTACCTAAGAACAAGGTTATAAATACCGGCGGATGAATACCCTTGTAAAAAAACCGACAAGAATTAAATACACTGTAATATGTTTGAATACAACACACAGATGAAGAGACTGGTGCTTCCAGAGTACGGGCGCAATGTCCAGCGTATGGTTGACTATTGCCTGACCATAGAAGACAGGGAAGAGCGTACACGCTGTGCTTACGCCATAGTAGCGACAATGGGGAATCTTTTTCCGCATCTGCGGGATATAGACGAGTTCAAGCACAAACTTTGGGATCATCTGGCTATAATGTCCGATTTCAAACTTGATATAGACTATCCTTGCGAAATAGTAAGGCGCGAGAATTTGCGGACACGCCCCGAACCTGTCCCGTACAAACTCGAGCCGATAAAGTACCGCCATTACGGGAAACTTGTGGAGGAGATGCTCAAAAAGTCCTGCGAGTATCCCGAAGGCCCCGAGCGCGACGCATTGATTTCGCTGTTGGCCAATCACATGAAAAAGTCCCTGTACACATGGAACAAGGAAGTGGTTGAGGACGACAAGATACTGAAAGACCTTAAAGAGTACACCGAGGGGAAGATAGACTTGTCGGTAGCCGACCTGAAACTGCGTTCGGCACGGGAATATGCGGCCAATAAAAAAGGGGGCATGCGCAAGCGCAACCAATAACAGGAGGTGTAGATACAACAACCGGAAAAAACAGAGCAATCCATGTCATCATTTATAATAGAAGGGGGGCACAAACTCAATGGCGACCTTGTTCCGAAAGGGGCGAAAAACGAAGCGCTCGAAGTATTGTGCGCGGTATTGCTTACCGATGAAGAAGTGAAAATAAGCAATCTGCCAAACATAAGGGATGTCAATAACCTGATACAGTTGCTTTCCGATATGGGCGTAAAGGTAACACGCACCGGAAAGGGCTCATATACATTCAAGGCCGACAGTATAGACATGGATTACCTTAACAGTCCCGAGTTTATAAACAGTTGTTCTTCGTTAAGGGGTTCCGTCATGATAGTAGGCCCGCTTGTCGCGCGTTTCGGGCACGCAATAGTGCCGAAGCCGGGCGGCGACAAAATAGGGCGTCGCAGGCTTGATACACACTTTCTCGGCATACAGAAACTCGGGGCGGAGTTCAACTATAATCCCGAAAAGCATATATACGAAATATCGGCCGACAAGTTGAAGGGGTGTTACATGCTGCTCGACGAGGCCTCCGTAACCGGAACCGCCAATATCCTTATGGCTGCTGTCCTGGCCGAAGGGACAACCACAATATACAATGCAGCCTGCGAGCCGTATTTGCAGCAACTTTCACGGATGCTCAATTCCATGGGTGCGAAAATAGAGGGGATAGGCTCCAATCTGTTGACAGTTCAAGGGGTGAGGTCGTTGAAAGGGTGTACGCACAGGTTGTTGCCAGATATGATAGAAATAGGCAGTTTTATAGGAATGGCTGCCATGACAGGTTCCGATATAAGGATAAAAGACGTGTCGTTCAAGGACCTGGGGATAATTCCCGACGTATTCCGCCGTATGGGGATAAAACTGCTCAAAGAAGGCGACAACATATATATCCCCCAGCACGACAGGTACGAAATAGAGACATTCATCGACGGTTCCATAATGACCTTTGCAGATGCTCCCTGGCCGGGGCTTACCCCCGACCTCCTGAGCGTGATACTTGTAGTTGCCACACAGGCCAAAGGGAGCGTTCTGATACATCAGAAAATGTTTGAAAGCCGCCTGTTTTTCGTCGACAAGCTGATAGACATGGGAGCGCAGATAATTCTGTGCGACCCGCACCGTGCCGTAGTGATAGGTCAGGCAAAGGAAATACCGCTAAGAGCCACCACAATGGTTTCGCCCGATATACGTGCCGGTATAGCGCTGCTTATTGCAGCCATGTCGGCCAAAGGTACAAGCACAATACACAACATCGACCAGATTGACCGGGGGTATGAAGACATAGATGTGCGTCTCAATGCAATAGGGGCATCGATAAAACGAATAGGAAACAATGATTGATCGCTCTGCGCTTATTGAAATAGGGAAGATAGTAAAAACGCACGGAACGGGCGGGGAAGTGGTTGCATCGTTAACGGACGGCGACGTGGATTTCGACGCATCGGAATACCTCGTTTGCGACGTAGACGGCATATTCGTGCCGTTCTTTCTGGAATCGTACAGGTACAGAGGGAACAATTCGGCAATACTGAAATTCTCCGATGTGGATGATATGCCGGATACCGCCGTATTGCTTGGCCGCAAGCTGTATTTCCCCAGGGAGAAGTGCGCCGGAGCAACGGCTCACCCCTCCATATCCGATACGCTTTGCGGATACCATATCATTATATCGGGAGGGAGGATAGGTGAAATAACGGCAATAGGCGGAACGCCAGACAACCCCCTGTTTGCGGTTTCCGGCGAATCGAAAGAGTACCTTATACCGGCAACGGACGATTTTGTCGTCAGTATCGACGACGATGCAAGAACAATAGAAATGGAGCTCCCGGAAGGCCTTCTGGAATTGTAGGGCATGCGGTACAGGCAGGGCAGGGCAGGGCTACCCTTACCGGGAAAGCTGGGAGAAAGAGGCGGAAACGGGATGAAGGAAATAAAACACACACAAACCAAACAAAAATAAAAACAGATTATGAAGTATTTCAATTATTTGCTGCTTGGAGCAGTGCTGTTATCGGGAAACATGACAGCCGCCGAAGTCTCCGTATATCCGCAGCCGCGCAGTATGCAACTCTCACCGGAAACAGTGTCTGTTACATGCCGGCCCGAAATAGTCGGGCAGGACGAAGCCTCGCCCATTGCCGTCAAGAACATAGAGGCTCTCTTCGCCAACACGCCCGAAGCTACGGGCAAAACCGCCGGGCTTCGTATAATAATAGGCGAACGCGGCGACAAATCGGTGAAAAAATATGCACGCAACATACCCCGGAAAGCAGACGGGTACTATCTGAAAATATCCGGCAACACGGCAGTGATAGCCGGTAATGACGAACGCGGAACATTCTACGGCGCTAAAACCCTCGGCCAGCTTCTTCAGGACGGCCAGCTCCCCGAAGTGGAAATAACCGACTATCCCGTTGCCCTGTATCGCGGAGTTGTAGAAGGGTTCTACGGAACTCCGTGGAGCATGAAGGCCCGTGAAGAGCAGATGAAGTTTTATGGCGACTACAAAATGAACACCTATATCTATGCGCCCAAGGACGATCCGTATCACCGCTCGCCCAACTGGCGCGACCCGTATCCTGCCGAAAAGGCGGCCGAATTGAAGAGCCTCGTAGATGCGGCAAATGCAAACGGGGTGGATTTCGTATGGGCCATACACCCCGGGCAGGACATAAAGTGGAACGATGAGGACCGCGATTTGCTGATACGTAAATTCTCCCAGCTTTACGAACTCGGTGTCCGTTCGTTTGCCGTCTTTTTCGATGACATAACAGGCGAGGGTACCGATCCCGTCCGTCAGGCAAAACTGTTGAACTACATCGACGACAACTTCATAAAAAGCAAACCCGACATCAAACCGTTCCTTATGTGCCCTACCGTATATACAGGTTCCTGGGGAAAGCAGAACGATTACCTCAAAACAATGGGCGACATGCTTAATCCGGACATAAACATAATGTATACGGGAGAAGAAGTTATAGTCTCCATAACGCGCGAAACAATCGACTGGGTAAATTCCCAGATAAAACGCCCGGTATATATATGGTGGAATTTCCCGGTAACCGACTACGTGCGCAACAGGTTGTTGCTCGGGTCGGCATACGGGAACGATACCACATTGACATCGGAAGATATAGTCGGGTTCCTTTCCAACCCCATGGAGCATTCCGAAGCGTCGAAGATTGCCATATACTCGATAGCCGATTATTCATGGAATCCGGCAACATTCAACAGCGAAAAATCGTGGAAAGACGCGATAGCCATGCTGATGCCCTCCGATGCCGATGCCCTTGAATGCTTCGCAAGCAACAACTCCGATCCCGGAACCGGGTGGTTCAACTGGCGACGCGACGAGTCTGTCGAAATAAAGCCGTATGCGGACAGGTATGCCGATGCCGTCAGGAAGGGAGAAAAGCCTGCCGCGGAAGATGCGGCGCGCCTGAAGTGCGAATTTGAGAAGATAGTCTCTTCGTCCGACCGTCTCCTCGCCAACACCGAAAATGAAGCCCTTATGAAAGAGATAGGCACATGGGTACGCCAGTTCAAGCTTCAGGGCGAAACAGGCCGCGAACTGCTTGCAATGGCAGATGCATACTATAATGCCGATACGGTACGGTTCGTAGCCGAGTACAAACACGTAAGAGCATTGCAGCGGCAGAGTTTCGTATTGGACCAGACCAACAACCAGAACGAGTACCACCCCGGGATACTGGTCGGTACGCGGGTTATCCAGCCGTTCATTAACGAAGTATTCTCCAGCATAACCAAATCGTTCAACGCAAAATACGGAACTTCGCTCGAGATAATGTCCGAATACTCGCCGCACAAATTCCAGACGACCATAGAGCAGTTGAAAGGCGCACCTGTCCGCATAAAAGGAGAGAATATACAGTTGCCCCCGCAGCTGGAGGTAATACGCTGGGGTGCCGGACAATATGTGCAGGTAGACCTTGCAGAGGAGACCTTTGTGGTAAAAGCGCAGATAAATCTGGGAAATACAAAACCCGAAATATGGAAGTTCGAGATACTCGCCGATAACGGCGAATGGGTCGTATTGCCCCTAACGAATGAAAACGGCGATTTGACGGCAACTATCGACCGTAACATAAAAGGGGCCCGCCTGACAAACGCATCGGGCGACAACCTGGAAGTCTTCCTCAGAAGATGGGACCTTGTATTCAAGAAATAAAACCGTACGTACTCCGATACGGATAAAAGAGCCCCGGCAACAACTGTTTGCCGGGGCTCTTCCCGTAAAAAAAGAGACGCATGGAGCAAAAAAAGAGCCATTGCAGGTATAACCGCATTGGCTCTGTATGGCAGAGGAAAATTATTCAGTGTGCGTATCTTCCAAATCGGCCGATGAAAAAGGTATCCTGCCGTTATATGTACCGTACGGCTTCTTCATCGAAAAACCCCTTGGCTTTGGGCGATTCGTCGGCAACCCCGATGGCGATTACCGCTACCGGAATGCTCTTTAAGCCGAACAGTTCCTTCAGCCCCTTAACCCTGCTTTCCACCGGATAACACCCGCACCAGCACGACCCGTACCCCAGGGCCGTAGCCTGAAGCAGGATATTTTCAATGGCGGCGGCACAGTCCTGCGGCCAGAACTGCACATCCAGTTCGGCCTGACATTCGGGCTTCCCGCAGACAACTATCGCAAGCGGTGCGGTTTTCAGCATTTTGCTGTATTCGTGGGCTTTCATAATCCCCTCCTTGGCCTTTTCGTCGGTAACTACAATAAACTCCCACGGCCTGCTGTTCACTGCGCTCGGCGCCATCATGGCCGCCTCCAGCAACAGCCGTACATCCTTGTCGGGAACAGGAATACCGGCCTTGAATTTCCTTATACTCCTTCTCGACATAATAGAATCTCTGCAATCCATAACAACTGAAAAAATTATAAAGGTCAGTAATATATAAATATAACACAAGTATCAGCAAACGTGCCTTGCCCGTTAAAAAAGCAGGCAGATATAACATTGCCGGAGATGCGGCATACTCCGTCCGTGCCATGCTCCGTGCCCTTCCAGTTTGCGGCAGCGTATCGGACAAGGGGAGAGGGTAACCGTTGCGACCCGCCGCCTATGAAGGGCCTATGTTATTCTTTTGCATTTGCCGCTGAACCGTTCTATTGTCATACATACAATCTCGGTACGTCCGAACGACTTTTCGGCATACTTCATCCCCATGGCCATATCATCGGGCGAATATTTCTCCAGCAGCAGTTTCAACGCGGCCATCCTTTCTTCGGGCGGAAGCCCCCTTGTCATGCTGCATTGCAAGACAACGCTTTCATATGCTGTAGTGAACTTGTCCGGTACGACGTTCGTCTTGCCTACAATGCAAAGCGATGCTTTAGGCAGGAAGTCAATACATGCCAGTTTCTTTCCTTCCCGGGCGCAATGGAAATATATCCTGTCGGCACCGTCCCATACAAAACTTACGGGGATACCGTACGGAGAACCCTCCGGCGTTACAAGCGACACAATGCCGAACTCCCCGTTTCTCAGCAAGTCAATCGCCCCGCTTTCATCGAGCAGCCTGTCCTGGCGTCTTACATCATCGTTACAATACAACATAACCCATTCAAAATCCGTAAACGGCAAATTACCATGTAAATATCTTATCCGCTTTTCCTCCGCTTCCCCTAAAAAGGGACAGATGCCGGTATTAATGACACCTGTCGGTCTTTTTGTTATGGCCCGCCGGGAAAGGACGGCCGTCTTCCCGGCGGGGGAAAAACGCTTCCGCTGCCGCGGTACGGGAAACCGTACTGCAAGTTAATAATAACTTTCCACGCAACAATACATGTTGGCGGAAATATTGGTATATTTGAATACCGTAATGTTCCGGAACAGGTTATATCCGCTGGCCCCGACATCCGGGCCAGTACCCCACACCAAGATACCGGCAGGCCCGTGCAAGGGCAAGGGAGGGCAACTCCCGCCCGGGGTGAAGCCCATGTTCCTGCAAAAGGCATGAGCCCTTCCGGCACATGGCCGTGCAGCCGCACGGGGACACAAGAACCTGATGGATAAAAGATGCAGATATATGATAATAGCGGTTTTGCTCCTGTTGGCCGTTGCAGGGATAACATACATAATGGTCAGGCCGTCATTCGGGTATCTTCCCTCAGGCAGCAGGCTGGCTCGCATACAGGATTCCCCGAATTACAAAAACGGGCAGTTCCGCAACATGTCGCCCTCTCCGGTAATGACAACCCGTAAAAGCCGCATAAGCGCATTGTACGGTTTCTTCTTCGCCGACAAGAAAGGGATACGGCCGTCCGCACCGCTCAAGGCCGTAAAGACCGACATCCGTACCCTTTCCGTGGATACTGACTGCATAATCTGGTTCGGGCACTCGTCCTACATGCTGCAGGCAGGCGGCAAGCGTTTTCTTGTAGACCCCGTATTCCATGCGGCTGCGCCGTTGAAAATCTTCAACCGTCCGTTTCCGGGAACCGACATATACCGTCCCGAAGATATTCCGCGGACAGATTATCTGATAATAACGCACGACCATTGGGATCATCTTGACTGCAAGACCGTAAAGGAACTGAACGGAAAAACAGGCAAGGTAATCTGTCCGCTCGGGGTAGGGGAACATTTCGAGCATTGGGGGTATGAACCCTCCCGCATTGTGGAACTCGACTGGTACGAAGAATTTACCGACGTGAACGGAATTGCCGTACATGCGCTTCCGGCGCGTCATTTTTCGGGTCGCGGCTTGAGGCAAAACAAAACCCTGTGGGCATCGTTTATGATAGTTGCTCCGGCAATGACGCTGTATATAGGCGGCGACGGAGGTTACGACACCCACTTCGCGGAGATAGGGAGGCGGTTTTCACCCATTTCATGGGCTATCCTCGAAAACGGGCAATATAACGATGCGTGGAGATACATGCACACCCTCCCCCCGCAGTTGGAAAAAATCGCGGAGCAGATAAAACCTGGGCATATAATGACTGTCCACCACTCAAAATATGCTCTCTCCGTGCATCCGTGGGACGAACCATTAAAAAACGCGGTCAGGCTGAAATCAGCAGTAGCGGCCGATGTCGTTATTCCGGCAATAGGCGAGGTCGTACCGCTAAACCGGTAATGCGGGGCGCATGCTTGAACAAGCCGGCAGTAGCCGCCATATACTGCTGTCCGGTGAAAATGGTAAATGAAACAGTGGAATCCGTATCTCCATATACAAATAAGACAGATAATTTTGCCGTAACCGAAACGGGATGTCCCGAGACGCGCCGACCCGATTTCGGAAATATACGGGAGTCTGTCGCCGTGTCGACAGAAAAAAGCATGAACAGACAAAATGGACAATATTGAATACGCACAATAACAGTAAACCTGAACAAATGATTATGAGTATGAACAATTTCGATTATCAAACGCCGACACGCCTCATCTTCGGTCGCGATGCGGTAGCCGGGCTTGCAGAGGTTATGAAACCTATAGGCAGGAGAGTATTGCTTACCTACGGCGGAGGAAGCATAAAACGCATAGGCTTGTACGACAGGGTAAAGGATCTTATGAAAGACTTTGAACTGTTTGAACTTCCGGGAATAGAACCCAATCCAAAATATACAACCAGCGTGCTCGACGGGGTTCGCATATGCAAGGAGCATGACATAGAGGTAATTCTTTCTGTCGGAGGCGGTTCGGTACTCGACTGTTCAAAGGCCATAGCGGCGGGGGCTGTATATGACGGCGAGCCGTGGGACTTGATAACGGGAAAAGTCCCCACGCGCGGGGCATTGCCCATTGTAGACATAATAACGCTGGCCGCAACCGGCAGCGAGTATGACTGCGGCGGAGTAATCTCGCGCACGGAAACCAACGACAAGGTCGCATATATCGACCGTCATCTCTTTCCCGTATGTTCGTTTCTCGACCCTACCTATACGTTTACCGTAAATGCAAAACACACAGCCGCCGGGGTAGCCGATGCCATAAACCATGTCATGGAGCAGTATTTTACCGCACCTACAAATTCCGTATCGGACGGTTTCTGCGAGACCCTTATAAAAACCCTGATGAAATATGCCCCTAAAGCGATTGAGACCCCCGATGACTATGAAGCACGGGCAGAAATAATGTATGCCTGCACGTTCGGGTGCAACGGCCTGCTTGCGCTCGGGACAGGCAATACCGTTTGGCAGATGCACGGGATAGAGCATGCCCTGTCGGCATATTACGACATAACGCACGGCGAAGGCCTTGCAATAATAACGCCGCATTGGATGCGCTACATATTGAGCGACAGGACAGTAGGCCGGTTCGTGAAATTCGGGACAAACGTATTGGGAATATCCCCCGACGAAGCCCCCTACGCGATAGCCGAAAAGTCGATAAGCGGGATGTACGCTTTCTTTAAAAGTCTCGGTATGCCCATGACACTGCGCGAGGTGGGGATAGACGATAAACGCCTTGAGGAGATGGCGCACCACATAGCCGTAAATGAAGGCCTCGATACCGGTGCATACGTCCCGTTGGGCGAACAGGATATTCTGGCAATATTGAAAGCTGCATTGTAATATCCGCAGCGGGCGGCATGCAAGCCCCGTGTTCCCTGCATGCAAAGATAAGCCGTACCGGACTACTCCTTTGCGTGGTGTCCGGTACGGCTTTCCCGCCATATGCGGCAAGGTATGCGGAGTGGTGGAGACGGACGGTTATTCCCTATGCGGGTTTTCTTTCTCCGTCTTGCCGTCCGTTATGTCGCACTCCTTTTCAATGCTGTTCATCCCGTCCTTGAAACTGCGGATGCCTTTGCCTAACCCTTTCATCAGTTCGGGAATCTTTTTCCCGCCGAAAAGCAACAGCACGACCAGGGCTATTACCAGAATCTCCTGCATCCCGATTCCGCCTAAAAGAAGAGTTGTCATGGCTACTTCCTTATTATCCGGTTAATGAAAACATACCCTCCGGCAAGTTGCAGCAGCATGCCGGGCATGCCGATTCTGAAGTCCTGGAGTGCATCGTACAGCGAGCCCGTCATAACCCATTCGGCCAATGTGCCGAGGCACTGGTAAGAAAGAATTACTGCAGCAAGCAGCAACAGCGAGGCCTTCCTGAACTTGTAGGCCGCAATGCCGGCGGCAGTGGCCAGCAGAACCGATTTTACCATTATCGCAGGCAACGATGCCGGAGCCGGCATACCGAAAAGGAACGAATTTGCCAGCGGCGACAGGACTGCAGTCAGCAACCCGACGCGCCACCCGTACTTATACGCCCCTGCGAGGGTGAAAAAATAGATAGGCAGCCACACTGTCCCGCCGTCGGGGACAAGGTGAAAAAGCTGCGGGAAGACAATGTTGCCGGCGATAAAGGCCGCCGCAACGATGTAGGTCCTTAAATCGGAGTACTTGAAAGAATAAAAATTTACAGATTCAGTTTGCATGATATTGGATAATTTAATCAAGACTTACAAGTTCGTATTGCATGCTGCCCATACCGAGACTTTCGGCATACTCCAGCATATGCATCCCGTTACGCGAGTTGATACGCTCGATAAGGGCTTCCTTCCCCTTGTCGTCCGATGCGCGTACAAGGTCTATGCAGGCTTTGTCGAGAGCCACCGGATCGAGCGAAGCAAGAATCCCTATATCGCCCATTTCGGGAGCTTCGGGAGTGGCAACGCAGTCGCAGTCGACCGACAGGTTGTTGGCAACGCTTATATATAGGATGTTGTCGCCGCAGTGGTCCGCAACGGCCTTTGCCGCTTCCGCCATAGCTTCAAGGAAGGCATCCTGTTCGGGCAGGTTTTCCCATACGGCAACTCGGTCTCTGGTAGAACCGGCCGAATGAATCCATGCTTTCCCTGCCGATGAGGCGATACCTATGGAGATGTTCTTTATAGCCCCTCCGAATCCGGCCATGGGGTGTCCCTTGAAGTGCGACAGCACAACGGTAAAATCATAGTTCAGGTAGTTCTTGCCCACGAAATCCTCCTTAAGGTGTTTGCCTCCGGCAACAGGCAGGGCAATCTCGCCGTCGGCATCCATTATGTCTACTGTGGCAATATCGGTAAATCCGTGTTCGCGTGCGGCTTCCAAATGGTTCTCAGTGTCGGCTCTCCCTCCTCCGTATGCGGTATTGCACTCTATAATAGTCCCGTTTACCTCTTTTACCAGCCCGGCTATAAGGGCGGGCGACAGATAATTGTCGTTGCCCGGTTCCCCCGTCGAGAGTTTTACTGCAACATTTTCCCCCGCTGCTTTGCGCCCCAGGGCATCATAAACCTTTTTCAGGTTCTCCGGGGTAATCTCCTTTGCAAAATAGACTTTCGGAATATCCTTCCTGTTGCCTCCAATATCCGATGCGCTCCTCGATGCGCTCAATTTGCTGCATCCCGGCAGGACCGCAAGAGCCATGAGCATCGGGAATATCGTGATAAAACCTCTTTTTTTCATAATATCTCCTTCCTTTATCATAAGTTAATATTGAACCCTCCCATAAAAGTGGCTTTGGGCATTGGAAAACCTGCTATTATTTCGTATCTGCTGGCCAGCAGGTTTTCGCCCCTTACCCATATGTCAATCCATTCGGCGGCCTTGAAACTGCCGTAAACGTTCCATAAAACAAAATCTTCTGTTTTCACGTTGCTTCCCGTTTGGGTATATAACCCGTTTACATACTCTATTGTTGAGCTTGCCGACCAGCGGCCCATACCGAATGATGCCCCCGCATGCAACTTATGCTGCGGGGCGGCCGGTACGGGGTTCTTCATGTGAAGGTAACTGTAATTGGCGTTTACGCTCCAGTTGCGGTTTATATCGTATCTGAACTGCATTTCCGCGCCGGCATTGTCGATATGGCCCGAATTTACATTCTTCGGCCTTCCGTTTATGACACCGGTATAAATCATGTTTGCGCCGTCTATATAAAACAGGTTAGCCCCGTATGTAATGCCTGCATCCGGGAACGACTGCGAGAAAGAGACTTCGTAGTTCCACAAGCTTTCGGCTTCCAAATCGGGGTTGGCCGAAGCGAACATGTACATTTCCTTTATTGTAGGATAGCGGAAACCGCGGCTTGCCATTAATTTAAGCCGTATCCCCCTGTCGAGGTTGAATGATACGCCGGCCTGCGGAACCCACTCCGTACCGGCATTGGAATGATGGTCTATGCGGACGGCAGCGTCGACAGTCATAATACGGAGCAGTGTCTGGCGCATCCCCAGGTATCCTGCAATTTCATCTGCCGAGTTATCGGCCAGGCTTTTTTTCCCGCCGTTGGAATAGGCGTTCCAGGCCTTGCCGCCGAACCTGAAGTAATCGAATCCCACGGTTATCGTATTCCCGCCGAAAAGTCGCAGGTTCTGGAATGCCGATACACCCAGCATGTTGTCTTTCGAGTTGAACAGGTAATCCTTCGGGCCGTCATCGTCATCCGGGTCGGCCGAATAACCGTCGTTAATCTTGTGTCGCCCCCAGTTATAAAAAACGCTTACGCTTCCCGAACTCCGTGCATGTTCGTTTTTGAGGTAGAGCGAAGCCGCCCCGCGCGTAACATGCTGGACGGCATCAATCAGCGGGCTGAACGTCTCCCCCGGGTTGGAGGCGTTGAAATGTGTAATGTTCGCGTCCCCTCCCAGTTCCCATTTGTCCGTGAAGTCGTACCCCAACCTGACATATCCGCCATACTGCTCAAACCCGAAATTGCGGCGATGCCCGTCCGTCCTGTTATACGAACCGCTCGCCATGCTCGAGAACCCTCCTTTGCGTGCACGGTTTGATATTTCGCCCTGAAACGTGTTGAAAGAGCCGTAACCGGCATTGAGGTCCGTCTCAACGCCGTTGTCCGTCATCTGCCGCGTAACGATATTCACCACGCCGCCCATTGCATTCGACCCGTACAGTGCTGAAGCAGGTCCGCGGACAACCTCAACCCTTTCGGCCATCATGCTCTGGTAAGCATCGGGAACGGGATGCCCCATAAGCCCCATGTACTGCGGATGCCCGTCGACAAGGACCATTAATCCTCCCGAACTGCTGCTTATCCCGCGGATACTCATGTTGCCGGCAGAACCTCCCGATACGCCATACCCCATAATCCCCCTCGAAGTGCTGAAAAAGCCAGGTACTTCGCTCGTTATTACAGGCAGCAAATAAGGAGTATTCCTCTCCTCTATTATGTTGCGGCCTATTATTGAAATTGTCATCGGCAAATGCCTTATGTCGGTCCGGTTTCTGGTACCGGTAACCACCACTTCGTCGAGCGGATGCCCTCCTGCTACAGTGTCGGTTTCAGACAAGGCGCGCTCTTCCGTTTCGGCTGTTGCAGAAAATACGCCGCTTGCCGCCAGCAGTAATATAAACAGTATCTTTTTTCCCATTATACGCTGCTATTTCCGAAAAAACCTTTTATAAGCGAGACGCAGCCGACCGCATCCGTCGCATCGGAACACAATTTCTCCAGCGGACACCAGTCCGTCCCCTTGCGGTTTATTATATGGTCGGTCAATACCCCGAAACTTATATTTACATTGTACGCATTGAACAGTTCTACGGCCGGGCGGCTTGCAGTAAGGGCATGAACCTTTGCCACCCGGCCCGTTATCATCAGGGCGGCGGCAGCCTTTCCAACAACCTTGTCGGCAACGAACGCCCCCTCAAGCATCAACGGTTCATTCTCGACAAGGTACAGCAAATCGGCGACTCCCCTTTTAAAAAAGGGAGACATGCTGTCCCCTTTGCATATTACGCACGAACACCCTTTTTCAACAAGCAGGTCTACAGCCTGTTTCTCATCCAAGTTTCCCGTCATAAAACAACCGTATCATATAATTTGTTCCGGGGGCGAAAGCGGGAACAACCGCCCTTCCCGCGCGTGCGTACAGCATCGATAGAACCTTTTTGTTGCCGCACGGACTAAAGAGACGCCTTTTAAGAAAACGCGCATAAAATGGCATGCTTCCCATATCAGAAGGGACGCCCCTGTTTAAGATCCTCCACGAATTTGTCTATCCGGCGCATTTCCCCGGGAATATCTATCCCCTGAGGGCAATGGACAACACACTCGCCGCAACCAGTACAATGGTCGGCCTGACGCAGGCGCGGCACGGAGCGGTCGTACCCAACAAGGAAAGCCCGACGGGCTTTCCGGTAATTGGAATCCTGCGACGAGGAGGGCATGTTCCCCTCGTTGATGCACTTGTTGAAATGCACCAGCACCCCGGGAATGTCAAGCCCGTAAGGACAAGGCATGCAGTAATTGCAGTCGTTGCACGGAATAGTGGGGTAGCGGAGCATTTGCCTGGCAATTTCTTCAAGAAACTCCATGTCGCTGCTGTCCAATACCTCCAAAGGGGAATATGTGCGGAGGTTGTCCTTGAGGTGCTCCATGTATGTCATGCCGCTCAA
Source organism: uncultured Bacteroidales bacterium (assembly GCA_949297125.1). Classification (GTDB taxonomy): domain Bacteria; phylum Bacteroidota; class Bacteroidia; order Bacteroidales; family G3-4614; genus Caccoplasma_A. The sequence goes on from CASFRS010000004.1 coordinate 55,579, forward strand.
AACGGTAAGGACACCCGGGAACGACCCGGCAAAGCGGAAAGCCCAGGATGCCACGCTCGAATCGGGACGTTTCTGTTTCAGCTTGGCTGCAATATGGTCGTGCACCGACGACAGGCGTCCACCCAGGAGCGGTTCCATGATAATGGCAGGAATCCCTCTCTTGTGCAGTTCTCCGTAAAGATATTCGGCATTGGTATTCCGTTCGTTTACCTCCTTGGCATGTTTCCAGTCTACATAATTGAGTTGTATCTGCACAAAATCCCATTTGATCTTGTCGTGTATCGAAAGCAGATAATCGAAAACCTTTACATCCCCGTGGTACGAAAATCCGAGATTCCTGATTTTCCCTTTCTCCCGTTCCGAAACAAGAAAATCCAGCATGCCGTTGTCGAAATACCTTGCATGGAGCGTCTCCATGCCGTTGCCCATACCCACCGAATGCAGCAGCATATAGTCTATGTAATCGACCTGCAGTTCCTTGAACGAGTTCCGGTACATTTCAAGCGAGGCCTCCCGGCTCCATACCGCGGGCGACGAATTGGAAAGTTTCGTGGCTATGAAATATTTGTCGCGCGGATGCCGGCTGAGGGCAATACCCGTGGCGTGTTCCGATTTTCCCTTGCAGTAAACAGGCGACGTATCGAAATAATTCACGCCGTGTTCTATCGCATAATCCACAAGGCGGTTTACCATTTCCTGGTCAATCTCCCCGTCTCCGTCGCGTGCGCTTTCATTGTCTACCGTAGGCCACCGCATACACCCGTATCCGAGAATGGAGACCTTTTCGCCCGTCTTAGGGTTGGTCCTGTAAGTCATCCGGCCGGGAATCTTATCCGTATCCCTGTCCCGACCCGGCGTATCGTTTCCGTTACGGCAACCGGCAAGGGCTGCGGCCGTAACGGCCGCGCCGCCGCCGATGCGTTTCAAGAACTCGCGGCGGCCAATCTTTTTGTCATTGTCCATATTGTCCATCCCCATAGATAATAGAATATAAAATTATATGGTTCTGTGATTTTCGTGTCCCTCAACATACATTGCACTGAACGGCCTTGCCGGGCACAAATACTCGCATGCCCCGCATCCTATGCACTTTTCAGTATTCACGACCGGAATTTTAGGTGCTCCCGCTCTCTCGGGATTATCCACCATGGTAATCGCACCGGTAGGGCAGTGGACACTGCAATTATCGCACCGTACCCCTTCCGAAGCCGCAAGGCAATTATCCCTGATCCATACGGCATGCCCTATCTGTATGGCCGATTTTTCAGCCGCATCGATTCCCCTTATGGCATTGGTAGGGCATACTTCCGAACATTTCGTGCACTCCGGACGGCAGTACCCGCGTTCATAACTCATGACCGGTTGCATGAATGTCCCCACGCTTTCCGACGGGCGCAGTACATCGTTGGGACAAACCGAAATACACAACTGGCATCCCACGCAGAACTTGTCCATATTCCGTAGCGAGATTGAACCGGGGGGTACAAGGCGTGTCGCCCGCTCGGGAGCTTTCTTGTCGAGAATAACCGCCAGGCCGCCGTCTACCTTTTTCTTCCCGGCCGAATATGCAGCAGAGGAAACCAACAGGCCGAGTCCCGCAATAGCTCCGCGGCGCGCCTTGTCGGTAGGGGTGCCCCCTTCGGTATCGGGCATCGACGTCTTCTTTGCCGTTTTCCTCAACCGGTAGCTAATGGCATGGCGGCTGCAAACATCGATACAATCCATGCATGCCACGCAACGGGAATAGTCTATACTGTGTTCCTTGTGGTTTATGCAGGCCGCCTTGCAGTTCCTTGCACAAAGCGAACATCCGTTGCATTTGTCCGGGTCTATAACCGGACGCAACAGCGAAAACTTCGACAACCACCCCAGAACCGTACCCACAGGACACACCGTATTGCAGTATGTACGCCCGTTGCGCCAGGCCATGATACCTGTTATTGCAAGCATAACGAACGAGATGCCCAGCACTGTACCGCTTTTTATCCAAACCTGAGTTTCATAAAAAGCGTAGCTGTCTACCCGTTCGGCAATGGCGGCCAGCAAGTTGTTCCCTAATTTCCATAGCGGCTGCAGCAAGTTCCCTGCAATGCACCCGTAGGTGCTGTAAGGTTCAAGCAGGGTAACCAAAGCCCCCGACCCGACAACAAACGCTGCAATGAACAAGGCCAGGAAAAAGAGCCGTACCCATTGCAGAGGTCTGGAATAAGAGTAAGGCATGCGGCGTCCCTTTTTCCCTATCCATGCTATAATATCCTGCATTACCCCCAGCGGGCATATAACCGAACAGTATATGCGCCCGAATATCAGAGTCAGGACGACGAGCGCTGTTACAACTGCGGCATTGGCGGCAAGAATAGCCGGAACAAGCTGGATTTTCGCCAGCCACCCCAGCCATTTGTGTATACACCCTGTAAAATCGAGGAACAACAGCGTGATAAATAAAAAGAACACGCAAGCGGCAATTAATCTGATTTTCCGTAACACGATTGCTCAGAATTAAGTTTAAAATATGATGAATCAGTAATCCGTATCAAACCGGATATGGCATGCAACCATGCAAATATAACCCGTGCTGTAAAAAACATTGCCAATAAAAACTACGGAAATCCTTACCAAAATTACGGAATAAAAACCGTATCCGGCAATTTGTCTGCAAATAAAACCTCACATTCCGCAATAATGCAATTCTACGTTGTTTATAATGAAAAATAAAATGTTATATTCGCAGCCGTAAATATATAAAAAAACAGAAAAACAGATAGTTGTATGAAAAAAGGAATGTTAGGAAGAAGTTTGTTTTTTGCGGCAGTATTAGTAACGGCAGTAACCTCAGGGTGCGCAAACCGCGGAAAATGCGGAGCAGAAACCGATAATGCCGTTTCGGGCAAGAACGAAGTAATAGAAACCATAATGTCGCGCAGGAGCGTAAGGAAGTACAAACCCGTTCCGGTAAACCGCGACACGATGGACATTATTCTGAAGTGCGGCATAAACGCGCCTAACGGACAAAACAAGCAGTCGTGGGAAATTCGGGTTGTGGACAATGCCGAATTCATAAACGGCGTTAGCGAACTGTATAAAAAACAGAATCCGCAGGCAGCGGCCGATACTGCATTCGTAAACATGTTCCGTAATGCGCCCACGGTAGTGTTTATAGCCAACGACCCATCGTACGGCATGTCGCAGATAGATTGCGGCCTCCTCGGAGAGAACATGATACTTTCGGCATGGTCGATGGGGATAGGTTCATGTTGTCTTGGCGGCCCGGCGGCATTTATGAAATCCGATGCCGCAGCCGAGTACCTCGACAAACTCTCTTTCTCCGACGGTTACAACCTGTTGTATTGCATAGGATTCGGTTATCCCGATGAAACGCCCGATGCCAAACCGCGCAATGCAGACAAGATAAAATATATCGAATAACGGACAGGCACCATATCCCCACATTGAAAACGGGGCGTTCATATCGTCAGATATGCGCGCCCCGTTTTTGTCTCCGAGCCTCTATGGTACGAAATGACCGGAGAGCAGTTTGACGTAGCCATAGCTGAGCTGGGCGACACCGCCGACGCATTCATTGCCGACAAGATAAAAGAGGCGAAGAAAGCCAAAGAAAAAGCAGAAAAGGCAACCCCGACTTTACACAGATAACGCCAGAACAGGCAGCACAGATATTAACCGCCGAATATCCGGAGGACTACGAGGTATTTGTCAATAACAAGGTCGCAGCAGCAGAGAAACGAACCAAAAAGGCAGGCAAGGCAAAACCGCAAAGCACCGACTTGTCGGATATAAAGGCCGAGAGAGAAGCAATAAGGGCAGAACAAACGGCGGCACAACAAGAATACGACTATTGGAATAACGTCAAAAAATTGCTCAACCGGCAAGACGTAAATACAACAGAGCAGACAGCCGAAGAACAGGCGGCAGATGCAAACTTGTCTGTAGCCGAAAACGAAACATTGCAGCCTGGACAGACCGTAGAAGAAACGACCGCGGCAAAGCAGGAAGAGCAGCCGCAGTATCCTGTCGATGAATCCGGAGAGCCTCTATGGTACGAAATGACCGAAAAGCAGTTTGACGTAGCCATAGCTGAGCTGGGCGACACCGCCGACGCATTCATTGCCGACAAGATAAAAGAGGCGCAGAAAGCCAAAGAAAAAGCAGAAAAGGCAAAACCCAAGTCAACAGAGTTTGCAAAGCGCAAAGCCGAGCAACAGGCCATAACCGCCGAGAAAGCTGCCGCACAAAAGGCTTATGATTACTGGACGGCGCAACAGGCAAGAAGAATCGGGGCATCACAAAGAAAGGCTCCACAAGTTACACAACAAGTCGGCGAAAATATAACGGGCAAGTATCAAACATCAAACCGCACATACGGCAATACAGATACATACATATTGCCCAACGGAGAAAAAATAAACGGTCGTTACGTCATTGTAGAAGCAGACGCCATAACGCCAAGCCACGACGTAAACAATGGTTATCAAAAATCAGAAGGATTCCCGACCGACGAGAACGGCAATACAATAAACGACAGAGACTATCAGGCAGATAAATCCGCACAGACTATTGTAGAGCAGAACGCAGCAAATTATGATGCACGCGCAATACAGACACCCGTAATAGTAACAAATCAAGGAATAGTATTATCAGGGAATGGACGTACCATGTCCGGACAGATTGCATCAGGCCAAGGGACCGATACGGAATATTTGTCTTACCTAAAAGACCATGCCGGGAGGTACGGTTTTACGGCAGAGCAAATATCCGGGTATCAGCATCCACGGCTGGTATTAGAGGTATCGGATAACGTACCGTTAAACGCCGAAACATTTGCAAAATTTAATGCAGAAGATAAAAAAACAATATCGCCGACAGAAAAAGCAGTAAAAGCCGGGAAAACGGTAACGGATATAACACTCGAAAAGATTGCCGCATTGCTCGACGACAAAGAAACCCTGTCGGACGTGTATGCCGACGAAACAGCAACAGCACAGATAATAAAAATCTTACAGTCAGACGGAGTAATTAACATTAACGAAGTAGCCGAACTGATGGACGGAAAGAAACTGTCAGCACAAGGCAAAGACTTCCTGGAAACATTGCTCGTAGGTAAAATATTAAACGAGCAGAGTGTTCGGCTGGTTGCCCAAATGCGTAATATAAGAGCCACAGTAATAAAATCAATAATGCCGCTCTTGAATAACAGCAGGTTGCGAAAAGGCCAAAATGGAGAGAATTATTCGTTGTCAGACGAGCTTAACAAGGCTATTGAGTTTATTTATGCGGCCGATAGAGCAAATATGCCGATTACAGATTACATATCGCAGACTAATTTGTTCGATGCAAATCCGGCAGACATATACGATGCTGCAACTCAAATAATTGCAGTAGCATTGACTAAAGGGCAGAATAATTTTAAACAGTTTGTTAATAAATATAATACGGCAGCAGAGCATGCCGCATCCGGACAAATTGATATATTTGCGGGTAGAATAAAAACAAAAGAAGAAATATTAAAAGAAATAACAGGAACCTATGGAAACACCGGACAAGCAGCAGCAGACACCCAAAGTAGACTGGGAAACTCAAAAGTTAAATCTGGTATACAAAGCGTTCGTGGAGATGATGCAGGAAATAGAGGAGCAGACACCGGAGGACGAGGAACAGAACAAGGAACAGAACGAGTAACCACGACAGCCGACACAGCACAGACGGCAGCGGCAGGACAGACAACGGAAACGCCCGGCGGACGTATAGAAGATTACGGAGAACAAATAGCTGGAGCGCGTAAAGACATATTGAGGGATCTTGCAAGGACCGTGGAAAATACCACCTTGCAGAGCCTTATATCACTCCCGTTTTCTAAAGCATTTAAACGTCCCGACTTGAAAAAAGCCCTTGAATCGGGCGCATTACGAGAAAAAGACGTATATTTTGCAGAAGCAGTTATGGCTGCAACTTTGTCGCGTAAGAAGCCAAAAGCGGGGACAAGAAAAGACCGGATAGCAAAACTTGAGACAGGAAAAACCGGAGTTGAGAGTTGGGCAGAAGAGGCATTTTCAGGGATACAAATACTTAAAGAACTCTTTAACGCAGAAGAAACAGAACGTGATGCGATAATTAAACGTACCTTATCTGTAAGGACTTATGGAGAGGAGCAAGTAAAAGCACACCAGCAAAAGTTGGAACAATGGAATCCCGGAAAAACATTTAACGGCACCGCTTATCCTATCAATCAGATAGCTTTATTTTACGAAGTATTGAGGCAAATAAACTTAAGAGACAGGTATGATATATCATTCCCTGTTGTTGCCGCTGTACCAGATATAACTAATGACTATTATTATTTAATAACACCAAACGGAGAAAAACTATATTATTTACAAAATGCAAAGACTTTTGATAACGTTGTTAGCCAGATAACATATCTTACAAAACTATACAATGATATAGAAGTTTCAGAACATCCTCGCGAAACTTTTTCTTACAAAGGGAAAGAACCTATATATATCACAAATGGATGGATTGTGTTTGAATATGCAAATCCTCGGTCATTAACACCAAAAAGATTAACATTTGATACCAAAGAACAGGCAGAAGCGTACAGGGAGAAAATAAATAAAGAAAATAATAAAAAATATGTATCAAAGCCTGTTGAAGACAAAGCACATAATGGTTATAAAAGGTATGAAGCAGTTTTTACCAATCCTATAACAGGAGAACATTTAGGACTGGGTATAGAATACGATAGTAAAGAATCAGCGGAAGCGTCTCTTAAAGATGACTATCAAAAACTGAATGAAGCTGCAAACGAAGCTATTGCACAGAAAAACGCAGAAACAAAAGACAATAAAAAAGAGTTGCTCGAAATAATAAAATATTATGATTATGAAAATAAGAAATTTAAATACGGTATTATAATATCTGATAGCGCATCCAAAAATAATCCTTTTGATACCATGCCGTTATATTTTGCAGAAGGTATCGAAACAAAAGAAGAAGCATTGTCTTTATTGGAAAAGAACAAAGACGATTGGGAAAAGAAAGCCAAAGAGGTTAAAGAGAGGAGACAAAAGTTTGTTTATTTTGACGGAGATGGACATACAAGAATAGGAGAAGATTACAGACAAGGTAAAAATGTGTCTGCCGAAGAGTTTGCAACAAAATTTGGTTTTAGAGGAGTACAGTTTGGCAACTGGACCAATCAAGAAGATAGACAAGCTGCGCTTAATAATGCTTACGATTCTTTCATGGACTTATCTCGCATATTAAATGTATCCCCGCGAGCGTTAAGCCTTAATGGAGAGTTGGGTATAGCTTTCGGTTCGCGAGGAAGCGGAAATGCAAATGCGCATTACGAAACAAAAGAAGTCGTTATTAATCTTACAAAGACAAGAGGAGCCGGGTCGCTTGCGCATGAGTGGTGGCATGCACTGGACAACTATTTTGCACGGCAATCAGATATACCGGCAGGATTTACCACAGCAGATAAGAATATAAAGTTACGCTCGGAAATGCGCGATGCTTTTGACGCGATTGTTGACAATATCAAAAAATCAGACTATCATTCCCGCTCGCGAAAAAGAGGTACTTATTGGGGATCGATAGAAGAAGAAACAGCTCGATTATTTGGAGAATGGATTGTAAAACAATTATCGCAGCATAACGCATATAATCACTTTTTGTCCGAAGGAACAGGAGATGCCCAGGAACGATATGCACGTATGCAATACGAAATATATCAAGTCATAAACACCGAATTTAACCTGCACAAAGGAAAAGAACGGAAAGAACTTATGACATACGAGGAGTTTAAAAAAACACCTCAAGCATTGAGAGGTTTTGTATATCCGACAAAGGAAGAATTGGAAACTTTCGGAAAAGATTTGGATAATCTTTTTGATGTTATACAGGAACGTGTCGATGAAGAGACAGGCAACATTGCATTGTACAGAACAAAAGACACAGAAGAGCGTTACAGAGAATCCGAGGAGCCGGTATCCCGGCAAAAGCAAACAGGAATACCCTATCGGCTATCTGGAGAGCTGGATGAAAACGGACACCCGTTTGTTTTAGCTTCCGACGGAACAACTACATTCGGAGAAATTAGGGCGGATAGTGGATTGCAGCCTGCACCAATCAAATTAAGCAGGGGCATACAAGATGAAAACGGGAAAGGATATGGGCTTTTGCACATTGAAGCAAACCACGGAGAAGAGATACGCAAAGCCGGCTTTTCCTCAGTAAACGATTTTGTGTCGTTCATAGCACATAACTATGATAAAGACAATATCCGTGTAGGAAAACGCAGACATAACGGTAATATCACTTATCTGTTGCAGGTTACTGATTCGCATGACAATACTCTGTTTATTGAAATGTCAAGAGACGGGTCGTATTGGAACGTAAATAGTGCCGGAGTATTTCGCAAAAAATATTCTAATAAAAAAGAAACGGTCGTCAAGACCGAACCTCAACAACCGAATAATGCCATTTCAGCTGGCTCTTCGCTTTCTGAAAACGAGGAAAGAGGCATTACATCTTCAGAACCCAACGGTGAGCCACCCGTTTCCAATAGCAAATATAGCAAAGAATCCTCAAACGTACAAGAGCCGCTCCGGCATCGTACAGGAGAGGAAGCAGGGAGCAGAGACATTATCGACATGACGGAAGAAGAACTTGCCGAAATCCGGGCAAAGGAGAGGGAGAAGATAGACAGGATATTCGGCAAGGATTTTCTCGACAACGTAGCCAAGGCAGTAGAAAAGCGAAAGGCAGAGAGAAAGGCTGTGGTAAGCAAGGCGGCAAGAGAGCTGCGGTCAGAACTTACCGCCTCTCCGGACATTGTGCTTGTCTCCGACCTGAAAGACATACCCGAAGAGGACCTGCAAGGCAAGACCCCGCAGGAAGCCATCCGGCGCATGCGGGCAAAAGGCTGGTATACACCCGGCAACGGGAAAGTATACATAAACCTCTCCATGCATTCAACGGCGGAGGACGTAAAAGCCACAATCCTGCACGAGGTAGTTGCACACAAAGGGTTGCGGGCCCTGCTCGGGGAGGAATCTTTCGGGGCACTCTGCGATGCCGTTTACCGGTCCATGCCGAAAAAACGGCAGAAAGCATATGAAGATACATACAAAAATATATATCCAAATGCCGCAGAGGCAGAACTGCGCCGCATAATAGCGGACGAATATATGGCCCGTCTTGCCGAGGGAGGAGTACGGCAGAGCATCCCGCAGCGGATAATATCGGCAATAAGGGAGTTTCTGCGCAGTATCGGAATAGACCTCGACATAAACGATGCCGACATACGCCACCTGCTGGCTCAATCTTACAAAAACATGCAGGAAGCCGATGCCGTTAAGGTATTAGACAACAGCGCACTGCTGGCCCGGTTACGCAAAGCCGCCGAGGAAACGCACATAAAATCCGAAGCCGAATCGGTGTTTAGGCTCGGCGACAACAACAAAACATTTTCAGAAAGAGTAAACAGAGCCGTAGAAAACAAAGGCACAGTAAAGCCTAACCTTGCCGAAGAAAATCTAAAAGTGATTAACATACCAAAACACAAGTATAAAGGTTCTGTCGGAGAGGTCAAAAAACAAGCCGAAGAAGATGCAAGAAAGAAATATCAAGGCAAGACTTTGTATTATGACAACTATGGAACAGCGTTTGACTATACTATTAGTGGAGAAAGTATAGAAAAGTCTATTAGCAAAAAAGCAACAGATAAAAGCACCAATATAGGCATACATATAGCAGTTCTTAACCGATTAGACGAGGTTATCGCCAATAGCATAGAAGTAGAAGAACATCCTGATTACAAGAAAGGAGCAGATGAAGAACGCAGACCAGAGAACGGTTATAATGCCAATACATTAATTCATCGTTTTTATGGAGCTATTAAAATAGACGGCATTGTGTATAGAGTTAAAACCACAATGAAAGAAAGTAGGTCTGCAGTAGAGGGTAATAAACAATACTCCTACGAGGTTACAAACGTAGAACGGCTCAATGCTGATGCATTAAGCCGTTCTAATGGGGTGGGAGGCCTCACATCTTCAAGAGAGGATGCCCTTCCGCTTGCAAAGATAATAGAAAAAGAAACAAAATCCTACGAAAAAGGGAAAAAAATACTCGAAGCCTCTCGCGAGAGCGATATCCGTTTCCGCATGGATAACGACCTCGAAGCCATCAATAAACGATTCAACGAGGAATTGGAGCAGCAGATAAACGGAACCCTGCCACAAGGGCACATATACAAGTTGGGACGGCCGGGAAAAATATTGCGCAGTACAGGCATCCCCGACCTGCCGATAGAAATGTCCTCAAAGATGCTAAAAGAACATTCGGAAGCAGCAAAACACCCGTTTTATATTTCGGATTTAAGAAACCTTATTTATACAATACAAAAACCTATTGCCATATTTAAGTATGGAAATCCTCAAAAATCTCAAAATCTAATATTGGAAATAGAACAAAACGGGAAAAATTATCTTGTTGGAGTACATTTTAATCAAAAACGTAAAGAGTTAATAGTTTCCGATATACGAGGTATATTTCCAAAGAATAATGCAGAATGGTTGAACTGGATTAACCAAGATAAATTATCGTATGCCGACAAAGAAAAAATCCAAGAGTTGATAAACAAACAGCGAAAGACTCTCGCTGAGGTTGAATATCTCGACTTGGATTCCATTGCAAATAAAATAAAAACTTTTGAGAATCCAAATTTTGAAACCGAAAAAAACACAGAAGACATCCGTTTCCGCTTCACCCCCGAAGAGCGGCAGGCCGGCGTGTCCGCCCAGGCGGACGGTACATGGATGAAGGCTCCGAACGGGAAGCCTACCAATCTTACTGAAAGGCAGTGGGTGCAGGTGCGCACGAAAGCGTTCAAAGAGTGGTTCGGCGACTGGGAAAAGGCGGCAAAGTATCGGATGATAAACGACATCGAACCAACCGTAATAAAAAATATTTTAGATAGTAAGGCGGAAGCATTCAAGTTTTACGGAAACATCAGGGACGTAATTAACAAAACCGATGGAAGGAAAGTCCGATTCTTTAATACGGCTTTTGACAAAGTTTATCGAGATGGCGGATTATTCGCAAAATCCATTACAGGGCTAAAAGAATGCTTTGAAAATTCTATTTGCGCATACAGCGAAAAAGACAACCGAGGCGGAGTGCAACGCTGGGGCGGGAGCGTTCATAAAACACACCCTAACATCGACTTTTATCACAACTATATCGGTAAGGTATCAATCCACGAAAAGGAATGTTTTGTCAGATTTACCGTGCAAGAAGAAAAGTCTGGAGGAAACGGGGTACATTCATTCTTTGTTTCAGAAGTCGAATTGTACGAAAAAGGGCAAGACACCCAAACTCGCCTGCCATTAACGCGACAGAAGAATGGACAACCCGCCCTTACTGACGCGAAGTTACAAAAATTCCTTGAAGAAGCAAAAGATGCAGCGGAAAACGCCTCAAAAGTTGTGGATGAGAACGGCGAGCCGAGGGTGATAGATGGATTATACTTAAACATAAAAGAAAGAAATCCCATAACAAGACTTGATATTTCAATAAATAAGGCTAATAATTATGTAAATAAGATTTCAGAAATTGAGAATGAAACTGGGATGGAATGGGATAATGAATCTATATTCTATCAAGAAGAAAAAGCATACAACTTACTTGAAAGTATAGTTTCTCAAAAAGATTATATTGAAATACTTATAAATTCAATTAGAAAAGGAATAATCCCTTCTATTGTTGTTGCATATAGATATGGCGACATAAACGAAAGGGAAAGGTCTTATAATTATAGAGACCAGATATTTGAACAGGGTATTTCTGTAGTAGGTAGAGCATCTGAACTAAATACAAATATTGACAAATACTACGAATTGTTCTATGGAGAACAGCCTTATAATATTGTTGTTGGTGTATATTCTGGAAATAGAGGTGCTGACGGAGAAATACTTTTAACTCCAGCTACGAAATTGGGGTTAGTAGAAAATTTAGGTAATATAATCAAGTCTGCTACGGACAACACAGGCTCGTTTTCGTCGGAGAATGCAGACATCCGTTTCCGCATGGATAACGACCTCGAAGCCATCAATAAACGATTCAACGAGGAATTGGAACGTTATCAGCACGGAAAGATGAGTAAAAACGAAATGTTTCACCTTGGCCTACCGAATGGAATTATGAGCATATTCTTGCCAAATTTGCCGATAGTAATGCGACAAAAGGTCGTAAATAAGGCTGCAAAGAAAAAACACGATGTAGAAGTTTCATCAATAATGAATATGCCGCAAAAAATTTCAGAGCCTATATTTATATTTAAAAAGGACAACAAATCGCTGTCAATTCTGTCAGAGATGAAAGACAGGGTTGGAAGAAATGTATTTGTTGCGCTTGATTTATTGTCGAAGATACAAGATGGAAAACGTTACATTGAGGTCAACAATGTAACTACCGTTCATGGTCGGCGTATGGAGAACATAATTCGCCCCATAAATGAGAATAATAGCTTGCAATGGGTTGATAAAAAGAAAGCTCTTGAGTGGTTCTCCTCAGCATCACCCAATGTTCAGCAGGAAATAACCTCTCAAGAACTTAAAGATGCTACAAATAAAATAAAAACTTTTGAGAATCCAAATTTTGAAACCGAAAAAAACACAGAAGACATCCGTTTCCGCTTCACCCCCGAAGAACAGCAGGTCAACATAGCCTCCGAAGCCTCCGACCGAAAATATACCGAGACAGACAAAGTTCCGGAAATAGATTATGATATGTCGGCGGGCGATGTAGCCGAACAGGTCTCCGCAAAGGCCGCTATAGAGCCTCTTTACAGGCTTGACGTATTTGACAAAGATTTTGCAAGCGAAATCGCGATACAGGAAGCAATGCAGCAATGCGTTTCAATCAACAGCAACAATCCTCCTTTTACCGTAAACATGGCAGATATTTACGGAATGTACCGCGTTTTGCTTTGCATGTCGATTAAATAAAAAAGCATTGGCTTGCAGTAAACCGCCTGTAAGCCGATGCTTTAAAATAATTGTCGGGGTGACAGGATTCGAACCTGCGACCACCTGCTCCCAAAGCAGGCGCGCTACCGGACTGCGCTACGCCCCGATTGGATGATTGCAGGCCGCCTGTCTGCATTGTCTGCGTAAAAGGGCATCTGGTGCACCGATGCCGGCACTCTGCAATTTCCGCGCGCAAAGGTAATCATATTTCTTTTTAATACAATATTAATTGTCCGGTAAGTTTGAAATAACCCGTTTTTATCTTACTTTTGCAAGCCTGGTAAGCCGTATGCAACAGGCGGGAAATATTTATATTTATGTATAGAAGTGTAACTTGCGGTCAGTTGAGAATGACCGATGTAAATAGCAGTGCCGTATTGGCCGGGTGGGTACAGCGTATCCGTAAAATGGGTGGAATGACATTTGTGGATTTGCGCGACCGTTACGGTATAACGCAGCTGGTTTTCAACAACGATGTGGATGCTGCCCTGTGCGATGCCGCAAACAAGTTGGGGCGCGAATATGTAATACAGGTAACCGGAACGGTAAGGGAACGCTATAACAAGAACCGCAATATCCCTACCGGCGATATTGAAATTGAAGTAAATAGTCTGAATATATTGAGCACGTCCGATACTCCTCCGTTTACCATTGAGGATGATAGCGACGGGGGGGACGACCTCAGGATGCAGTACCGTTACCTCGACTTGCGCCGCGACTGTGTACGCAAGAACCTCGAACTGCGGCACAAACTTGCGTTTGAGGTACGCCGTTATCTCGATTCGCAGAATTTCCTTGAGATAGAGACTCCAATACTGATAAAGTCCACGCCTGAAGGGGCGCGCGATTTTGTTGTGCCCTCGCGCATGAATCCCGGCGAGTTCTATGCACTTCCGCAGTCGCCCCAAACGTTCAAGCAGTTGCTTATGGTATCGGGTTTCGACCGCTATTTCCAGATAGCGAAATGTTTCCGCGATGAAGATTTGCGGGCCGACCGCCAACCGGAGTTTACGCAGATTGACTGCGAGATGTCGTTTGTGGAACAGGAAGATGTGCTTGCCATATTTGAAGGTATGGTAAAGCATGTGTTCAAAGAGATAAAAGGCGTGGAATTTGAAGGTGAGTTCCCGCGCATGACATGGCATGATGCAATGAAGTATTACGGAAGCGACAAGCCCGATATCCGGTTCGGCATGCGTTTCGTGGAGATGAAGGAGCTTACCGGCGGGAAGAATTTTGCGGTATTCGATTCGGCCGAATATGTAGGCGGAATCGTTGCGCAGGGATGTGCGGCCTATTCCCGTAAGCAGATAGATGAATTGACCGAGTTTGTAAAACGTCCGCAGATAGGGGCAAAAGGTCTGGTGTATGTAAAGTGCGAGGAGAACGGCGCGTATAAGTCGTCGGTAGACAAGTTCTATTCGCAGGACGACCTTGCCTGTTGGGCAAAAGAGTGCGGTGCAAATCCCGGCGACCTTATCCTTATTCTTGCCGGCAAGAAAACCGCTACGCAGAAGGCCCTTTGCGAGTTGCGTCTGGAGATGGGCAACCGTTTGGGACTGCGCGATAAAAATACGTTCGCACCGTTATGGGTGGTTGATTTCCCGTTGCTTGAATGGGACGAGGAGACGCAACGCTATTATGCGATGCATCATCCGTTTACTGCACCGAAGCCCGAGGATATTCCCTTGCTCGATACGGACCCCGGTGCAGTTCGCGCCAATGCATACGATATGGTGTTCAACGGTGTGGAATTGGGCGGCGGTTCCATAAGAATCCACGACAGCGGGTTGCAGGACAAGATGTTCGAGGTGCTTGGATTTACCCACGAACAGGCGCAGTATCAGTTCGGGTTTCTTATGGATGCATTCAAATACGGCGCTCCCCCTCACGGAGGGTTGGCGTTCGGGCTCGACCGTTTCGTGTCGTTGCTGGCCGGGCTCGATTCGATAAGGGACTGCATAGCTTTCCCGAAAAACA
Organism: uncultured Bacteroidales bacterium; assembly: GCA_949297125.1. Lineage (GTDB taxonomy): Bacteria > Bacteroidota > Bacteroidia > Bacteroidales > G3-4614 > Caccoplasma_A. The sequence continues at coordinate 70,611 of CASFRS010000004.1, forward strand.
ATTCCGGACGCGACACGATGAGCGGCGCTCCGTCCATACTCGACGACTCGCAGTTGAAGGAATTGCAGATAAAGCTCGATTTGCAACACCCCGAGGCAAAATAGGAAATGAGAATATCCGACATAACATCGGCCATAGAAGAGTTTGCGCCGTTATCGTTGCAGGAGGGTTACGACAACAGCGGCATGCAGATAGGCGACAGCTGTCGCGAAGCTACCGGCGTGCTGCTTTGCGTGGATGTTACCGAGGATATTGTGGATGAAGCCATAGAAAACGGGATAAATCTGATAATATCGCATCATCCGTTAATATTCAAGGGAATAAAAAGAATAACGGGGGCTACCGACATAGAACGTTGCATAATGAAGGCCGCCGGCAACGGCATTGCCGTATATTCGGCACACACGAATATGGATAATGCCGATAAAGGCGTAAGTTACCGTATGGCCGAAAAACTGGGGCTGGAGAATATAGCCCCTCTTGCACCGGTTGCGGGAAAACTGATGAAGATAACCGTATTTGTTCCGTTATCGCATTCCGAAGCCGTGCGTTCGGCGCTGTTTGCGGCCGGGGCAGGCACGATAGGAAACTACGATTCCTGCAGTTACAATATGTCCGGATACGGGACGTTCCGGGCCAGGGAAGGTGCAAATCCTTATTGCGGGGAGGTCGGCAGGCTGCATCGCGAAGAAGAGGAGAGGATAGAGGCTGTATTCCCGTCGTATAAAAGAACGGAAGTTTTAAGGCAGTTGTACAAGGCCCATCCGTATGAAGAGCCCGCATTTGACCTGCTGAAACTGGAAAACCCCATTTGTACTATAGGTTCGGGTGCGATAGGGGAGTTGATGTACCCTATGGACGAAATGGATTTCCTTGAACGGATAAAGAGCGTGTTCCGGTGCGGGATGTTGAAGCATTCCGCATTGACAGGCAGGAAAATAAGGAGGGTTGCAATGTGCGGCGGTTCCGGCTCGTTCCTGATTGATGAAGCATTGAAAGCCGAGGCAGATGTGTATATAACCGCCGAGATAGGGTATCACGATTACTTCAGGGCCGACGGCAACATCCTGCTTGTGGATGCCGGGCATTATGAGACCGAACAATATACAAAAGACATATTTTATGATATAATAACGAAAAAATTCCCTAACTTTGCAGTTCATTACACAAAGGTGGGGATTAACCCGGTAAATTATTTGTAAAATGACAGCAGCAGCAAAAGAGAAAGAATACACTGTTGAAGAGCGGCTGAAGGCTCTTTATAAATTGCAGACATTACTGTCGGAGATAGACAGGATAAAAACGCTTCGCGGTGAACTTCCGTTGGAGGTCAAGGATCTTGAGGACAGCATAGTAGGATTGCAAACCCGTCTGGAAAACTACAAGAACGATATAAAGGAATTCCAGGCATCGATAACCTCCTGCAAGAATGACGTCCAGAATGCGCAGGCTCTTATAGCAAAATATACCGAACAGCAGAACAACGTCCGCAACAACAAGGAGTTTGACCACCTCTCGAAAGAGATAGAGTACCAGGGTCTGGAAATTGAAGCCAAGGAGAAGAAGATAAAAGACATAACCAAACTGATTGCCGACCGCAAGGAGGAAGTGGAGGAGTTGCAGAAACTCCTGTCCGACCGTTCGCTCGATTTGCAGGACAAACGCAAGGAACTGGAAGAGATAGTTTCCGAGACCCGCAGCGAGGAAGAGACCCTGCGTGCCAAAGTAAGCGAACTGGAACAGGAGATAGAACCCCGTTTGCTGAACTCGTTCAAGCGTATCCGCAAAAACGCCCGTAACGGTCTCGGCATAGTATACATCCAACGCGATGCCTGCGGGGGATGCTTCAATAAAATTCCGCCTCAAAGACAGCTCGACATAAAGCTCCGCAAGAAAGTAATAGTATGCGAGTACTGCGGCAGAATACTTATCGACCCCGAACTTGCGGGTGTAGAGTAATCCGTGCCCGTAAGGCAATTAAAACCGGAGACGGCATGAACGGAGGCCGGCGGCGAAGTCCCGTAAACTTCGCCGCCGGCCTCCGTTTTTCAGTGAGATAAAACATGTGTCGAGAAAAAAAGCAACCTGCACGCAAAATTACCATGCGTGCAGGTTGCTTTTTCCGTTTCCGTGCAGAATCCCTGTGTTACGGAATCAGGCTCCATGCGACAGTAAGGCCTGCCATTACAATGGCAACCATACTCATGAGTTTTATCAGAATATTCAGGCTCGGGCCGGACGTATCCTTGAACGGGTCTCCTACGGTATCGCCTACAACCGTTGCACGGTGTACATCGCTGTGTTTACCACCGAAGTGTCCCTCCTCTACATATTTCTTTGCATTATCCCATGCTCCGCCGGCATTGGCCATGAAGATGGCAAGGACGAATCCTGCGCTCAGACCTCCTACCAGCAGGCCTACAACTCCCGGTACGCCGAATATCAGTCCGGTAAGTATGGGCGTTATAATGGCCAGAAGCGACGGGAATACCATTTCGCGTTGCGCACCGCGTGTGGAAATCTCGACGCACCTTTCATAGTCGGGTTCTGCATCGCCGGCAAGAATTCCCTTTATTTCGCGGAACTGGCGGCGGACTTCTTCAACCATGTGTGCCGCTGCACGCCCCACGGCATTCATTGTAAGCCCGCAGAAAAGGAATGCCATCATAGAGCCGATGAACATTCCCGACAGGACTTTCGGGTTCATCAGTGTTATGTCGTAGTAGCGCATGAAATCGGTAAATGCAGCTTCGGCCACCTTTATCGACGAACCGTCGCCGAATGTAAGGGTCGTTTCGCCTATGCGGGTCAGGCCTATTCTTATCTCTTCCATGTATGACGCCAGAAGGGCCAGTCCGGTAAGCGCCGCCGAACCTATGGCAAACCCTTTGCCGGTTGCTGCGGTAGTGTTGCCGAGCGAGTCGAGGGCATCGGTGCGTTTGCGCACCTCTTCGCCGAGTTTGCACATTTCGGCATTGCCGCCGGCGTTGTCGGCTATAGGCCCGTATGCATCGGTTGCAAGGGTTATGCCGAGGGTGGAGAGCATCCCTACCGAGGCAATCCCTATTCCGTACAGACCCATTGTAACGTTACCCATATCGAACCCGGCCGCAAACAGATATGAAAGTATTATCCCCGCAACGATGGCAATGACGGGGACGGCTGTAGATATCATTCCCAGGCCTATACCCGATATTATAACAGTTGCCGGGCCTGTCTTGCCGCTTTCCGACAATTTCCGGGTGGGGCGGTACGAGTGTGAGGTATAGTACTCCGTGCTGCGGCCGATTATGATGCCGATAAGCAGGCCTACCACAACTGTGCACCCAAGATAAAACCAGTTGTCTATCCCCAGTGCATACAATATGCCGAACGATGCGAAAGTTATCAGCACCGAACTCAGGTTGGTGCCGAAGGCAAGCGACTTTAGCAGTTCTTTCATGCCGGCGTTTTCTCTGGTCCTTACCGAGTATATGCCCAATATCGACAGTATGATGCCGACGGCGGCAATCAGCATTGGTGCTATGACGGCCTTGATTTGCATCTCCGTTTCGCCTGCGCCCACAAAAGCTGCCGCGCCGAGAGCCGAAGTGGCAAGTATCGAGCCGCAGTACGATTCGTAAAGGTCTGCGCCCATGCCGGCCACATCCCCTACGTTATCCCCTACGTTGTCTGCTATCGTGGCGGGGTTTCTCGGGTCGTCTTCCGGAATCCCGGCCTCTACTTTGCCTACAAGGTCTGCGCCCACGTCGGCCGCCTTGGTATATATACCTCCCCCTACGCGGGCAAACAGCGCCTGTGTGGAGGCTCCCATCCCGAAAGTAAGCATAGTGGTGGTTATGACGCACAGTTTATGTGCGGGAGTAATGGCATCGGCCGGAATTACTGCGTTAAGGAGGATATACCAGAACGAAATGTCCAGCAGTCCGAGGCCGACAACGACAAGCCCCATTACCGCACCGCTGCGGAATGCTATGCGCAAGCCGCCGTTCAGAGAAGTACGCGCTGCATTTGCCGTTCTTGCCGAAGCGTATGTGGCCGTTTTCATGCCGAGATAACCAGACAGTCCCGAAAAGAACCCTCCGGTGAGGAATGCAACGGGAACCCATTCGTTCTGGACCTTGAAGACAAAGGCCATTATGGAGAAAACTATTACCAGCGCAAGGAATATAAGCCCTACAATCTTATACTGCTGGCGCAGGTACGACATGGCTCCGCGGCGGACGAACAGAGCGATTTTTTTCATTTGAGGTGTCCCCTCGTCGGTTTTCATCATTTGTCTGTAAAACAGCCAGGCGAACAGTAGCGCCGCAACCGATGATACAGGCACTAACCAGAATATCGATTCAGTCATGGTAGTATTTTGATATAATTACAAGATACAGTAAAGTTACCGTGCATTTATTAAATATCCAAATAAGGAGGGCGTAAAAAATTACTGTTTGTCGTTTTGTACACTCTTTCCCGTGCGGTTCCGTATGCAGGCCTCCCGCCGTATGCCCATGACTATGCGGGGGGGTAAGGGTAATCGGGCCCGTTTCAAACGCCCGCCTCGGAAATTATCCCATGTATGGCATCGAGCATTGCGGGTATTCCCTTCCGGGCTTCATCCGACAGTTCCATGCCTATCCTGCGGATGTTCCTGACGCTCATCACGACAAGCTCGACATGCGGGATATTGCCCTGCAGGTGCATGGCGTCAATCATTTCCCTTATGCCAATTTCGTGTGCGCTCATAAGTATGGGGTAATCGACGGAAAAACGCGGCGTTATCCGCCGTACAGTACCGGGAGGATACGTGTCGAGCGTGGCATCGGCCATGATTATGATATCGTACTGCTGCAATACACCTATAATGGAAAGGCCTCCCGTACCCCCGTCGAGAGTATCTACATGCCCGTACGGATTGTTCCTTTTGAACATCTCGACGGCGTGGATTCCTACGCCTTCGTCCGACAGGATTATATTCCCCAATCCCAGGACAAGAATCTTCTTCCTTTTCATGACCGTCTCATATCCGTCCAACCATTCCCCTTTCCCCGGCTTTTGCCGCGACGCTCCGCGTAAAGGCGTTTACGGTAAAGGCGTACAAGCCGTATGTCTATGAATTTCCACCCTCCTATTATGGATGAAGCCACCCCGTTGCGTTCAATATAATCGTGGTAAAATACAAGGTATACATGAACAACCATGAACAAGGCGAATGCCCACATCAGTATGTGGTGTACAAACCGTACCGGGAAGAACCCCCCGACGCCTTGCAGCCAGTTTACGAAAACGGGGGCGACAATACTCTCCGACGAAGCGTAAAACATACCGAGACCAGTAAGCGACTGTACGGCCATTAGCATGAATACGCCCGAATAGGTTAGTGCCGCCAGGCTGTTGTGCCCTATGTCGTATATGGGCTTGGGCGTAAGCAGCAGCACGTCTACCTTGACTGTCTCAAGTATTCCGCGCCACTGCCTTTTGGTTAGCGGCAGATAGTTGTCCCAGCGTGCAAACGAGTTTCCGGCAAACATCCAGTAGAGCCTGACCATGAAATTGGCCATAAAGATGAACGCCGCAATGAAATGCGTGAGCCTTACCCAACCGAACCAGTAGTTTTCTTCCGGTTGCGTGGAAATCATAATGGCAGGAGGGTCTCCTATTATATAGCCGGTAATGCAAAGCACTACAATACAGAAAGCGTTTACCCAGTGAAATATCCTCACAGGCAACTGCCATACGTATACTTCCTGCAGCCGGGCATTTTTTGTTATCATCGTACAATGTATTTTTACAGAACGGATATCCGGTGTATATGTTCTCCTGTCTCGTCGTACGCATGTACGGCACAGGCCATACACGGGTCGAACGAATGGATTGTCCTTAAAATTTCCAGAGGTACGTCCGCATCGGCCACGGGCGTACCTATCAGCGAAGCTTCAAAGGGCGAGAGCCCCCCGTCGGGATCTCTCGGCGATGCATTCCACGTAGTGGGGACAACCATCTGGTAGTTGCTTACTCTCTTGTCCCTTATGCTTACATAGTGGGCAAGCGAGCCCCTCGGCGCTTCGGCGAGCCCTACGCCCTGGGCCGATTCGGGCCATGTGTCAGGTTCCCAGCGGAAACCGTTGAACATGCGCCAGTCGCCCGACTTGATGTTTTCCACCAGACTGATGTAAAACTCCTTTTGCCACGCGGCTATAATGGATGCTTCCATTGCCCGGGCCAGAATCCTCCCCATGGTAGAAAAGAGGTCGTTTCTCTTTGCCCCGAGCTGCTTCAGGCAGCGGTCGGAAACCTCGCGGTATTCGTCCCTCCCCGAGGCAAGGCCTACCGCAAAGCGTGCCAGCGGGCCGGTTTCCATGATCGCCCCCCTGTATCGGGGCGTTTTAATCCAGCTGTACGGATTGTCTCCTCCAAGCCAGGAATATGGCGGCCGGGGTCCGCTGTACCGGAGGCTGGTCTCTCCAACAGAAGGGTGCAAACCTTTGTCGCGCCCCGCCGTGTAGTCGTACCACGAATTGTATACGAATTCTTTTAGCCCGTCCATGTCGTAAGGGTCGAACCCGGCGACTTCTGCCAGATTCCTGTCCATGACGATGCCGCGCGGAGCTTTGTAGGTAGAGGTTTCGCCGTACGCCCCCACAGGATAGTCGCCGTACGATAGATAGTTCGCCACACCCCCTCCGTACCTCATCCATTCGGGGTAGTATGAAGCTATGGCAAGGACATCGGGCAAGTATACCTTGTTGACGAAATCTATTCCCTGTTCTATGATTCCGGCAACAAAACTCAACCGTTCCATATTGACGGCGTTGGGGCTGTCGGGGTCCACGGCACAGGCCATGCCGCCCACAAGATAGTTGGGATGCGGGTTTTTCCCGCCGAAGATTGTCTGTACCTTTACAATTTCTTTCTGGATATCGAGGGCATCGAGATAGTGTGCAGTACCTATAAGGTTTACGGCAGGGGGAAGCTTGTAAAGCGGATTGCCCCAGTATCCGTTTGCAAATATCCCGAGCGAACCGGAGTTGACGAATGCCTTTATCTTTTGCTGGACATCCTTGAAGTAGCCGGCAGAGTTCTTGTCCCAGTCCGACATCGATTGCGCAATGGCTGCGCTTTCGGCCGGGTCGGCTTTCAGCGCGGAAACAACATCTATCCAGTCGAACCCCTGCAACTGGTAAAAATGCGTAATATGGTCCTGTAGAGTCAGGGCTATCTGCATGAGCGAGCGTACCCGCTCGGCGTTGGGCGGGACTTTTATCCCGAGCGCGTTTTCCACGCTTCTTACCGAGCATAGCGAATGTATGGAGGTGCATACACCGCAAACCCTCCCTACGTATGCCCATACCTCCCGCGGGTCGCGGTTGCGGGCTATAATTTCTATACCCCTTACCATGGTACCGCTGCTGAAGGCGTCTTTTATGATTCCGTTTTCTATCTCGGCCTCTATTCTCAGATGCCCTTCAATTCTCGTTACAGGATCTACAACTATCCTTTGCATTTTTACACCCGGTTTATTTGTCCTTCTTTTCAGTTTCGCTTAAAGTGTCGGTATCCAGGCTGTTGCCCTTGACCGGTGTTCCGTCTGTTTCGTCTTCATACTCCTCCATGTTGAGGGAAATATCGTCCAGGCGGTTTTTTATGAGTTTGCGCTTTACTATATTGGTGGCGACGGCATGGGCCGCAATCCCTCCGACGGCAGCTCCGGTGAGTATGCCTCCTATTTTGTCGGCAGTCGATTCTATGCCGATGCCGTGGATGTTGGACAAGTGCCGGTACATGGGCATGTAATCCCAGAATCCGGCTTCCGAGCACCCTATGCACCCGTGTCCCGACTGTATGGGGTAGCTTACGCCTCCGTTCCATTTTATTATGGCGCACGAATTGTATGTGTTGGGGCCTTTGCACCCCATGTAGTAGAGACAATACCCTTTCTTTGCGTTCCCGTCGTCGAAACTCTGGACAAAAAGGCCTGCATCGTATGCAGGACGCCGGTAGCAGCTGTCATGTATGCGGCGGGCGTAAAAGTTTACGGGACGTCCGGCATTGTCCAGTTCGGGCAACCGTCCGAATGTAACGATATACGTTATTACGCCGGCCATTACATCGGCTATCGGAGGACACCCCTGTACGTTTATTATCGGTTTTCCCGAATAGAGTTTATGGACGGGACGGGCTCCCGTCGGGTTGGGATATGCCGCCTGTATGCACCCCGACGACGCACAGTTGCCCCATGCAATTATGGCTTCTGCACCGTCGGCTCCTTCCCGGAAGAGACTCAACGCATCTTCCCCGGCAATCGTGCAGTAACCCGGATTGCCGGTAGGCACTGCCCCCTCTACCACCATTATGTATTTTCCGTAATGCTCTTCCAGTGCTTTGCGCCGCACTTCCTCGGCCTGCGTCCCTGCCGCAGCCATCAGGGTGTCGGTATAGTCGAGCGAAATCATCTCCAGCAGTATCTGTTCCACTACGGGATGCGAAGCTCTCAGGAACGATTCGCTGCAACATGTGCACTCTTGGAAATGATACCACAGCACATGTTTCCTGGGTTTATTCTCGAATGCTTCTACAATCTGGGCGACGCCGCTATGCTGCAATCCGAAGTAACCTCCCATTATGGTACAGAATTTAAGGAAGTCCCTGCGCGAGATACCTTTTGCCGCGAGTTCGCCGTACATGCTGTTTTCTTCCGTCTCTTTCATGGGCAAATCAACAAATACGCGGAAACTGCTCGTTTACGAGCGGAGGCAGAATCCGTTCAGTCCCTATTATCGTCTTTATGTAAACCTCGCCGTCCTGATTGTCCAGGACTTCTCCAACTATCGCCGCATTTTTACCGTGCCTGTCCTTTTTCAGTATGTATAGTGCGTCTTCCGCGTACTCTTCAGGGAGGAAGACAACCATTACCCCTTCGTTGGCCACGTACAGAGGGTCGAGTCCGAGCAGGGCGGCTACGGCTGCAGTATCCTTTTCTATCGGAACGGCGCTCTCGTCTATTAGCATTCCCTTTCCGGAGGCTTCGGCCATTTCGTTCAGTACCGTGGCTACACCGCCCCGTGTGGCATCGCGTATTGCACTGATATGGGGGATGTTGAAAAGGAGGTTTGAAACCATTGTCCGAAGCGATGCCGTATCGCTACGTAATTTTCCTTCAAATCCCAGTTCCTCGCGCGAGGTGAGAATACATAGCCCGTGCCCGGCGACCGGGGCTGTAATGATTATGGCATCACCCCCCTTTATATTCCCGGGCGAGAGGGAAACCCCGTGCAGGACGTTCCCTGCACCGCTTGCCGAGATATAGACGCCGTCGCATTTCCCGCGCTCCACGACTTTTGTATCGCCGGTAACTATGCAGATGCCGTTCTCTTCGGCGACTTCCGCCATACTTCCGGCTATCGTGTCGAGTTTGGAAATTTCGAACCCTTCCTCTATTATGAAAGATGCCGTCAGATACATCGGTATTGCGCCGCAGCAAAGCAGGTCGTTTATGATGCCGTTTACGGCAAGGTGCCCGATGTTCCCTCCCGGAAAGAAAAGCGGATTTACAACGAAAGAGTCGCTTGTCATGGCCAGTTTCCCGTTGTCCCATGGCATTACGGCGCCGTCGTTCAGTGCGGACAGGTACTTGTTGTTGAAATTCGCCGCAAAAACTTCCTTTATCAGTTTCTGGGTGGGCACGCCGCCGTTTCCGTGCGACAGCGTGATTTTTCCGGTTTCTGTTCCCGGAATGCTGCAACCTGAAAATCCGTTCATGGCAAATCTGCTTTTGAATGCATACTGTTGATGATTGGTGGAGGGTACGGCGGGGAGGCCTATCCAGGTCGGGCAACCGTACGCTTGCCCGCTCTTGCGGTAGAATAGTTGTACAGAATGGAGCATACCCCTTCGGCCGTTGCCATTGCCGCACCGAGCGGTGCTTCGGGAGTACATTCCGAGCCGAAATACTTGCACCCTGCCGGTTGCATCTTTCCCTGCATTATTTCTCCCGCCGGACAATATAAGCCTGTTTCGTCTCTCATCGCCGTAGTCTTTAACGGAAAACGCCTTGCAGCATCGAATTGTTCAAATTCCTTCCGCAGCTTCAAACCGCTTCCGGCAATTTCCCCTATGCCTTGCCATACGGCATTGCACGGCTCGAAAACCTTGTACATGGCTTGTCTTGCGGCAATGTTCCCGCTTTTGGCGACAACTCTCCCGTAGGCGTTACGTACGGCAGGTTTGCCGCATTGCAGCATTTCAGTGCAGAGGTATATGCCGAGCATTATGTCGTATGGTTCAAACCCGGTTATTACAATGGGCCTGCTTGTTTTTTCCGACAACGCCCTGTATTCCTCCTCGCCGGTTATGGCGCAGACATGACCGGCGGCAAGAATGCCGTCTATGCAGGTGGCGGGGTCGGAAACAATGGCCTCTATTGCGGCGGGTACCGTAAACAGTGAGGTTAAAAACGAGAGGTTCTTTATATCCCGCCTTTGCGCCTCCTCAATGGCGAAAGCATAAAGCGGGGCTGTAGTTTCAAACCCCACGGCCAGCATTACAAAATCCCTGCCTCTGTCGGCTGCGGCAAAATCCAGCGCGTCGAGAGGAGAATATATTATCTTTATCGAACTGCCCCGGCCGCGATAACCGGATAAAGGTTTGCCGCTGCTGTCGGGAACCCTCATCATGTCTCCGAACGTAAGCAACGTAACGCCGCTGTTTTCAGCAAGCGATACGGCCGTGTCCATGACGTGCGGAGGGGTAACGCATACGGGACACCCCGGGCCGTGAACTAGTTCGATCCCGGGCGGGAGAAGAGCCTCTATATTGTATTTGATCATAGAGCGAGTCTGGCCTCCGCATACTTCCATTATCCTCCATTGTCTGTCGACAGTTTGCCGGATGCACCGGGATATGGCATCGACACCGACGGACGACATTGAAAAACCGCTATCCGATTTCATGCGCCTTTCCGCTTTCATTGTCAAGGAACATGAGGTAATCCAAATCCTTTGCGGCTTCCTCTTTGTCAATCCTGCAGATGCCCATTCCGCAGTGCGAAAGGATGAAATCGCCCGCACTCGCATTCTCTATCCATGAAATGCAGACGCTTTTCACCAGTCCGTTGAAATCCACTTCGGCCATTATAAGCCCGCCGACCGATTTTATCTCCAGTATTTTTCCGGGTATGGCAAGACACATTTTCAGAGTATTTTATAAAATGAACAAATCTTCCGGTTTTTTGTTTTATGCTAAAGTGTTTTAAGAAATATGCTGAAACAGTATTCCATAGAAATAGGAGGAACGGTGCAAGGCGTAGGTTTCAGGCCGTTCATATACCGCCTGGCAACCGGAATGGGTATCAACGGTATGGTTTACAATAACAACAGCGGCGTAACCATATCGGTTCAGGCGACAAAGGAAAAGTGCGGGGAATTTGCAGGAAAGATAAAGACGTTGTCGCCGGGAGCCTCCCGTATAACTTCATTTACGATACATGAAGAGCCGTTGGCCGGTTTGTATGAAGGTTTCCATATCGGCGGCAGCAGGGAATCGGGCGATTGCACTGCGGGAATATCGCCTGATATGGCAGTGTGCGACGAATGCCTGAGAGAAATTTCCGACAGGAACGACAATCGTTACCGTTACCCTTTTGTAAACTGTACTTCGTGCGGGCCCCGTTTCTCCATAATAAAGATGTTGCCGTACGACCGTGGCATGACGACAATGGCCGATTTTGCCATGTGCGATGACTGCGCTTCGGAGTTTGCCGATGCCGCAAGCCGCCGGTTCCATGCGCAACCTGTCTGTTGCGACCTGTGCGGGCCGCATTATACCCTTTTGCACGGAACTGAAAAAGAGACCGATTATGAAAGGATTCTGCAACGAATATGCCTGACAATTTCAAGCGGGAGAATCGTAGCCCTGAAAGGCGTGGGCGGATATAATCTGCTTTGCCTTCCCGGCTCGCGTAATGCCGTGATGCAGCTGAGGAGGATTAAGGGACGGGACCGCAAACCGTTTGCGGTAATGTTCAGGAACGTGGAGACGGTCCGTGCTTATGCCCTCCTGGGCAAGGACGAGGAGGCCGTACTTGTTTCGGCGCGTCGCCCGATAGTTCTGTTGCAGCAGACGAGAAGCACTGGAAGCGGAGTGAACGACGGGTATTCGACAATAGGGGCGATTCTTCCGTATATGCCCGTGCACTACGACATATTTGAGAGAACAGGGGCCGATTCGCTTGTATTTACAAGTGCCAATAAGGATAGTGCCCCAATATTGAAAGATAATGGAGAAATCATGCGCTTCCTTGCACCTGAAGATATACCGGTGGTATTGCATGACAGGGAGATATACAACAGGGTGGACGATTCCGTAATAGCCGTAGTGGGAGGCAGGGAAACGGTGCTGCGGCGTTCGCGCGGATATGCTCCCGAAGGGATAGATATAGGTACAGCCTGCGACGGTATTCTGGCATTGGGCGGAGAAATGAACTCGGCTTTTGCCGTAGGCAAAGGGAACAGAGCCATACCGAGCCAGTATCTGGGAAATACCGGCAACCGTGCAGCGGCCGCATTTTACAGGGAGATGCTGGAACATTACTGTACGCTGTTCCGTTTCACACCCGGGAGAGTAGTATGCGATTTCCACCCGGGGTATTTTACTTCAAGGCTTGCCCGCATTATTGCTGAGAGGTATAAGGCCGGTATATCCAGAGTGCAGCATCACCATGCACATACGGCTGCGGTAATGGCCGAGTACGGCATTGACAGGACAGTCCTTTCTATTGCCCTCGACGGAGTGGGACTCGGCGATGACGGGAGCATGTGGGGCGGGGAGATTCTTGTCTGTTCACCGAAAAGATACAGGAGGCTCTCGCACCTGCCGGCAGTTGCAATGCCAGGCGGCGATGCGGCATCGCGCATGCCGTGGCGGATGGCTGTTTCGTACATCGATTCCGTATGCGGGCACTCGGCATATCCGAAAGAGTTTGTGGAAAGGGTAGGGGGCTACAATGTGTCGGGTGCGGAACACATGATACATTCCGGTATAAACGCCCCGCTCAGCAGCGGGGCTGGGCGTCTGTTCGATGCGGTGTCTTCCCTGCTCGGGATATGCGATGTAAACAGTTACCAGGGTGAAGCCGCAATAAGGCTCGAGCAAGCTTCCGACAGGGAGGAAACGCGCCGTTATCCTATTGACAGACATGCCCCGTTGAGCCTACACCTCCTGTTCCCGGCGCTGCTTGGCGACATGCAGCGTGGCGTGGCGACGGGGGTGATAGCGGCAAGATTCCACAATACACTGGCATACATGCTGAAAACCGCAGTTCTGACCGCTTCAAGAATGTGCCGGATAACGGAGGTGGTATTGTGCGGCGGAGTTTTCCAGAACAAAATCCTCTCCGGTTTGTTGATAAGGGGTATGGAAGAATCGGGCTTGAAGGTCTATTATCCGTCCAGACTTCCGTGCAACGATTCGGCCTTGGCTGTAGGCCAGATGTTGGTTGCTTCTAAAACAGGTTGATGCATATGCATGAATTAGGACTTGCCTATTCGGTGTTCGACGTTGTGGCGCAGGAGATGTCCCGCCGTCGCGGGAGTATTCTGAAACTGATAGAACTTTCGGTAGGCAGGCTTTCGGGAGTAGATGCCGGTTTCCTTAAATTTTCACTTGAAGCCATCCTGAGGGCTTCGCCATACGTATCGGCACGGGTTGAAATCGTTGCAGTAAAGGCATACTGCCGTTGCGCCAAGTGCGGGAACATGTTTGAACCTCCGGCATATTACTGTCCGTGCCCCGGGTGCGGCTCGCACGAAATATCCCTTTTGCAGGGGGGAGAGCTTAAAATCAGGTCATTGGTAATAGAAACAGCGTAAAGACAAAAAAGATAATGTGTGAAAATTGCGGGTGCGCTTCATCTTCCATGCCCGATACCGGTGCAGAGGATACAGGAAAAGAGATAAAACTGCGGGTTGAACAGGATATGCTGCAACGGAACAATAATGCGGCAATGGATAACCGCCTATATTTTGCCGACAGGAATATCTATGCCGTAAACCTTGTCAGTTCGCCGGGCTCGGGCAAAACCGCAATATTGGAAGCTACTGTAAAGACCTTGACATCGCTGCTTCCGGTCTTTGTGATAGAGGGCGACCTGCAGACCGACAATGATGCCCGGCGCATAAAGGCTGCCGGTGCCGGTGCATTGCAGATAAATACCGGAAACGGATGCCACCTCGATGCCTTCATGATATCCGACGCCATTTCAAAAACGGAACTTTCCGACAACTCGATACTCTTTATAGAGAATGTGGGCAATCTTGTCTGTCCGGCGATGTTCGACTTGGGAGAACAGATGCGTGCAGTGGTAATAAGCGTTACGGAAGGGGACGACAAACCGCTTAAATACCCGTACATGTTTGAACGGGCCGATGTTTGCCTGATTAACAAGACGGATCTCCTGCCGTATATCGACTGCGACATCGAGCTTGTCAGGGAGAATCTGAATAAGGTCAGTCCCGGCATAACCATATTCGAGGTTTCGGCCGTATCGGGAAAAGGATTGCTTGAATGGTGCGGCTTCCTTTACGGGCAGGCCGTGTCGGGGAAAAGATGAATTATATGGAAGACGTGGTATCGTATTTTGACGAAGTCGCTCCGATATGGGACGAGGCAGTGGTGCGCAATGCCGCAAAACTGCGCCGTATAATGACGATTGCAGGCGTAAGGCCGGGCGATGAAGTTTTGGACGCAGGGAGCGGGACCGGGGTGCTGGTTCCGTACATAAGGGAGAAAAACTCTGACGGATTGATAACGGAAATGGACGTATCGCCGAAAATGCTGAACATGGCGCGGGCCAAATACCATAACGACAGCCGTATCCGCTATCTTAACGAGGATATAGAAAAATATTCCGAAGGGAAGGAGTATGACAGGATTCTGTTGTATGGAATCCTCCCGCACCTTGCCGACAAGGCCGGGACGATAGTCCGCCTGTTCAGGAGCAACCTCAAGGGCAACGGGTCGATACTTGTGTCGCACCCGTACGGACGGGACAAGATTAACCTCCTGCATTCGCATGGCGACAGACGTGTCGCCGACGCCTTTCTCCCACCGATGAAAGAACTTGTTTCAGAATGCAGCAAGAACGGATTGAATGTGGCGTTTTCAGAAGATACGGAACAGGACTATACGCTCCTTTTCAAATAGCGCACAAGATAATGGCGGTGTTGCGGGACGTCCCTGCAGGCCGGCGGCGGGTATTTGCCGTATCAGCTGTTCTGGTACAAATACCTTTTTATGCTGCGTTTGGCTGTTTTTTCAAACTCCTCGTAATAGATTTTTATCCTGCATATCTGGGAATACGACGGAAGGTTCTTGTTGAGCAGCAGGCGGTTTTCTTCCATTTGCGCCTCTATTTCATCATGCTTGAGCCCCATTTTTATGCCGTTCTCGAAATCGGGATATATGAGGGCGATAAGCTTGCCTCCGTGCTCAATGATAAGCGATTCGTTCACAAGAGGCATGTTGTTCAACTGGTCCTCAATCTCTTCGGGGTATATGTTCTGTCCGGACGGGCCGAGAATCATGTTCTTGCTGCGCCCTTTGAGGAAAAGAAACCCGTCCTTGTCTATTATGCCCAGGTCGCCGGTATTCAGCCACCCGTCGCGCATGACTTTATCGGTGGCCGCTTCGTTTTTGTAATATCCGAGCATTACGTTGTCGCCCTTTACCCACAGTTCGCCGGGAATCTTTTCGGGGTCGGGAGATTCTATCCTGGCTTCGTTGTATGGTATTATGGCGCCGCATGACATGGGTTTGGTCTTGTGCCACGGCGAATATGAAATCAGCGGTGCGCATTCCGTCATGCCGTAACCTACGGTAAGCGGGAAATGCATCTTTTGCAGAAATACCTCAATCTCCTTGTTAAGGGGTGCGCCGCCTACCATTATTTGCCGTATGTTCCCGCCGAAACTCTCTTCCAGCTTTATGCGTATTTTTGCCAGAAGCTGGTCGTTTATGTACGGCGTCTTGAGCATTATTTTCATCAGCGGCTTTTCGAGCAGGGGGAGGATTCTCGTCTTTATAATCTTTTCTATTACCAGCGGGACGGTTATTATAACCGACGGCTTGGCATAGGCAAAGGCGTCCATTATTACTTTGGGCGACGGAACCCTGGTCAGGAAAAATATATGGCACCCGTTGGCTATAGACAGGCATATCTCAACCATGAGTCCGTACATGTGGGCCATGGGAAGCATGGATACCACATTGTCGCCGGGCTGCATTTCGGGCATGTTCTTTATAAGGAAGTCCAGATTTGCGGTCAGCGCCCTGAAAGGGAGCATTACTCCTTTTGAAAACCCTGTCGAACCCGAGGTGTAGTTTATCAGTGCCAGATCCTCCGGTTCGTCCTTATAGTACGATACGTCGTTTGCCGTAAACCTGCTCGGATATTTCTTCCCGAAAAGCTCGTTCAGGTGCTGGCGGGCGTAAATCAGGGAGTCGAGTTTGGTGGATATTACCGAAAAGTCGTTGATGAGGATTATGCTCGAAAGCTGGGTCATCTTTTCCTCATTGAGATTCTCCCATGCGACATCCCCTACAAAAAGGAGTTTGGCTTCGCTGTGGTTTACTATATTATGTACATTGTCGGGCTTGAACTCGTGGAGAATGGGAACTGCAACCGCCCCGTATGAAATAACCGAAAAGAACGCCACAGCCCAGTGCGAAGTGTTTTTGCCGCATATCGCAACCTTGTCTCCTTTTTTTATATCGGCATATTCAAGCAGGATATGAATTTTTGCGATTTTCCTTGCAATATCCTTGTATTGGTATGTAACGCCGTTGAAATCGCTTACGGCCGTGGATTCCCAGTTTTTTTTGATGCTCTCTTCGAGATAGCTGTTGAAATTTTTATACATAATACAGGCAAACTGTTTTGTCTCGGTTGTTTATTGTCTTTGCTCGGTGAAGCGGGTCTCCTTGAGGTTGCAAGGCGGATACCGGCCTTTTCCCCGATGCACTGCCTTTGAAAAAGGGATATGCGCAAAAAACGGTGCAAATATAATTTTTTATGGTGTATTGGACTAAAAATGTGAAACTAAAAAATGAAGATTTTACGTATGTTTTTTAAAAACAGGAGAATGGGCGCAGATAGCCCCGGCCTGTTTTGTCTGCCGCCGTTTTTTATTAACTTTGGACCCCGAAACACAACCCACAGAGATTAAATGAAAGATATACGCAATTTTTGTATAATAGCGCACATCGACCACGGAAAGAGCACTTTGGCCGACAGGCTGCTCGAATACACCGGTACAGTATCGGGCAAGGACCTGCAGGATCAGGTGCTGGACGATATGGAACTTGAACGGGAACGCGGAATAACCATAAAAAGCCATGCCATACAGATGGAGTATAAAAAGGACGGGCAGAATTACCGGCTCAACCTGATTGATACACCGGGGCATGTCGACTTTTCGTACGAAGTCTCCCGTTCCATAGCCGCCTGCGAAGGGGCGTTGCTGATAGTGGACGCCTCGCAGGGGATACAGGCGCAGACCATATCCAATCTCTATATGGCCATCGACAACAACCTTGAAATAATACCGGTAATAAACAAGATAGACTTGCCGAGCGCGCAACCCGAGGAAGTGGAAGACCAGATAGTGGCCCTGCTCGGATGCAAACCCGGCGAGATAATCCGCGCCAGCGGAAAAACAGGCGAAGGGGTGGAGGATATTCTCAATGCCATAGTGGAACGGATTCCCGCACCCGAAGGTGATGAGGACGCCCCGTTGCAGTGCCTGATATTCGATTCGGTATTCAACCCGTTCAGGGGCATAATTGCCTATTTCAAAATAGTAAACGGTATTATACGTACGGGCGACAAGGTAAAGTTCGTGGCAACCGGCAAGGAATACGAAGCCGATGAAATAGGGGTGCTGAAACTCGATATGTCGCCCAAAAAAGAACTTGCGGCAGGAGATGTGGGTTATATAATATCCGGAATCAAGACTTCGCGCGAAGTAAAGGTGGGCGATACCATAACGCATATTTCACGTCCGTGCGACAAAGCCATAGAAGGGTTCCAGGAGGTAAAGCCCATGGTGTTTGCCGGAGTATACCCGATAGACAACGAGGATTTTGAGGACCTGCGCTCTTCGCTTGAGAAGTTGCAGCTGAACGATGCTTCGCTTACATTTCAGCCCGAATCGTCGGTAGCCCTCGGTTTCGGATTCCGGTGCGGCTTTCTCGGCCTGCTCCATATGGAGATAATACAGGAACGCCTCGACAGGGAGTTCGACATGGATGTTATAACAACCGTTCCTAACGTATCGTATCGGGTATTCGACAAGAAGGGGAACATGACGGAAGTCCACAACCCGTCGGGGTTGCCCGACCCTACTCTAATAGAGCACATAGAAGAACCCTATATAAGAGCTTCCATTATTACGGCAACCGATTATATCGGCCCGATAATGACGTTGTGTCTCGGAAAGCGCGGCGAACTGGTGAAGCAGGAATATATTTCCGGCAACAGGCTGGAACTGATATACGACCTGCCGTTGGGCGAGATAGTGATAGACTTCTATGACAAACTGAAAAGCATATCGAAAGGGTATGCGTCGTTCGATTATCATCTGCACGATTTCCGCCCTTCCAAACTTGTAAAGCTCGATATCCTGCTCAACGGCGAGACGGTCGACGCCCTTTCAACGCTAACCCATTTCGACAATGCCGAACCGTTCGGAAGGCGCATGTGCGAGAAACTGAAGGAACTGATACCGCGCCAGCAGTTCGATGTGGCCATACAGGCTGCCATAGGCGCCAAGATAATAGCCCGAGAGACGGTAAAGGCCGTCAGAAAGGATGTTACGGCAAAATGCTACGGCGGAGACATAAGCCGAAAGAGAAAACTGCTCGAGAAGCAGAAGAAAGGCAAGAAGCGGATGAAGCAGATAGGGTCTGTTGAAGTGCCCCAGAAGGCATTCCTCGCCGTGCTGAAACTCGACTGACCGGTAGAACGGATATTGCATGAAGTGGAGGAATCCGTGCCGACTGCCGGATCTCCCCCTCTTTTGCGCCCGGACGGAATATCGTGCCCGACAAATGCTGCTGTTTGCCTTCCCTGCAAACTTAATCTTTGATACGGTTGTTGATAGAAACGATATAAAACTGCAAGAATGAAAGTTGCCGCCTATGCCATACGCAAAACCCTGCAGCACTATGCCAACAGCGGATACCTGCTTATAGCAACCGCATTGCTGGCTTTTGTCGCTGCAAACACGGCGTTTTCCGAAGCCTACTTTTCCCTGTGGGAGAAAAATATCTATTTCAGAATAGGGGATTTCGATATTCTTACACACCACGGAGTACCGATGACCGTCATGCAGTTTATAAACGACGCCCTTATGGCTGTATTTTTTTTTGCCGTCGGGCTTGAAATAAAACGCGAGGTCCTCGTGGGCGAGCTTTCGTCGTTCAAGAAGGCGGCTCTGCCCGTAATAGGCGCGCTGGGAGGGGTGATAATCCCGATAACCGTATATTCCCTGATTGCCGAAGGGGCGGAACAGATGCAGGGGGCGGCAATCCCCATGGCAACAGACATAGCGTTTTCGCTCGGAATCCTGTCGCTGTTCGGGCGCAGGGTCCCGATAGGCCTTAAAATATTCCTTGCCACCCTTGCCGTAGCCGACGACCTTATAGGGATAACCGTAATAGCCGTATTCTATACCGATTCGCTCTATCCCGAATACCTTGTGTATGCCGCCGTGCTGTTTGCCATAATGATAGCGGGGATGCGCTTCCGTGTCAGCAGCAAGATGTTCTATATAATAATGGGTACGGGCGTGTGGTTCCTGTTCCTGAATTCGGGCATACACCCTACCATAGCAGGCGTGCTTACTGCATTTTGCGTTCCGGCACGTCCGCAGATGAAAACAAGCCGTTTCATCAATGAAATCAAGGAAGTATTGGCGGAGTTCCCGGCTTCGGACGGCCACCGGAAAGGGAAGAACCGTATCCTTTCTCCCGAACAGATGAATATGCTAAAGAACGTGGAATCGGCTTCCGACAAGGTCATTTCCCCGTTACAGGATCTGGAAGATTCGCTGCACCCTCTGGTAAACTATCTTATAATACCTCTTTTCGCATTTGCAAATGCCGGAGTTTCGCTCGACGGCATTACCTTGCAGAATCTTGCAACGGGAGTTACCCCGGCTGTCGCTGCCGGTCTGTTTGTAGGGAAATTTGCCGGCATACTCTCTTTTTCGGCCATTGCAATACGGATGAAAATATCTGAAAAGCCCCAAGGGGTTACGTGGCGGAGCCTTGCAGGAGTGTCGGCTCTCGGTGGCATAGGGTTTACAGTCTCTTTCTTTATCTCTTCCCTTGCATTCGGGGAAGAGCATGCCCGTCTCCTTTCCGATGCCAAGCTGGGAATAATCGCCGGTTCGCTGCTCTCCGGGCTGGCAGGGTGGATAATCCTTAAAAAAACTCTTCCCGAAATAGCGGGAGAAGATACGCCCGAATAAAATATTTGCATTATCTTCGCACATAAATTTTAGTTGTTATGAAAACCGGAAATAAAATTATCGCAATCTTTTTACTGGTCATGCTGGTAGGGTGCGGAGCCAAGAAAAGCGTAACTCCCGATGACCTGATAGACAAAGAGTGGACTTTGACTTCATGCAATGTGAACGGGACGGAAGTAGACCCCGGGCAGGAACCGGCAGTACTCCTTTTTACGGATTCGGTAAATGTAGGCGGCTCGTCGGGTTGTAACCGCATAATAGGGAACTACGAATTGAAGGACGACACCCTTACGGTAAACATAATAGGGACTACCCGTATGGCATGCCCCGATATGGAATTTGAATCGAAGTATCTGGGCATAATGCAAAATCCCATGTCGGTAAGGATAGAAGATGACGGCAGCAGGATGGTTCTCGAGAACAGTGCAGCCGGGATAGACCTTACCTATGAACTGCCGGTAAAATCCGCAGGCAAGTAAAAACAACGGAAAAACGTTGCCGGATAAAATGCGGCTGGAGCCAGCGGGCCGATACCCGGAAAGGCTTCCGGCCGCATTCCCGGTTTATATATGGAACCATGATAGAAATATACAAGGGCGATATAACCGTATTGAAAGTCGATGCAATAGTAAATGCCGCAAACAACTCACTGCTTGGCGGGGGTGGGGTGGACGGGGCTATTCACCGTGCCGCCGGAACGGGGCTTCTGGACGAATGCCGCAAACTCGGCGGGTGTGAAACAGGCGAGGCGAAAATAACGAAGGGTTACAACCTGCCGGCAAAATGGGTAATCCATACCGTAGGGCCGGTATATTACAGTGCACAGAAAGACAAGCCCGCACTGCTGGCATCGTGTTACCGCAACTCCATGCGTTTGGCGCACGAGTACGGAATAAAAAGCATTGCTTTCCCCTCCATAAGTACCGGAGTATATTCCTATCCGGTAAAGGAGGCCGTAAAGATTGCAGTTGCGGAGGTGAAAAAATCGCTTGAGACCTATCCCGATGTAGAGAAAGTCATATTCGTCTGTTTCGGGGATGATGTTTATAATGCCTATCGGAACGAGTTGGGGGTGTAATGGCACCCGGTCCGTATCATGGGGGGAATATCCCTTGCATAACTTCGGCTGATTCTTTCCCGGGCTTTCGGCGTTGCACTCCCGGTATATGGGGGAGGCGAGCGGCGGGAGTCCGCAGTTCCGTTTTACCTGACAATACTGTCAGATATCCTCGTCCAATAAGTCGGGACGCAGGCGTCTTGTACGTTCAACCGACTGTTCGTGCAGCCATTCGCTTATTTTCCTCTGGTGTCCCGACAGCAGTATGTCCGGAACACGCCACCCGTTGTATTCGGCCGGTCTGGTGTATACCGGCGGTGCCAGCAGGTTGTCCTGAAAAGAATCGGAAAGTGCCGATTGCTCATCGCCTATCGCTCCCGGAATCAACCGGATTATGGAGTCGCAGATAACCGCTGCCGCAAGTTCTCCGCCCGTGAGCACGTAATCGCCTATGGAAATCTCTTTTGTTATCAGATGCTCCCTGATGCGGTAATCCACCCCCTTGTAATGCCCGCACAGGATTATCAGATTGTTGTACATCGACAACTCGTTGGCCATAGGCTGGTTGAACAGTTCGCCGTCCGGCGATGTATAAATCACTTCATCGTATTCCCGTTTTTCCTTCAGTGCGGAAATCGCCCTGTCTACAGGCTCGATTTGAATGACCATCCCGGCCGACCCGCCGAAAGGGTAGTCGTCCACCCGCCTGTGCCGGACATCGGTAGAATAATCCCTCAGGTTGTGCACTACAATTTCGGCAAGTTTCCTGTCCTGGGCTCTCTTCAATATGGAGCAGTTCAACGGACTCTCCAATAATTCGGGCAATACGGTTATTATGTCTATTCTCATAACACTGCGGTATAATACAAGAAAAAGCAGGGACGGAGAACTTCCGCCGCTTTGGCGCAAATTTACAAAATGGTACAGATTTATCCATACCCGAGGGGCGGGCCGGCAAGCCTGCATTGCAAAATTTCGGGCAGACTCCCTCTCTTTCCTGCGATTACTGATGAAAAGGGTCGGCAGGTGCGGGAAAAATTCACACGGAAACTTGTATCTTTACAAGCCGATTTACAGATATGGAACAGATAAAGACCGAGATTGAGACTCTCAGAAAACAGCTCGACGAACACAATTACAATTACTATGTATTGAATGCGCCAGTCATATCGGACAAGGAGTTTGACGATATGATGGCACGCCTGCAAAAGCTCGAGGAGGAACATCCCGAATATTACGATGCAGGTTCTCCAACACAGAGGGTAGGAAGCGACATATCCGACGGGTTTGTCCAGGTAGAACACCGTTACCCGATGTTGTCGTTGGGAAATACATATACCGAAGGGGAAGTGAAAGCATTTTACGAACGGGTGGCGGCATTGCTTGCCGAACCGTTTGCAATAACAGCCGAGTTGAAGTTCGACGGTACATCCATATCCCTGACGTACGAGAACGGGCTACTGGTAAGGGCGGTAACCCGTGGCGACGGAACAAGGGGCGACGATGTAACAGCCAACGTAAAGACTATCCGCTCCATTCCTCTGAAATTGCGCGGTAGCGGATATCCCTCTTATTTCGAGATGCGTGGCGAAGTATTGATGCCGTGGAGCGTATTCGAGAAACTGAACAGGGAAAGGGAGGAACAGGAAGAACCTCTGTTTGCCAATCCGAGGAATGCGGCATCCGGTACGCTGAAACTGCAGAATCCGGCGGCGGTGGCTGCGCGCGGGCTGGATGCGTATCTCTATTACATGCTCGGCGAGAACCTGCCTACCGGCAATCATTATGAAAACATGCAGATAGCCCGCGGGTGGGGCTTCAAAATATCGGAAGCAATGCGCCAGTGCCATACCCTCGACGATATGATGCGGTATATAGCGTATTGGGATGATGCGCGGAAGAACCTTCCCGTGGCTACCGACGGCATAGTGTTCAAGGTGTCGTCCCTGTCGCAGCAAAGGCAACTGGGATATACGGCCAAGTCGCCACGCTGGGCAATAGCATACAAGTTCCAGGCCGAACGGGCATTGACAAGGCTCGATTCCGTCTCGTTCCAGGTCGGGCGCACCGGTGCGGTAACGCCAGTTGCCAACCTTGTCCCCGTCCAGCTTTCAGGTACTACCGTAAAACGCGCTTCTTTGCATAATGCCGATATAATAGAAGGGCTCGATTTGCATATCGGCGATATGGTATATGTAGAGAAGGGAGGGGAAATAATCCCCAAGATAACAGGTGTAGACAAAACCGCACGGACATCGCAGACCGGCGAAAAGGTCCGGTTTATAAAAGAATGCCCTGTATGCGGGACTCCTCTGGTCAGGTATGAAGGCGAAGCAGCCCACTATTGCCCTAATGATACGGGATGCCCTCCCCAGATAACCGGCAAGATAGAGCATTTCATAAGCCGCAAGGCCATGGATATAGACGGGATCGGGAGCGAGACGGTAGAACTCTTCTACCGTAAAGGCCTGCTCGGCGACGCTTCCGACCTGTATAAGTTGCAGCCCGGACAGATAGCTTCGCTGGAGAGGCTGGGCGACAAATCTGCAACGAACATCATAGCCGGGATAAAGGCCTCCCTCCAGGTCCCTTTTGAACGTGTGGTATATGCCCTCGGTATCCGTTTCGTAGGGGAGACTGTAGCCAAGAAACTGGCTTTTGCTTTTAAGAACATCGAGGCTCTTGTGAACGCAACCGAAGAAGAACTGCTGGGGGTAGACGAGATAGGGGAAAAGATAGCCTCCAGTGTCATGGCATACTTTGCGGAAGAGCGGAATATGGATTTTATCCGCCGCCTGAAAGAGGCTGGCGTACAAATGTCGCTGTCGGAAGAGCGGCTGCAAGGTGTTAAAGACAGGCTCCATGGAGCTATAATAGTCATAAGCGGCACATTCTCAAAACATTCGAGAGATGAATATAAAGCTATGATAGAGAACTTCGGAGGCAAGAATACCGGATCCGTATCGGCCAAGACCGATTATATACTTGCCGGCGAAAACATGGGGCCGGCCAAACTGGAAAAGGCGAATAAACTGGGAGTGAAGATTATATCGGAAGACGACTTCCTGAATATGATTTCCGACTGACGCTGCCGTGAGTGAAAGCCTTCTGCAGAAGGTTGTTGCACTTGCCCGTTCCTTTTTCAACGGGCCATAAGTGCATGCCTCTGTTTGAATATGCCCGGACGGTTTGCCTTCAAGGCCTTCATGAAGAGTGCGTGCCCCTTGCGTATACGGCCGGCCAGAACCCTCTCCGATACCCCGAGGAGCAGAGCCGTTTCCCTGTATCCGTAACCGGCACAGAGCATGCACATGGGAGTTCTGTACAATGCTTCGACCGACTTTGCCGCGTCTGATATTTCCCGTATGGAAAAACCGCCGTACAGCATGTCAGTCCTTTCGTCCGGCAAAAACGGTGAATGGCAGCGGATGCTTCTTCCGGTACGGGAAAATATACTTTGTGCGATTCGATTGTGCAGAAATCTGAAAATATTCATAATTGCATGCGGGACAACGGAATGACCGCTCCGTATCCGATAAGTGCGGACAGGCGCGGAGCCGTATCTTTGACGGAGTCCCTATACCGAAAACAACTTATGGCCGCCATTGTTCGCTTGTCCTGTACGTCTTTCCCGGCACGGCGGCGCAGCATGCAGCAGTGAAAAAAAACGGATATGGAAATAGTGCGCAATTCTTTTACATAACGGCATGCCGATTATGTATTAAAAAAATAATTTTAGTAACTTCGCAACCAAATACGGAAAATCATATGGACAGAATAAACTTGAGCGGTTTAGGCATTGCGTTGATAACCCCGTTCAACGAGGATGAATCGGTCGATTTTGAATCGTTGGGCAAAGTCGTCGACCATTTGCTCAAAAACAAAGTGGATTATATAGTGGTACTCGGCACTACGGCCGAAACTCCCACCCTGACGGAAGAAGAAAAGGTCAGGATTGTCGCATTCGTTAAGGAGCGCGTAAACGGGAGCGTCCCCCTTGTACTGGGTGTGGGAGGCAACAATACCCGGGCCGTCGCCGCCCAGCTTAAAACCGGAGATTTTAAAGGCATAGACGCCATACTCTCGGTAGTCCCGTATTACAACAAGCCGTCGCAGGAAGGGATTTACATGCATTACCGGACAATAGCCGAATCGACCGACTTGCCTGTAATCCTCTATAATGTGCCCGGCAGGACGGGGGTGAACATGACCCCCGATACCGTATTGCGTCTGGCCCGCGATTTCAAAAATATAGTTGCGGTAAAAGAGGCTTCGGGCAACATTGTCCAGGTAGATGAGATAATAAAGAACAAACCGGCCGATTTTGCCGTCATATCGGGAGACGACGGAATTACCTACCCCTTGATATCCCTCGGGGCAGTTGGTGTAATATCCGTGATAGGGAATGCCTTCCCGGCAGAATTCGGCAAAATGGTGCGTCTTGCTTTGAACGGCGATTATGCGAATGCGCTCAAGATACACCACGAGTTTACCGAACTCTTCTCCCTGTTGTTTGTAGACGGCAATCCGGCCGGAGTGAAAAGTATGCTCGAAGCCATGGGGTACATAAAGAACAAGTTGCGTCTGCCCCTTGTGCCGACGCGCATAACTACCTACGAGAAAATCAGGGTTATATTGGATAACCTTAACATAAAGGCATGAGCCGGAGTTTCATAAACATATAAACCCGCAATAGATATGATACAGAGGATACAGTCGCTATACCTTTTCCTGGCAGGGGCATTGATGTTCGCAATGTTCAAAATGCCGCTGGCAACGTTCGTGAATGAAACCGGAGTATGGAAATTCTATGCCGATTCCATAATAGAAACGGCCGGTGATTCTGCTGCAACCGCAACGATAGATACATGGCCCGTCGCCATAATAATGTCGCTCGCCGGCGTAATGTCGATTCTTGCCATATTTGCATACAAGAACAGGCGCCGCCAAATAAAGATATGCCTGTTGAGCGGAATGTTCATGATACTTCTCTATCCAATAGCGTTCATTTACTGGTGGTTTGCAAAAGACCTGCTGGCAACGGTGGGGTATCCGTCGCTGGGCGCAGTGCTGATATTCCCGATAGTGGCCTTTATCCTGAACCTTATGGCCATACGCTCCATAAGGGCGGATGAGAAACTGGTCCGTTCGGCCGACAGGATACGATAGGGAAATGACGATGTGCGTTTCCCCGCAACAGATAAGACCGCATGTGCAACTTCCGGTATGTACGTGCGGTTTCCCATTTTAATGCAGGCGATAATTTTTGAACATACATGGCGCACCGGTTGCGAGTTTTACTTGCAATAGCTATATTTGTAATCGTAACACATTTAAATACTATTTATAAAATCGAAAAATGAAAGCGAGGGTAATTATTCTTATGCTGATGGCCGTTGTCATGTCGATAAACGCAGAAGCACAGAAAAGAGTAGAACAGTTATTGGAGAAAGGGTGGCGGTTTACCCGTGAAGACAACCCCGAATTCAAGTCGGAAAATTATGATGACTCGGATTGGCAGCAGGTAACCGTGCCGCACGATTGGGCAATATACGGCCCTTTCAGCATAGAGAATGACAAACAGAACGTGGCTATAACCCAGGACGGGCAGAAAGAGGCCATGGAGCATGCCGGCCGTACCGGAGGGCTTCCGTTTGTGGGAACCGGGTGGTACAGGACGGATATAGATGTTCCTGAGTTTTCGGCAGGTAAAAAGTATACCCTTATATTCGACGGGGCAATGAGCCATGCCCGCGTATATCTTAACGGCAAAGAGATATGCTATTGGCCGTCGGGGTACAATTCGTTTTATGTAGATGCCACGCCCTTCCTGAAAAAAGGGATAAACAAACTTGCCGTAAGGCTGGAGAACCTTGTGGAGAGTTCGCGCTGGTATCCAGGTGCCGGTCTGTACCGCAATGTCCATTTCGTGGAAACCTCCGATGCCCATGTACCCGTGTGGGGGACGTTCGTTACCACCCCGGAAATAACCGGTGAGTATGCAAAAGTGAATCTTCGCACAGAGCTCTCCTTCCCTGAGGGAAAGAGCATAAAAGACTATAAAATAGTAACCGAAATAAAAGATGCCGCCGGAGAGGTGGTAGCCCGCGATACCCAGATAGGCAGCGGATTCGACGGGAATGGATTTGAACAGGACATGATAATCCTTTCCCCGGCATTATGGTCGCCCGAAACCCCTAACCTGTATTCGGCAGTATCGAAAATATATGAAGGGGACAATCTGAAGGACGAATATGTTACAAGTTTCGGTGTCCGCAGTATAGAGATAATCCCCGACCAAGGGTTTTATCTGAACGGCAAGAAGATAAAGTTCCAGGGCGTATGCAACCATCACGACCTCGGGCCGTTGGGTGGCATAGCCAATGAAGCGGGAATAAGGCGTCAGGTGAGGATACTGAAGGATATGGGGTGCAATGCAATCCGTACGTCGCATAACATGCCGGCACCCGAACTTGTGGCTGCCTGCGATGAAATGGGTATGATGCTCATGGCCGAATCGTTCGATGAATGGAAAACCCCTAAACTCAAAAACGGATATAACCTGATATTCGACGAATGGGCAGAGAAGGATCTGGTAAACCTTGTGCGCCATTACCGCAACAACCCAAGCGTGGTAATGTGGTGTATAGGAAATGAAGTGCCGGACCAGTGGAACGGTGAGCAAGGCCCCAAACTCTCGCGCTATCTGCAGGATATTTGCCACCGTGAAGACCCCACGCGCCCGGTAACTCAGGGAATGGATGCTCCCGATGCAGTAGTGAACAACAATATGGCCGCCGTAATGGATGTTGCAGGATTCAATTACCGTCCGCACAAATACCAGGAAAACTATGCAAAGCTGCCGCAGCAGATAATCCTCGGTAGTGAAACGGTATCGACCATAAGCTCGCGGGGAGTTTACAAATTCCCGGTTGTGCGCCGTTCAATGCACAAATACGACGACCATCAGGCTTCGTCGTACGATGTTGAACATTGCGGCTGGTCCAACCTCCCCGAAGATGATTTCATACAGCATGAAGACCTTCCGTACTGCATAGGCGAATTCGTATGGACCGGCTTCGACTACCTCGGAGAACCCACGCCGTACTATTCCGATTGGCCAAGCCATTCGTCGCTGTTCGGGATAATCGACCTCGCCGGGCTTCCCAAGGACCGCTATTATCTGTACCGCAGCCATTGGAACAAGGATGCCGAAACCCTCCATATCCTTCCGCATTGGACATGGCCCGGAAGAGAAGGGGAGAATACTCCGGTATTCGTATATACGAATTATCCGAGCGCGGAACTCTTTATAAACGGCAAGAGCTACGGCAAGAAAACCAAAGATCTTTCCATAACGGTATTCAACAGCGCCGACTCGGCATCTACCGCCGATTTGAAGAGACTGCAACGTTACCGCCTTATGTGGATGGATGTAAACTACGAACCCGGTACCGTAAAGGTAGTTGCATACGACAAGGACGGGAATGCAGTGGCAGAGAAAGAAATACATACGGCAGGAAAACCCTATGCGATAGAACTGATACCCGACCGCCAGGTTATATCGGCCGACGGTAAGGATTTGAGCTTTGTAACGGTACGCGTGGTAGATAAGGACGGAAACCTTTGTCCCACTGCCGACAACGAGATAAAATTCAAGGTAAAAGGTGCAGGGACATATTGCGCCGGTGCCAACGGAAACCCGGCATCGCTCGAATCGTTCCAGAAACCGCAAATGAAAACTTTCAGCGGAATGATGACGGCAATAGTCCGTTCGGGCGAGAAGCCGGGTACGATAGAACTTGAGGCTACCTCGAAAGGCCTTAAGAAGTGCGTAGTGAAGATAACGGCAGAATAAAGCGGCAGACCGTTTTATTCAAGTAAACAAGATAAGAGCATCCCCCATCCGGTAATTTGTAGGGGATGCTCTTTTTATGCGGTGTAATGCAGCTTGCATGTTAGCATCCTTGACTGCTGTCGAAGATAGGATTCGGCTCGGCATAGCCAAATAAATTTGCCTCTGCTCTCGCCTTTTCCTATCTTTGCAATCACGTCAGAAGAGAACAGGGTGGTGTCCCGAACCTGCGGGTATCGTATTTTTATATATTGCGGATTTTGAGTATGAATAGCTGTTTGTCTGTACCGTCATCGGTAATTGTGGGGGAGAATGCCCTGGATACGGCATCGGGAATATTGTCTGAAACCGGACGATGCGCATTGGTGGTAACCGGCCGGCATGTCTCCAAAACCCCGTTTGCCGCGCAGTTTTTTGAACTGTTGCACTCTTCCGGGTTAAAATATAGTCTGTTCGACGGGATAACAGGCGAACCCACCGACAAGATGATAGATGAAGGGTGTCGTGCGTTCATGTCCGGCGGGTGCGATTTTTGCATTGCGCTCGGCGGAGGCAGCCCGATAGATGCCGCCAAACTGATAGCATTGAAGGTTGCCTGTCCGTCATCGTTTTCGCTCAGCGCAGTTCCGGAAAGGGCCGAACGCCATCTCCCTCCGGTAGTGGCAATTCCAACAACCGCCGGCACAGGGTCGGAAGTTACCCGGTATGCTGTTGCCACAGATACGCACAATAACCGGAAACTGCTTGTCAGTACGCCGTTGCTGCTGCCGCGCGTGGCTATAGTAGACTACCGTTCGGGGCTTGCCGCTCCGCCATCGGTCAAGGCTTCGTCGGGTATAGATGCCCTTACGCATGCAATAGAAGCATACATATCGCGCAAGGCCAATCCTCTTACAGACGATTTGGCTGTTTCGGCAGTAAGGCGCATAATTGCAAATATTGTTCCGGCCGTTTCGGGAAATGATCCCGGGCCGGATCGCGAAATGGCTGTAGCTGCCCTCGAAGCCGGAATCTGCATAAATAACTCGAGCGTAACATTGGTGCATGGCATGAGCCGCCCGATTGGCGCACTGTTCCACGTGCCGCACGGATTGTCGAACGCAATGCTCCTGCCAGTATGCCTTAATGCGCTGGCAGAGCCGGCAATGCCCCGGCTGTCGCAACTGTCCAGAAATGCCGGTATTGCCGGTTGCGATGACAGTGAAGAGGTCGCGGTCGGCAAACTGGCGGCGAGGGTAGGGCAGATATGCACCGATTGCAAAATCCCCTCCCTGAGAGAGTACGGTATAGATAAAAGCGAATTTTTCAATTCCATAGATAAAATGTCGGCCGATGCAATATCGAGCGGCAGCCCGGCCAATGCTCCCGGCTGTTATACCGAAACGGATTGCAGGAGGCTATACATTGAAGCATACGGCAGGTAGGAGTGGCATATGATGCAAGGGCAATGGTTACCGCGGGGTGTTATGTCGGCGAGTAATGCCCCTGTCGCAAGGCGTGTCAAATAACGGGTGTGAAGAACAGCAGTAAAGAGCAGTCCGGAGAGAGAACCATGGGAAAAGAAATAGAACGTAAATTCAAGGTGTGCGGGACGGGATACAAAACCGGGTGTATTTCATCTTCGGTATATAAGCAGGGGTATCTTTCAACCGACAAGGAGAGGACGGTCAGGGTGCGAATTGCCGGAGAACGCGCTTTCCTTACAGTAAAAGGGAAAAACTGCGGTACTGTCCGCAGCGAGTTTGAATATGAAATACCGGTTTCGGATGCCGAGACCATGCTGGGCGATTTGTGCCTGCACCCGCTGATAGAAAAAATGCGCCATATATTTATCTCGGACGACGGCCACAAATGGGAGATAGACGAGTTCGGGGGGGAGAATGAAGGCCTTATTGTTGCAGAGGTGGAACTCGGTTCGCAGGACGAACCTGTGGAAATTCCCGAGTGGTGCGGCGAAGAAGTCTCTGGCGACATCAGGTATTATAACTCCAACCTCATAGAACACCCGTATTCCGTGTGGAAGAATACGGGTGAAGAAAACGGCCGGCATGCGTAGCGGATGCGTATGCACGGACTGTGCATGTGCAAATGCGGTATTGTGGCGGTAAGATTGGAATCCTGCCGGTTGGGTCAGTGAAGGATAACAGGCTGCCGGTAAATAAGAAAAGCATCCCTGTTTGTGTGATAGTTGTGTAAAAGCTGTTAAATACGCTTATTGTATGCCCTTTTCCCTTAGTGAATATATAATAGGTGTTTTGGAACAAAAAAGGACGATTATTTTTTCGTAACTTTGCACCCGCTCAAGGTAGTATGCTGCCCGGCAAAGCAAACATTGAAACCTCGTTTCATGTTTGTTTCCGAGAGTACTTTCGCTCTGTTTGCCGTTAAAAGGCCGGAAAGACAAACCTCAGGAAGGGGCTTTCGCTGTCTTGACCACCGTTAAGTAACAGATATGAATAAGCGGATAAAAAATATATTTGCGACACTTATTATATTCTTACTTTCATTACCGTCCGCAACATTCGGGCAGTCGACATCCGTAACCGGCATTGTAGTAGACTCTTTGACCAATGAACCGTTGCCGTTCATATCTGTGTATTTCAGAGGCACCCAAACCGTGGCCATGACCGATGAGGTGGGATATTTCTCTCTAAAGACTTCGGCCCCTGTAAGAGAACTTGTAGCTACGTCGGTGGGGTACGAGGATTACCTGATGCCTCTTACCCGGGGAGAGAAGTACCAGGTAACGATAAAGATGCGGACGACGGACTATGCCATATCGGAGGTTGAGATAAAACCGAAACGTGAACGCTACAAGCGTCGCGGGAATCCGGCCGTGGCGTTTGCAAAAAACGTTATAAACTCTTACGACAAATACAAGATAAGCAGTGCGGAATACTATTCGTACGACCAGTACGACAGGATGACACTGGCTTTCAACAATTTCACCGACAAGAAAAAAACGAAGCCCATATTCAGGAAATTCCAGTTCCTGTTCGATTACGTCGATACTTCCGAGGTTTCCGGAAAACCGATACTTACCGTATCGATAAAGGAGCGCAATTCAAAGATATATTACCGGAAATCGCCCAAATCGCGCAAGCAATACGTCGAAGCAATACGTCGTACAGGAATAGACGATGCCCTGAACCAGGAGAGTATGCAGCAGTTCTACGACGAGATGTTCAAGGAAGTGGACATATTCGGTAACGACATATCGCTTTTGCTCAAACGGTTTGTCAGTCCGCTGGCGAACATAGGCCCTTCGTTTTACAAGTATTACCTGCTCGATACGCTTGAGATAAATGGCGAGAGGTGCGTCGATTTGGGGTTTGCTCCGTTCAATTCGCAGTCGGACGGTTTTGTCGGACATCTGTATGTTACGCTCGATTCGACCTACTTCGTGAAAAAAGCCGAAATAAACGTACCCAAGAACATTAACCTCAATTATGTGGAAACCATGGTTATCAGGCAGGAGTTCGAACGGGGTCCGGACGGTATAAGCTTGAAGAAGTACGATGATGCGATAGTGGAGATGAAAATCGTCCCCGGAACGCAAGGCCTCTATTTCCGCCGCATAATAGGATACGACAATTACAAGTTGGAGCCGCCCGAAAATATGGATATTTTCAAGGTGGAAGGCGAGGTGATAGAGGATGAATATGCCCAGATGCTCCCCGAAGAGTATTGGAAAGAGAACCGGATGATACCTATCAAGAAGAAGGAAAATTCGGTAGACGAGATACTGCAGCGACTGAGGAAGAACAAGGCGTTCTACTGGTCGGAGAAGATTCTTACGAGCCTTGTGTCGGGATACGTGCCCACGTCTAAAAACAGCAAGTTCGATTTAGGGCCGCTCAATACTACCATTAGCGGAAACAGCGTGGAGGGCGCCCGTTTGAGGCTCGGCGGTATGACCACGCCCAATCTGTGCGACAGATTCTTCCTTAACGGTTATGTCGCATACGGAACAAGGGACAAGAGGTTCAAGTACAAGGCCGATTTGATATATTCTTTCATAAAAAAACGGCAGCATTACAAGGAATTTCCGATGCATCAGCTGCGCCTTTCCCATACGTACGATATAAACCAGCTGGGACAGCACTACCTTTATACAAATAAGGACAACGTGTTCCTTGCACTGAAACGCATGAGCGACATCCGTTCCACCTACCTGCGCACGTCGGAGCTCGAATACATGCGCGAACACAGGCACGGGTTGTCGTACAGCGCAACGCTCCGTTACAAAACCGAGGAAGCCACACCGTGGGTAGAGTTCGTAAACGGGTATGGCGAGAACATAAGCCGTTATTCCGAGGCTGAAGCCGAGTTCCGCATCCGCTATGCGCACAAGGAGCGTTTCTATCAGACCAAAGGCGTAAGGTATCCCATATCCAAGACGGCCCCCATACTGATACTCAACCATGCAATGGGTTATAAGGGATTTCTCGGAAGCGAATTCGATTATCAGCGGACCGACATCTATTTTTCAAAGGCTTTCTGGTTCTCGGCGTTCGGACATATCAATACCGTGTTGAAGTTCTCTAAAATATGGACTCAGACACCGTATCCCATGCTGGTGATTCCAAACTCCAACCTCTCATACACCATACAGCCCGAATCGTACTCGTTGCTGAATCCGGTTGAGTTCGTATTCGACAATTTTGCGTCGTGGGATATAGAGTACTTTGCCAACGGGTTGATATTCAATCGCATCCCGTTTATAAAATATATGAAGATACGCGAAGTCGTATCATTCAAAGGGTTTTTCGGTGCGTTGTCGGACAGGAACAACCCCGACCTCAACCCCAATCTGTGGCGTTTCCCCGACATAAACCAGAACCGGTATTGGAAGAAATCGCTGCCGTATATGGAGGTAGGCGTAGGGCTCGACAACATATTCACCATATTGCGCATAGAGTATGTATTCCGTGTAACATACCGCGACTTGCCGGATATTCCAAAAGGCGGTGTGCGGATAGCGCTGCACTTCTCATTCTGATTCCGACAATGATAATATCAAGAGCGAAAAGAAAGGAAAACATAGCCGAGTATCTGCTGTACATGTGGCAGGTGGAAGACTTGATACGCGGATGCGGCCTTGATTTGGAAAAGATAAGGCAGAACGTAATAGACAGGTATTCGCTGCCCGATGGGGAGAAGAAGGAGATGGAGGAGTGGTATGCCAACCTTATAGAGATGATGCGTACCGAAGGGTGTACCGAAAAGGGGCATCTGCAAATAAACAAGAATATAATAATCCGTTTGGCCGAACTGCACGAAGAGTTGCTTAAAAGCCCGGAAACCCCGCAATACGGCGCAGTATTTTTCAAGACGCTGCCATATATCGTGGAGTTGAGGAAAAAGCAGGGCGAAAGCAAGGTCGGCGAAATAGAAACCTGTTTTAATTTCCTTTACGGGATACTTCTTCTGAAACTTTCCGGAAAAGAAATATCGGAAACGACAGCCGGTGCGCTGAAACAGATATCGGCATTCATAGCGTTGCTCTCTTCCATGTTCAGGCAGTACGAGGCGGGGACATTGGAACTGTAACGGATGCAGGGAACCAAAGCCACGCCCCAGGCATTATCCGTTGTACGGGGGGGCGTGCAAGGCGAAATGTAAAGCAGGATTGCAACACAACAGGACATATATCGTAGCAATAAAATAGAGAAGGACATATAATGGGTAATTTTATTGAAGAAATAAACCGCCGCAGGACATTTGCCATAATAAGCCATCCCGATGCCGGGAAAACCACGCTTACGGAGAAACTGCTGCTGTTCGGCGGTGCAATACATATAGCCGGGGCGGTAAAATCGAACAAAATAAAAAAGACGGCTACGTCCGACTGGATGGAGATAGAAAAGCAACGCGGCATATCCGTTGCAACATCCGTAATGGGGTTTGAATATGAACAGTACAAGATAAATATTCTCGACACTCCCGGACACCAGGATTTTGCCGAAGATACATACCGTACCCTTACGGCAGTCGATAGCGTAATAATAGTGGTGGATGTGGCGAAAGGCGTGGAAATGCAGACCCGCAAACTTATGGAAGTCTGCCGCATGCGTAAAACGCCGGTAATAATATTCGTAAACAAGCTCGACCGTGAAGGGCGCGACCCGTTCGACATCCTCGATGAACTGGAAAGCGAACTGAAAATAGCGGTGCGTCCGTTAAGCTGGCCGATAAACATAGGACAGCGTTTCAAGGGGGTATACAACATATACGAAAAGAACCTGAACCTTTACACCCCGAGCAAACAGGTGGTTACAGAATCGGTGGAGTTCCGGGACATAGACAACCCCGAGCTGGAAAGCTATATAGGCCAGAGCGATGCCGAAAAGTTGCGGGCCGACCTTGAACTGATAAACGGCGTATATCCCGAGTTTGACAAGGCCGAATACCTGAAGGGTAACCTTGCTCCGGTATTTTTCGGCTCGGCCTTGAACAATTTCGGCGTAAAGGAACTGCTTGACTGCTTTGTGGAGATTGCGCCGTCGCCCAAACCCGTAAATGCGCTTGAGCGCGAGGTAAGGCCCGAGGAGGAGAAATTTACCGGGTTCGTGTTCAAGATCCATGCCAACATGGACCCGAATCACCGCAGCTGCATCGCCTTTGTGAAAATCTGTTCGGGCAAGTTCGTCCGCAATGAAAACTACAAACACGTGCGGAGCGGGAAGATGATGCGCTTTTCAAGCCCTACGGCATTCATGGCGCAGAAAAAATCGGTTGTGGACGAAGCCTATCCCGGCGACATAGTGGGTCTGCCCGATACAGGTAATTTTAAAATAGGCGATACCCTTACGCAAGGAGAGGAACTTCATTTCAAGGGGCTGCCGAGTTTTTCTCCGGAAATGTTCAAATACATCGAGAACAACGACCCCATGAAAACGAAACAGCTCAACAAGGGGATTGACCAGCTTATGGACGAAGGAGTGGCCCAATCGTTCATAAGCCAGTATAACAACCGCCGCATAATCGGCACGGTGGGGCAGTTGCAGTTTGAGGTAATACAGTACCGGCTGCTGCACGAATACGGCGCGCAGTGCAAGTGGGAACCGATTTCACTTTATAAGGCATGCTGGATAGAGTGCGACGACGAGGGTGTCCTGGATAACTTCAAGAAGCGCAAACACCAGTATATGGCGAAAGACCGCGAAGGCCGCGACGTATTCATGGCCGACTCTTCTTATGTGCTGCAGATGGCGCAGACCGATTTCCCTGAAATAAAGTTCCATTTTACATCGGAATTCTGATAAAAAACAGATGCAGGAAACGTTAGCTCCCATAATATCCGACCTTGCCCTTATACTTGTTCTTGCAGGTATAACCACGCTATTGTTCAAGTGGCTCAGGCAGCCCGTAATTCTCGGGTACATCCTGGCGGGTTTCCTGGCCGGTCCGCACTTCTCGTTCACGCCTTCGATAACGGATGCGAACGATATAGATATATGGGCCAACATAGGGATAATAATCCTCCTTTTCTGCCTCGGCCTGGAATTCAACTTCAAGAAACTGGTAAATGTAGGGGGCTCGGCGGCGGTAACCGCATTGGTAATAATATGCGGGATGATAACTCTGGGGTTTGCCGTAGGGGCAATGTTCAACTTTACATGGATAAATTCCCTGTTCCTCGGTACGATGCTTTCCATGTCATCGACCACTATAATAATAAAGGCTCTTACCGACCTCAACCTGCACAAGCAGAAATTCACCACCGTAGTATTCGGCGTACTGGTTATGGAGGACCTGTTTGCGATAATAATGATGGTGCTGCTCTCTTCCATAGCCGTCAGCAGCACGTTTGAAGGCGGCGAACTGGTTTTCAGCATCCTCAAGCTTGTGTTCTTCCTTGTAATATGTTTCCTTGTCGGGGTATATCTGATACCTACGTTCTTCAAGAAAAACAAGCGTTACCTGAATCAGGAAACGATGCTGATACTCTCAATCGGCATGTGCCTTGCAATGGTTGCGCTGGCAACCTACTCGGGGTTCTCCGAAGCCCTCGGTGCATTCCTTATGGGATCTATCCTGGCGGGGACCAACGAGGCGGAAAGAATAGAAAAAATAATGGAACCGATAAAAAACCTGTTCGGGGCCATATTCTTCGTATCGGTGGGAATGCTTGTAGACCCGGCAGCCATAGCCGAATACTATATACCCATAATAGTCCTTTCCGTGGTAGTTATAGCGGGGCAGATAATATTCGGTACCGGAGGGTTGCTGGTGTCGGGGCAACCGATAAAGATAGCGGTACAGTCGGGATTCTGCCTTACGCAGATAGGCGAATTCGCCTTTATCGTTGCCACGCTCGGAATGTCGCTGAACGTTATAGAGCCGTATATATACCCGATAGTGGTGGCCGTATCGGTGATAACAACATTCACTACACCGTATTTTATAAAAGCCGCCGAACCGGCCGCCGAATATCTTGAGCGCAAACTCCCGCAGCGTACAAAGGAGTTCCTGTCGCGGTACAGCGAAAAAGCGACCCAAATCCATACCCGCAAATCGTGGGGTACGGTATTGCGCAGCTATATAGCCAAGGTGGCGATATACGCCATAATTCTCGTTGCCATAATCCTTGTCGCAAACACATTTATAATCCCCCTGATGCAGAAGGTGATACCTGACAGCGCTATAGCAAACCATATTTCGGCGGTAATAGTGCTGTTTATCATGTCTCCTTTCCTGTGGGCCCTGATGCTCAAACCCATAAACAACAAAAGCATAAGGGTGCTCGTGTACGATTCGGGGGCATCGCCCGTCCCGTTCCTCCTTATGGTCCTCTTCCGGTTTGCGACCGGGCTTTTCCTTGCGTTCTATCTGATAGCCTCCATATATCCTGTAAAGACGTCGCTGCTGATTACGTTGCTGCTCTTCCCCGTACTGTTGATACTCTCGTCAAAACCGTTGAAAAGGCGCCTGTTGGAGATAGAAGAGAAATTCCTGAACAACCTGAATGAGCGCGAATTCCGCCGCAGCGGCAAAAACAACAATCTTGTCCGCAACATGCACATAGCCGAAATGGATGTAAAGGACGGGTGTCCGTTCCTTGGCAAGACGCTTGGCGATGCCGACATCCGCCAGCATTACGGAGTCAATGTTATCTCCATAAAGCGGGGGAACAAACGATGCGATATGCCGAAGCGCAACAACCGGATATTGCCCGGCGATGCGATAAGCGTTGTGGGGACGGACAAACAGATAGCGGCATTTCTGGCAGATGTTGAAAAGGAGGCGCCTATGGAAGAGGTACAGGAAGAGAAACGCTTTGTCCTCGGACATTACCGGATTGCACCCGATTCGTCCATAGCCGGGAAAAAGGTGAACGAAACACAATTCCGCCAGAACAACTGTCTGGTGATAGGCATTGAAACAACGGAAGGGGACTTTGTAAATATAACGGGCGAGACACGCCTCAATCCCGGCGATACGATATGGATTGTCGGGGAAAAACATGTAATGGAGAAATTGCTCGAATAGCCCTTTTCACTGCAAAATATTGCAAGCTTTGCATTATCTTTGCAGTATTACAGCGAAGATAAGCTGCACTCGGCATAATCAATCCCTTTCGGGCTTGTTTCTGCCCTCGTTTGCATTACTTTGCTGTAAAGAATACAGCGAAGATAAGCTGCACTCGGCAGAATCAACCCCTTTCGGGCTTGTTTCTGCCCTCGTTTGCATTATCTTTGCAGCATAACAGCGAAGACAAACAAAAAACATATGCAAGAAAAAATTATAATTCTCGACTTCGGGTCGCAGACAACCCAGCTGATAGGGCGGAGGATACGCGAACTCGATACGTATTGCGAAATACTCCCGTACAACAAGTTCCCCTATGGCGACGAATCGGTAAAGGGTGTGGTATTGTCGGGCAGCCCTTTTTCCGTATATAACGAGGATGCATTCAAAACCGACCTCTCCGGTATAATAGGGAAATACCCCGTTCTCGGAATCTGTTACGGAGCACAGTACATAGCGTATTCATACGGCGGAGAGGTCCGCTCGGCAGGAACGCGGGAATACGGCAGGGCGCACCTCTGCTCGTTCGACAAGGGAAATCCCCTCTTCGCAGGAATATCCGACAACAGTCAGGTTTGGATGTCGCATGGCGATACGATAACTTCCATACCCGACAGTTTCAGAACCATTGCATCTACCGAGGATGTAAAGATTGCCGCATACCAGATAGAGAACGAGAAGGTATGGGGCGTGCAGTTCCACCCCGAGGTATACCATACTCTTGAAGGAACGCGCCTTTTATGCAATTTCGTAGAGAATATCTGCGGTTGCAAACGCGACTGGTCGCCGGCATCATTCATAGAAAATACCGTAGCCGAGCTCAAAAGGACTCTCGGCGATGACAAGGTGATACTCGGGCTTTCTGGCGGGGTAGACTCGTCTGTAACTGCCGTATTGCTCAATAAGGCGATAGGCAAGAACCTTACCTGCATATTTGTCGACCACGGGCTGTTGCGCAAGAATGAGTTCGAGGACGTAATGCGCGATTATGAGTCGCTCGGGCTGAACGTTATTGGCGTGGATGCCAAGGACAAGTTTTATGGCGAACTGGCCGGAGTAACCAACCCCGAACAAAAACGGAAGATAATAGGCAAAGGGTTCATCGACGTATTTGAACAGGAAGCCAAGAAAATCAAAGATGCAAAATGGTTGGCGCAAGGCACCATATACCCCGATTGCATAGAGTCGCTTTCCATAACCGGGACGGTAATAAAGAGCCACCACAACGTAGGCGGGTTACCCGAAAAGATGAACCTGAAACTGTGCGAACCTCTGCGCCTGCTTTTCAAGGACGAAGTAAGAAGGGTAGGAAAGGAGTTGGGGATGAAAGATGTGCTGATAGACCGCCACCCGTTCCCCGGTCCCGGTCTGGCTGTCAGGATACTGGGCGACATAACCCCTGAGAAGGTAGCCATATTGCAGGAAGCCGACGATATATTTATCCGCGGGCTGCGGGAGTGGGGCCTGTACGATAAGGTATGGCAGGCTCTGGCCGTACTGCTTCCCGTACAGTCGGTAGGAGTAATGGGCGACGAACGCACATATGAACGAGCAGTGGTGTTGAGGGCCGTAACCTCCACCGATGCCATGACGGCCGACTGGGCTCAGCTGCCGTATGATTTCCTCGCAAAAATCTCGACCGAGATTATACGCAAAGTAAAAGGCATAAACCGCGTGGTCT
The DNA here is from genome assembly GCA_949297125.1 of uncultured Bacteroidales bacterium. Lineage (GTDB taxonomy): Bacteria > Bacteroidota > Bacteroidia > Bacteroidales > G3-4614 > Caccoplasma_A. Next base: position 111,254 of record CASFRS010000004.1, read on the forward strand.
ACGACATAAGTTCAAAACCGCCATCGACAATAGAGTGGGAATAACCTCCCGCAGTCATAAAATCAAGGTTAAAGAGTGCCGCTATTCAGTCCCTGCTGTTTTTGCGGCACTCTTGATTTATACCAATACCGATATCGGGAGGATTGGGTTTCTGTTTGTCTTGGCATACGGCCTGGCATACTGGGAGTGTTTTATTACGGTATGCCGCAATCTTTGTCCCTGCTGCCGTTTTCCCATGGCTGAAACCCGGAAATAAACCGGACCGATAATAAAAAGGATACGTATTTGTGGAAAAAAGAAAAATAGATTATCTTTGCAGCGCTTTTGTCGGAATGCAGCCGGCGGCCGGTTTACCGGTAGCCGGTTGCAGGATACAAGGAGAGATGGCAGAGTGGTCGATTGCGGCGGTCTTGAAAACCGTTGTACCGCAAGGTACCGGGGGTTCGAATCCCTCTCTCTCCGCTGACAACCTTGGTTATTAGGAGCTTACAAGCAAGGCACCCAAAAAGGAATCCATTTTTAAGACCCTTTTGGGTGCTTTTTTATGATGCTTTAATAAATCCGATAACGGCCGATGGGTTGTGCTTACCCATTTTACATGATAACGCCATGCTACATTGTTACTGTCGGCTAAGAACCGGAGTTCTTGTTTTGTTCTAGCCATTGTACCCTGCGGGCATCGGGCAGATGCTTTATGGTGAAGTGCTCGAACTTTGCATCGAATCCGTTTCCGTCCGGGCAGGCGCCCATAATCCCCACCATAACAGGACGGTTATCCTGTAACCATGCGTTTCGCATCATGGTGTATTCCTTGTCATCGAAAGAATAGAATATTTCAACTGCGTCCAACCGGCGTACGGCTTTTATCCACACAAACGGTACTGGTTTGTCGAGCGGTATTATGCTCCAGTCGCTCGTATGGTGGGTAACAACTGTACTTAGGTTGTATTTCCCGTCCACAAATTCAATACCGGCCTTTATGTAGTTTTCGTGGTCTATGCGCAACATCAGTCCCGACTGGTCGAACCTGGTTTTGTATTCGCCCGATATTTTGACCTTTACTTCAAACTCTCCTCCCCGCAACGTGTACAGGAACGGGGCGTCGTCTACCGTAAACCCGTAATGGGAAATACGCCAGTAATCTGTTTGGGGTGTAACAGCCATTAAAAGCGCATTCTCCTTTATTTCATACCGTTCGGGTTCATTGAACCACTGCATTTTTTCCAGCGACTGGGCCATGCATACGTGTTGTGCGGCAATTATCAAACCGCCAATCAAAAACTTTCTCATCGTATTGTCGCATTTTAATATAACGTGCAGGGGTATTCCTGTTTGCCGGTATCCATTCCGGATTGCCCGGTTATCGCCCTGCTCTTTTTCTTTCACAAATTTATGCTTTTCTCCTATACGGCAAATTTCGCCCGTTTCAAATTAACAAACATTAAGCGGGCCAACCCCCTGTACAGGCAAGGCCTTAGACAAAAAATGCTTACCTTTGGTAACGAAATATATTTTACATCTTATTTATAAAACTTGAAAGATAATGGTTAAACAGGTCTTTATTGCCACGTTGCTTGTCGGGAGCGGAACGCTGCTGGCGGCACAGACAACCAAGAAAACGCCAAAAACGTACAAACCGGTAAAAAAGGAAATGTATCACAAAGGGTGGATAGATTTCAATAAAAACGGGGTGAAAGATGTGTACGAAGACCCGACAGCCCCGGTAGAGGCCCGTATAGAAGACCTTTTAAGCCAGATGACAATGGACGAGAAGACATGTCAGATGGTAACTCTCTACGGATACGGCCGGGTGTTGAAAGATGACCTGCCTACCCCCGAATGGAAGCAGTCTTTGTGGAAAGACGGTATCGGTGCCATAGATGAGCACCTTAACGGTTTCCGTCAGTGGGGGCTTCCCCCTTCCGACAATGAAAACGTATGGCCGGCATCGCGCCATGCGTGGGCGTTGAACGAAGTACAGAGGTTTTTCGTCGAAGAGACGCGTTTGGGCATACCGGTAGATTTTACCAACGAAGGTATCCGTGGCGTAGAGAGCTACCGTGCTACCAATTTCCCCACCCAGTTGGGAATAGGGCATACATGGAACCGCGACCTGGTTCGCCGCATAGGGGAAATAACCGGATACGAAGCCCGTATATTGGGATACACCAATGTCTACGCTCCCATATTGGACGTAGGGCGCGACCAGCGGTGGGGACGTTATGAGGAGGTATATGGCGAATCGCCCTATCTCGTTGCCGAATTGGGGGTAGAGATGGTAAAGGGAATGCAGAAAGACTACCAGGTGGCCGCTACGGCAAAACACTACGTTGCATACAGTAACAATAAGGGCGCGCGCGAAGGTATGGCAAGGGTCGACCCACAGATGTCCCCCCGCGAAGTTGAAATGGTGCATGTCTATCCGTTCAAACGTGTTATCCGCGAAACAGGCCTTCTGGGTGTAATGAGTTCGTACAACGATTATGACGGCATACCTGTGCAGGGCAGCTATTACTGGCTGACAACGCGTCTGCGCGGCGAGATGGGCTTCAAGGGGTATGTGGTATCGGACAGCGATGCCTTGGAATATCTCTATATCAAGCACGGCACGGCCGAAGATATGAAGGAGGCCGTAAGGCAGAGCGTGGCGGCAGGGTTGAATGTGCGTTGTACATTCCGTTCGCCCGAATCGTTTGTTGAGCCGTTGCGCGAGCTTGTGGAAGAGGGCGGTTTAAGCGAAGAACTGATTAACGACCGCGTTCGGGACGTGTTGCGCGTGAAATTCCTTGTAGGCCTTTTCGACGCTCCGTACCAGACCGACTTGGCAAAAGCCGATGAGGTAGTCGAGTGCCCGGAACACGAAGCTGTTGCACTGCAGGCTTCGCGCGAGAGCCTTGTGCTGCTGAAGAACGACAACCAGACATTGCCGCTCGACATAGACAATATCAAGACTATCGCGGTATGCGGCCCCAATGCGGCTGAAGAGATCTATGCCCTGACACATTACGGGCCTTTGGCAGTGGATGTAACCAGCGTATTGGAAGGTATACGCGCCAAAGCGGAAGGAAAGGCTGAGGTGCTCTATACAAAGGGGTGCGATATGGTAGACGCCCACTGGCCCGAAAGCGAACTGATAGACTATCCGCTGACGGCCGAGGAACAGGCCGAAATAGCCAAAGCCGTTGAAAATGCACGCAAGGCAGATGTGTCGGTTGTGGTATTGGGCGGCGGACAACGTACATGCGGAGAAAACAAGTCCCGTACAAGCCTTGAACTGCCTGGCAGGCAGTTGCAGTTGTTGCAGGCCGTGCAAGCCGTAGGGAAACCTGTAATACTGGTACTTATCAACGGGCGGCCGCTTTCCGTAAATTGGGCCGACAAGTTTGTCCCGGCAATCATAGAGGCCTGGTATCCCGGTTCCAAAGGCGGTGAAGCAGTGGCGGATGTTCTGTTCGGCGATTATAATCCCGGGGGCAAGCTGACTGTAACTTTCCCCAAAACGGTAGGGCAGATACCGTTCAATTTCCCGTATAAGCCTTTCTCTCAGGTGGACGGCGAGAGAAGCCAGGGCCCGAAAGGGAACATGACCCGCGTAAACGGCGCCCTCTACCCGTTCGGTTACGGATTGAGCTATACCACATTTGAGTATTCCGACATGAAAATCGTTCCCGAAGTCATTACCCCGAACGAAAAGACAACCATAACACTGAAAGTAACCAATACCGGCAACCGTGCAGGCGACGAAGTCGTCCAGCTTTACGTGCGCGACGTGGTAAGCAGCATTACGACTTATGTAAAGAACCTTGCAGGTTTTGAGCGCATACACTTGCTTCCTGGCGAGACAAAAGAGGTCTCCTTCGTATTGGATGCCAAGCAGTTGGAATTGCTCAACGAAAACATGAAATGGGTGGTTGAACCGGGAGAATTTTCGATTATGGCAGGTGCGTCTTCCGAAGATATCCGTCAGGAAGGTGTATTGACTGTAGAAGATTATGCAGTCCGTAAAGCCCGTCTGGAGAAAGAAAAACTGGAATCGCCGGTAACGGCCAGCACCAACCAGAAAAGCGCAGTGAAAGTAATTGATAATGATCCGCAAACATATTGGCAAGGCAATAAGGGCGATTATTTGACTTTTGCCCTGAAAGAGAATCAGAAGATAGAAGAGGTAACCGTAACGTTTGTCCGCGACAACAAACAGCCCGCCAATTTTGAAATTCAGCTTTCCGGCGGGGGCGGCCAGTTCCTGACGGTATATTCCGGTACGGTAGGCGAGTACGGCAAACCCATGACGTATAAATTCCAGGGTACGACAGCCAGCGACCTGCGCATATTGCTCAACGACGATTCGGTGGGCGTTGCAGAGGTAATTGTAGGCAAAACTGAATAAGGATTCATTTATAATGACAAACGGCAAGGACGGCAAGACTGTTCTTGCCGTTGTTTGTTATTGGCGGGGGAAACCGCTGTCTTTCCTTAAAAGTTTGCCGGAAGTATCGGAAAGCCCCTGCGGCTTATGGACAAAAAGGAGATGCCCGGTAAAAGGCGGTTTTGTGTAGCGTCCCTCTCTTTCCTCAGAGTTCCTGTTCGCTCTCCGGTATGATAAGAATGAGACTGACAGAAAAGGCTGTTGCCTTTTCTGTCAGTCCTTTTTTTGTGGGTATGCGAGTTTATGCGCCTGCCGTTTACAGGATTATTCTTTCGTCTCCTCAGGCCCTCCGCCGAATGGGTACTGGTTCTTGTGCACGTCATCGAAGCGCATTCCCTTTTCATAGGTTTTCATGGCTCGGCGCGACATGCCCATCGAAGAGAATCCTCCGTCGTGATACAGGTTTTGCATCGTTACCTTGCGAGTGAAGTCGGAGAAGAGCGTCAGTACGTAATCGGCGCAGTCTTCAGCCGTTGCATTGCCGAGAGGGGACATGCTCTCGGCAAACGACATGAGGTCGTTCAATCCCAATACGCCGCTGCCGGCCGTCGTCTGCGTAGGCGACTGCGATACGGTATTGATACGTACATGTTTTTCACGGCCGTAGATATATCCGAAACTGCGGGCTATCGATTCCAGAAGTGCTTTGGCATCTGCCATATCGTTGTAACCGTAGAGGGTGCGTTGTGCTGCTATGTACGACAATGCCACTATCGAACCCCATTCGTTTATGGCGTCCTTCTGGCGGGCAACCTGTATTGCTTTGTGGAATGATATTGCCGATATGTCGAGTGTCTTTGCCAAATAGTCGTAGTTGAGGTCATCGTATGTACGTCCTTTACGAACGTTGGGCGACATGCCGATAGAGTGAAGCATAAAATCGAACTTGCCTCCGAAATGTTCCATTGTCTTGTCGATAAGATTTTCGAGGTCTTCGACACTTGTGGCATCTGCCGGAATAACGATTGTATTGCACTTCTCGGCCAGTTTGCCGATTGTTCCCATACGGATCGATACTGCGGTATTGGTGAGGACAATTTCTGCGCCCTCTTCAACAGCGCGTTCCGCAACTTTCCATGCAATGGATTGTTCGTTAAGGGCACCGAAAATAAGACCCTTCTTACCTTTTAATAAATTGCAAGCCATTATTGTTTGGATTAAAATTTTTGCAAAGGTACGAAAAATTGTTATCCCTGTTACAAACAAAGTGTCAAAAATAGAAAACGGGTGTACGGCATTCTACGTTTTGCTGATGTTATAAGTGTGTGCGTTTTGCTTGAATGCAGGATTGTCTCATCCGGGTTTTCTGTATAGGTTATAATGAAGATTGGAGCAAGCCTTGCGACAGGATAATAAAAGGAATCAGGAATATCATGGAGGATACAGGATACGGCTCGGCATAGCCAAAAAAATTTGCCTCTGCTCTCGCCTTTCACCAATTTGGCTCCGCCGAATACAGGATACGGCTCGGCATAGCCAAATAAATTTGTCTCTGCTCTCGCCTTTCACTATATTTGTCTGCAAAGTGTACGGTTTTACAGATAAACTTGAAAAGACAAGAAATGAAGAAAATAATCCTTACGTCATTAATGGCCGGTATGGCTGCAATGGAGGCCGATGCCCAACATTGCGATAAAACTAACGTAGTTTTGATTCTTTGCGATGATATGGGGTTCTCCGACCTTGGTTGTTATGGCGGTGAAGTTCAGACTCCCAACATAGACAGCCTTGCAATGAAAGGAACTCGTTTCAGCCAGTTCAAGAATACCGGAAGAAGTTGCCCGAGCCGGGCGGCCCTGCTTACCGGGCAGTACCAGCATAGGGCAGGAATGGGGTGGATGACGGCCGTTGATGAGCATCGTCCGGGGTATAGAGGCCAGATTGACGCCGATTGCCCTACAGTGGCCGAGGCTATGAGGGCAAACGGGTACAGCACGTATATGAGCGGTAAATGGCATGTAACGCTTGAAGGAGCTTTCGATGCCCCTAACGGAAGCTATCCGGTTGAACGCGGATTCGACAAGTACTACGGGTGCTTGAGCGGCGGAGGCAGTTATTACAGGCCGCAACCGTTGTACAATAATCTGGAGAGAGTAACCGAGCTGCCTGACGATTATTATTATACAACGGCAATAACCGATTCGGCAGTAAGCTATATACGCCAGCATCCCGACGATAAGCCCATGTTCCTTTATGTGGCGTATTATGCTCCGCATCTTCCGTTGCAGGCACCCGAAGAAAGGGTGGAAAAATGCCTTGCGCGTTATGCTGTAGGGTATGACGTGTTGCGCGAACAACGCTTCGAGCGGCAAAAAATGCTCGGACTTGTTCCCGCCGATATGGAATTGCCTGTCTACGACAGGGAGTTCGGCGGCAAACGCCCGGCATGGACCGATTTAACAGACGAACAACGGAGGCAGTGGACCAGGGATATGGCCACATATGCAGCCATGATAGAGATTATGGACGACGGAGTAGGAGAGTTGGTAAATGCCGTAAAGGAAAAGGGAATGCTTGAAAATACCGTATTTATGTTCCTTAGCGATAATGGGGCTACGAATGAGGGTGGATACCTCGGACAACTGATGGCCGATTTGAGCAATACTCCCTACCGCAGTTACAAGCAGTGGTGTTTCCAGGGAGGGACGAGCACACCATTTATACTGACGTATGGAGATGCCGATAAGAATCCGGCTCCCGGGACAATATGCACCCAACCGGCACATATAATAGACGTAATGCCTACGTGTATTAACCTCGCAACGGAAAATTACGTAGAGCAGTCCGAAAGTTGCAATTTGCCGGGAATAAGCCTGCTCCCCTCTGTCCGCGGAGAAGAAGAGGCGGAGCGCAATCTCTATTTTGAACACCAAAGTTCATGTGCAATCATATCGGGGAACTGGAAACTTGTCAGGGCTAACAGGAATGCGCCGTGGGAATTAATCAATTTGGAGAACGATCCGTTTGAAACGGACGATTTGTCCGGCCGTTATCCCGAGAAGAAATCGGAATTGGAAAAGAAATGGAATGAATGGGCCGATTCCGTCAATGTTTTCCCGCTTGAGGACAAACCGTGGACCGAGCGCATAAATTATTACAAGGGGCTTAATCCCGACCAAAGCGGAAAGGAGTGAGAACCAGCAAGCAAGTGATACCGATGAGCAGATACAGTGTAATTTCGGGCCTGGTTCTCCTGTTGTCGCTCTTCTGTACGATACCGGTATCGGGCAGTTACCGCCCCGCATATTCTACCGCAGGGTTTTATACTTTGCCGAATACAGGCCGCAGCGTTTACGACATGAACCCTGCATGGCGTTTCCACAAAGGGAGTGCCGCCGGTGCGGAACGTGCCGGCTACGATGACCGGGAGTGGAGTGCGGTTTCTCTTCCCGACGGGATAGAATATCTTCCTGTCGATGCCAGCGGGTGCATAAACTATCAGGGAGAAGTCTGGTACAGGAAGCGTTTCACCCCTTCGCCCGAGTGGGAAGGCAAGCGGCTTTTCCTCTATTTTGAAGGGATTATGGGAAAGTCCAGGATATGGGTCAACGGAAAGCTGTTAAAAGAACATCTCGGAGGATACCTCCCTGTTATAGCGGATGTTACCTCTGTGTTGAAATACGGGGAGGAGAATGTAGTAGCTGTGTGGGCCGACAACAGCGATGATATATCGTATCCGCCGGGAAAGTCGCAGGATGTGCTCGATTTTGCATACTTCGGAGGCATATACCGCGATTGCCGGATGATAGTGCACAACAACGTTTACATAACCGATCCCAATTATGAAGATGTCGCTGCAGGCGGCGGGGTATTCGTGTCGTACGACAAAGTATCGGAACAGTCGGCGTATTTAAATGCGACAACCCATGTCCGCAACTCTACCGACCATACATATAGGGGCGATGTAGTATATGAACTGTACGACCGCGACGGCAAACCGGTTTTGAGTTCTGCGGCGGGCATCTCCGTACAGAAGGGCAAAGCCGTACAGGTCTCGCGCAAGATGAAGGTCGACTCGCCGCATTTGTGGTCGCCCGACTCTCCGTACCTGTATAAATTGCATGTTTATGTAAAAGACAAGGCCGGAAACATAACCGACGGGTATTATGTGCGCGTGGGAATACGCAGCATCGAGTTCAAGGGCAAGGACGGATTCTGGCTTAACGGGAAGCCTTACCCCGAACCCCTTATCGGGGCAAACAGGCACCAGGATTTTGCCGTTATAGGCAACGCATTGCCCAACAACCTGCATTGGAGGGATGCAAAAAAACTGCGCGATGCCGGGCTGCGCGTGATACGTAACGCGCACTATCCGCAGGACCCGGCATTTATGGATGCTTGCGATGAACTGGGCCTTTTTGTAATAGTGAATACGCCAGGCTGGCAATTCTGGAACGACGACCCGGTTTTTGCCGACCGGGTGTACAGCGATATCCGTAATATGGTGCGCCGCGACCGCAACCGCCCGTCGGTATGGTTGTGGGAGCCAATACTGAACGAAACGTGGTATCCGGCCGATTTTGCCGGAAACGTGGCGGATATACTTGAAGAAGAGTATCCATATCCATACTGTTATGTCGGCTGCGATGCTACGGCCTTAGGCAATGAATACTTCCCGGTACATTTTACGCATCCGCTGAACGGGAACGGAGGAGCGTTCAATACCGACGACCTCGACCCTGAAATTACATATTTCACCCGCGAATGGGGCGATAATGTAGACGACTGGAACTCGCACAACTCGCCGAGCAGGGTAAGCCGTGCGTGGGGCGAGATACCTATGCTGAAACAGGCGCAAGGGTATGCAAAGACCGATTACAAATACACATGCTACGATGTGTTGTACCGTAACCCGCGCCACCACGCAGGCGGATGCCTGTGGCATTCTTTCGACCACCAGAGAGGGTATCACCCCGATCCGTTCTATGGCGGGATAATGGATGCCTTCCGCCAGCCGAAATTGTCGTATTACATGTTCATGTCCCAGCGTCCGGCAGAGTCCAACTCCGAACTTATGGCCGACACCGGGCCCATGGTATATATTGCCAATGCCATGACACCGTTTTCGCCCGAGGATGTTACCGTGTACAGCAACTGCGATGAAGTAAGGCTTACCTGTTGCAAGGACGGGGAAGTGCGCACGTACACGAAACCGAAGGCCGATGAAGGGATGCCGTCGCCGGTAATTACATTCAGCGATGTTTGGGACGTAATGCACGACAAGCAACTCTCGCGCGACAACCGGCAATCCGAATCGTTCCTTTTGGCGGAAGGTGTCATGGACGGAGAAGTGGTGGCCACCCATAAAGTGATGCCGGCGCGCCGTCCGTCCAGAATATTGCTGTGGGCCGACAGTGAAGATACAGAGTTCGTTGCCGACGGCTCCGATATGGTAACCGTAGTAGCCGCAGTTGCAGATGATAACGGCAATATAAAACGGTTGAACAATTACATGATAAGGTTCGATATTGAAGGAGAAGGGACGCTTGTCGCCGACGGCGGGACCTTTACCAATCCGCGTCCCGTGGTTTGGGGTACGGCTCCCGTACTTGTCCGTTTCTCTACAAATCCCGGTACGGTAAAAATACGGGCATCGGTGGTGTACGAAGGCAAGCATACACCTGTCCCGGCCGAACTTGTCCTTACTACCGTAAAGCCCGATTATGAACTGGTAGCAGACGAAAAGGAACTGGATGCTTTGGAAAATGCCGTTATTTCAGTATCGGACAAGAATCCGGCTCAGGATTACGGACGCAAAGAGGCACAACAGGAGGATTACCGCAAGAAACTTAAGGAGGTGGAGAAACAACAGAGCGATTTTGAATAAAGCCGATATGCGTTATGCCTGCACCGGGCTTGTCGGCATAACCGCTTCTGTACGGAGAATCTGTATTACGATATTGGCAAAGGGACGGACGAGATTTTATCGTCCGTCCCTTTATCGCGCCATTGCGGAAGGTCATCATGACGTCATCCGGCATTTCAGGAAGCTCTTGAGATGTTCTCCAAATCGCCGAGTATAAGAGTGTTCGCTTTGTCTATTATGGCGGTATCGAGCGATGCAAGGTATATTTTTGTGGTAGATTCCGAGTCGTGCCCCATCCCCTCGCTGATGACCGATATGGGGATGTTCTTGTTCTTTGCCGCACTTGCCCATGAATGGCGGGCAACGTATAGAGTAATGCCCGATGTTAAGCCCGCCATGGATGCTATTCTTTTAAGATGCCTGTTGGTCCTGAACAGCGCGCTTTTATATTGTCTCCGGCAATCTTCCGTCGGGTCTCGGAGTATGGGCAATAAAAACGGGTTGTTGCTGTTGGTGCGGTGTCTGTCAAGAATTTTCTGCATGCATTCTTCCCATTTTATGGCAAGTATCTGTCCTGTCTTTTTCCTGCGGTAAGAGAGAATACCGTCCTTTAAATCGTCTTTCCTCAAAAAGGCGATATCTACGAAAGACATGCCGCGGGTGTAAAAGCTGAATAGAAAAATATCGCGCGACAGTTCAATCATGGGCATTTCCGACAGGTCGAGCATCTTTATCTGTCTTATATCGTCCAGGGTAATGGCCCTTTTAGTGGTCCTGTCTATTCCGGTATATACATGCTTGAAAGGGTATCTTTGAATAGTTATCCCCTTTTCTACGGCCCTGTTGTAAACGGCACGCAATATGCGCATGTAAAACGAAGATGTGTTCTTGCTCAATCCGTTGTTATGCAGATAGGCCTCGTACAGAATCATTGTGTCGGAAGTTATTTCCTCGAATATCATGTCATTGTCCTCCCTGAAGTTCATAAAGCTTTTCAATGTCGTAGAATAGGTCTCGACTGCCCGGAGTTTGTTCATTTGCCTGAACTGCCCTATAATGCCCAACGTGAAATTCTTAAAAGAGTATTTGTTTATGTAGTCTATGAATGTTACGACAATATCGTCGGCACTGTATTTTATTTTCATTTCGTCGAATTTCTTTATTATCAGCCTGAACCTTCTGATATCCCGCTCAACAAGCGACGCTATAATATCGATATGCTTTTGTCGGTACTGGTCTCTGGCATCCAGTCTGTTCTTTTTCGAGTCCAGTTCTTCGGGAAACACCTTGTAGCCTGTGCTTAATTGCCTTACTACGCGGTTGTGGGTAATCTGGTAATAAATACTCCCTTCTTTGCCGTCTACGATTGACGGTCTAAACTTTACTTTAATTTTCGGCATAAGTCTTCTTTTTTAATGTTAATATTGATTCGGAAAAGTCCGTATTCTTTTTGCATGTGAGTTCTGGTGGTACGCAAATAGAATGCAATATTATACGGCAGCACTTATACCATAAATGCAATGTGCTTTGGCTAAGAAATAATTAATTGCGGGAGGGTGCTTTCAACAGATATGCGGCATATCTGCGTTATGGACCGGGATTTTGCCGCTCCGCAGAATATGGTGTACGGCATGCTGCGGAAAGGCATGCAGACAGGAAGAAACGGAAATAACTGAAAAGAATGCGGGTCGTGCCTTGAAAAAAGGTAGGAATAAGGGAATGGCCGGATATGAAAAAGGGCGGGAGCGGAATATATTGGAATTTCCGCTCCCGCCCGTATACGGTATGCCGTTACGGCCCCATTCTGCAGGAATGGCGTGCCACACTGCAGAACAGGACCGTACGCCTATAATTACGGATAGTGCAGTAGTGCGATATCGCAATCTCCGGTATGTGCCCTGCTTGAAAGGGGAGGGGAGAAGTGTGGCAGTTTATAGGCCAAGACTTTCCGTCCACTCCTTGACTGAGGCAGACGAGGCCCTGTTAAGCAATTTGCCGCTTTGCCAGTTTACCGAAGGGTAGGATTTGCGCAACACGTTAACGGAGTTGGCTATGCCGCTTCCTCCTGATGTGGCGAACGGGATGACCTTTTTCCCTTCCAGACCGAAAGTCTCTATAAATGTGTTTATGACTCTCGGGGCTTCATCCCACCATACAGGATAGCCCAAAAATATGACCTCGTATGATGATACATCGTTTGTCTCCAATACAATTCCCGGACGCGATTGCCGGTTTGCCGATTCCCTGCTGCTGCGCGAGGAATTGTCAGTCCAGTCGAGATCGTCCGACGAGTATCCGACCTCCGGCTTTATTTCAAGAATATCTCCGCCTGTTGCGGCTGCAATCTTTTTGGCAACCCCTTCGGTAGTCCCGGTTGCCGAAAAATAAGCTACAAGTACCATGTTTTTGTTATTATAGTCGTTTTCGTTTTTTTTGCCTTGTGCGCACGATATAAAGCACAGCGATGCCAATGCCGAAATAACCAGTATTATCCGTTTCATATCATTCCATTTTATTTCTCTTTTCTGTTATCATTTGTTGCAGTATGCGGACGGCTGTACCCGCAGCCTGGATATCGGCGTGCGGGGACGAATCCTGATACAAAAATACCGGTCTGCAACAGACCGGATATTACATGTGTTACGGTTTTGTATACCGGAATTACAGGAAAAGAATCAAGGCTTCCACGTCTCTATGCCCGTAAAGGGATTCTGCTTGCGCCATTCCGATAGTTCATCGTAGTTGCGTACCCCCCCTTCAATTACCGCACGGCAATATTCTATTCCCATTATCTTGGTGTCGTCGGGAGTCTGGAATTTCAGCCTTATTATGGCCTCTTTGGTTTCGGGAGTCAATGTTGCCGATATTCTTTCTGCAACGCGTTCAAAGAATCCGTCGTACATCGAGCCCTTTACAATATGTATCATGTCTATCTGCCATAAGTCGGCGCTGTCGCCGTCGCGATAATAAAGGTGCCATTCCAGGCATTCCTCTTCGGTCTGCAGCATATTGGCAAACTCTATTTTTACAATGTGCGGGGATCGGGCAAACTCGGTTATGGCGGCAAAACTCCCCTTAACCGTAACAACCGGCGAATAGATATGGAAATCTATATCCTTGTGTTTCGCCAGAAGTCCGGTTTTAAGCGATCCGACCAGACGGGCCTCTCCGCCGACCGAATCCCAGACGTAGGGAATGCGGAGTTCTTCTATTATTCCGTAAGCCCGTTTTTGGTTGCCGAGTGCAATTTCCAGAATCTGTTCCATATCTTTTGTGTGCAGTAATTGCCGGTACCTGTATCGCTCCGCATTTCCGGTATCCCCGACAAACGGTGCGAACGGTCCGACCCGGAGTACGGGAAACCCTGTTCAGATGTATTTTACAGGGTCTTTTATCCCGTTCATGAGGAAAGCCCCTATACGTTCCGTACAAGAACCGCATTTGCCGCACGAGCGGCCTTTTTCATCGGGGTCGTAACAGGTGTGTGTGTTTTTGAGTACGGTTTTAATCTCTTTATCCGTCAATCCGAGTTTGCGCATGGCTTTCAGCCCATTGGCCAAAACTCCCCCCTTATCGGATTTGTTGAACGGGGCTACGTATGTTACCGCTTCGCTTCCCCAGTTGGATATCCTGAACGTGTGTGCGGCGGCTTTTTGAGAACGTTCCGTGCAGTCGGGGTATATTACGTGGTCGCCAGTATGTATGCCGAGGGTTATTATGCAGTCCCTGCCGCTCCTTTTGCTCCACGACAGAGCCTTGCCGTAGATGATGCTTGCAAAAATTATGTTGCGGTTTTCTATTACGGTAGAGGCCATGTTGGATTCGGCATATTCCCCGCAAGGGATGTTCCCTTTTCCGAATACGCTCAAGGACGATGCGCTTTCGTTGAAAACCGGAGTAAGGTCTATTTCCTGATACGACAGGATCTGTTCGGGAAATTTCTCCGAGAGAAACCGCATGTTGCGTTTAAGCTTTTTCAGTTCCACCGAATGTTTTTGTCCGTAGCGGAACGAGTACGCCTTTATCCTGTATCCGAGGCTCAGCATGTGCAGGGCGAGACATGTCGAGTCGAGACCGCCCGACATGCTTATTATTACATCTTTATCCTTGATTTTCATATTCCGGTATCTATTTTGTTTACTCCTATGCCAAAGAGTGCGAAATCGTATATTGCCGGGTCGTCGGGGTTGAATTTGCGCAGGGCGGCAGTAAGTTCCTCAACTGCTTTGCGGTCATTGCTTTTCCGTTGCAGCAGTCCAAGTCGGCGGGCGGTATTCCCGACGTGCACGTCCAGCGGGATGAAAAGTTTGTCCGGCGTAATAGCCTTCCACACGCCCAAATCTACAATCCCGTCGTTGCGGACAAGCCAGCGGACGGCCAGGTTTATGCGTTTCAACGCCGACGATGCATACCCCGACGGGTAGCACTGCGCATTTGCGCATCCGCCATTGGCCCTGCATGCCTCCTCTCTAAGGATGCGGCATACTTCCCAGGCCGGAGCTTCCGTGCCGTTTACCCCGCGTTGCAGGAGTAGGGCGTCTATGCTTTCGTAACGCGAATATATGGCCTTGAAGCCTCGCAGCATGTATGTCAGGTCCGGTTCAAAGAAGGTCCGGTGTACATTTTTCTTTCCCAGCCGTTCATAACCGGCATTCATTACAAAATCGTATGGGGCGTTGTCCATCGATGCCAGCATCCGGTCGGCATCGCGCAGTATCATTTCGCGTTTTCCCCACGATATCGTGGCAGTGGCGAAAGCCGTTATTTCAATATCCTGAATCGTGGCGAAACGGCGCGGGAACTGTACCGGGTCGTCCTTGACAAATTCTTTTGTATTTATTGCTGCAGCATATTCGTCCAGCAGTTTCTTTATCTCCATCTGTTTTCAATATCAGAAGCTGCAAAATTACTAAAAAATGTACATGACGGACATACCTGTATTGAAACCCCATGTCGCCGTCAAATGCCCGAAAAAGGGGCGGGGACTGCGGAGACTCCCTTAATGCGCAGCATGTTCTATACCAGTTTCAACCCTATTACCGAACCTATAAGCGTACAGATAAAGAACAGCCGTATCGGCGTTGCCGGTTCGTTGAAAAACAGGATGCCGAGAATTACCGTCCCAACTGCGCCTATACCCGTCCATACCGGATATGCGGTGCTGATAGGAAGAGTCTGGGCGGCTTTGGCCAGCAGGACCATGCTTAATGTAAGGCAGACAATAAAGCATCCTCCCCAAAGATAGTATTCAGTACCGCTGCAACCTTTCATTTTTCCGAGGCAAAAGGCAAAACCCGTCTCGAAAAGCCCTGCTATAATCAATATAATCCAGTTCATGGCTTGTTTGTCTATAATGGACATGCAAATTTACAAATTGCCGCATTAATAATTGCATTGACATTAATCAAAACCGAGTTTAGAGTTGTTTTATAATAAAAAGACAGGTATCGCCATGTAATAGCCGTAGCACAGGGCAAGGGATAGCGTTGCTGCATTTTTTCTTTTTGGTAATCAGTGGGTTGCCGGTTTGTCGGCGAAAAAGTTCCGGAATATGTTTGCATATAAGGAAAAAAACTGTAACTTTGTAACAGATTTAAAATTGTAATTATTACAAATCTGATGCCGACGAGCAGTAATATAAGTGCAGGATACAGGAGGTTGACTGAGCACGGGATAAAGCCCTCGCTCCAGAGGCTGGCCATAATGGACTATCTTATGGAGCACAGGACACACCCTACGGTGGATGCCATATACAGCGAATTGAGCCCGTCAATGCCTACGCTGTCCCGTACTACGGTTTACAACACATTGAAGTTGCTTGTAGATAAAGGTGCGGTGTTGCAGATAACGATCGACGAGAAGAATTGCCGGTACGATGCAGCAACAGAACCGCATTCGCATTTCAGGTGTATAGGTTGCGGGTCGGTGGAAGACCTGTCGATAGCTCCGCCAATGATAAGTCCCGCACTTCTCGGCGGGCGCGAGATAACGGATACTGAACTTTATTTGTTGGGTTATTGCCCTTCGTGTGCTGCAACACGACGTAAGGGATAATCCTGAAAGGTAATATATTATTAACACTTAAAAACGAGAGAAAGATGAAGAAGAAATGGATTTGTACCGTATGCGGTTATGTACATGAAGGAGATGAAGCACCCGAATTTTGCCCCCAGTGCAAACAGCCGAAAAGCAAGTTTAAGGAATTGGTTGAAACGGGCGATAAAATGACGTTTGCCGATGAGCACGTAATTGGCGTTGCCAAAGGTGTTGACCCCGTTATATTGGAAGGGCTTCGCGCTCACTTCAACGGCGAGTGCTCGGAAGTAGGCATGTACCTTGCCATGAGCCGCCAGGCCGACCGTGAAGGATATCCCGAAGTTGCCGAGGCTTACAAGCGCATAGCTTGGGAAGAAGCTGAACATGCGGCCAAGTTTGCCGAACTTCTCGGCGAATGCGTATGGGATACCGAAAAGAACCTTAAGATGCGTATGGATGCAGAGTGCGGTGCATGCGAAGACAAAAAGCGTATTGCAACGCTTGCAAAACAGCAGAACCTCGATGCTATTCACGATACCGTCCATGAAATGTGCAAAGATGAGGCACGCCACGGACGTGTGTTTGAAGGACTCTACAACCGCTTCTTCAAGAAATAGTATAGCATTTGGCTGAAAATTCCTGCCTGACAGGAATGTTTGACGCGACAAGAGCCGTGCTGGGTTAAACTGCCCTGCACGGCTCTTTTGTTTTATCTTTGCTGCTGTTTCAGCGAAGACAGGCTGCACTCGGCATAATCAAACTCTTTGAGTTTGCTTCTGCTCTCGTTTGCACAACTTTGCTGCTGTTTCAGCGAAGATAGGCTGCACTCGGCATAATCAAACTCTTTGAGTTTGCTTCTG